>CAZYHJ010000027.1:0-32813 GCA_964646645.1 uncultured Saprospiraceae bacterium | reverse complement strand
GGATCAATCGGCTACCGGAAAAACATATCGTGGACCGTTATATGGAGACGGTCAAGCCGCTCGGCGTAATGAAGGATAATGCCGGACTTGACTTTACGATCCCGGAAGGCAAGGAAGTTGATGTCATAACCACCACTGGGTATAAACCAAAAACCTATACAGTCATTGTCATCGGCGCTGCACATCAGACAAAGTGCTTGACTACGCGGCAAGTTGCTACTTTGATAGCACTGCTTAATGGCCCTGTGGTGTTGCTGGGCGGTAAAGGCGAGATCGGGAAAGCACAGGAAATACTCGCTATGGTTCCGGATAAAGAAGTTTTTGATGCCTGCGGTAAATTTGATCTTTATCAATCGGCCTCTGTGCTTCAACAGGCCATGACGATCATCGCGCACGATACAGGGATGATGCATATTGCTTCCGCACTCCAAAAGCCTCAGGTCGTGGTTTGGGGAAATACTGTGCCGGCTTTTGGCATGTATCCTTACTACGGAGAGTCTGGCACCCGATGGATAAGTGTTGAACAAAAAAATCTGCATTGCAGGCCATGCTCAAAGCTGGGGTATCAGCAATGTCCCAAAGGTCATTTTAAATGTATGCTGGATCATGATCTAAAGGCTATCGCTGAGGCCGCACTGTCCCTGGCATCAGAGGCATCGTGAGCTGCGGATTTGAGGGATTAATTACGATTGGCGGCTTTCATTAGTTTTTTAGCCTTCTTATTATAGACGCTTTCCTGGATCGTATCACCGGTCTCTTTGTACAAACTGCTGATATCCCGATAGACTAAACTATAATAGTAAGCCAGATCCTGTTGCCAGGGATGATGCAATGAGTTTTTAAGGTTCTTGTCCTTCATAAAAGAAGGTATTGTTTCTGTAAACGTCGTGAATAAAGCAATGGCGCCTTGCTTGTCGCCTTTTTGATAGAGGTTATCAATTTTGGGTTGATAGTAATGGATAAAATTTGTTTGCAGATCCCCACGCGTAAATAATAACGGGATGTTCGGCCAGGGCCTGTTGACGAAAGCCCAACCTGATAAAATAATCACCGCCAGTAATAAGATTGATTTGGGTTGTCTCATGTTGCCAAAGCATTGCAATGTGAAACCGGCATATACACATAGCATGGCCACCATAGGTATCCTGAACCTGCAAAGCACGTAGAAAATCACCATGATCACGATCTGTGCAAAAATGGCCCAAAATAGATTGATGGTTTTGCGATGACGGAGATGAATAAGTATACCAGGCAATGCGAGTGCAACGATAACAGCATAGGGGAGGAACGTGGCTTTCAGCGCATCACTGAATTCCGCGGCGAGGTAGGTATTGATGTTATTCGGAATCTCATACCAATGGAATACCGCTCCCAATTTTTTAAACTGAAGCCAGACCCAATCCAGGAAATGGTCATGTTGATCGATGACCATTAAGGCAGAAGATATCGTCTCGCCATTGGTGGCTTGCATGATTGTTGCAGCCCCGGGGTAATAGGCAAATCCAAGTTCTGGCTGATAGCCTGGATAATTAGCCATGACATAAGTGATCGCGCCTACGCTTGAGGAAGAGAATAATGGCGCGCCTACACTTGCATTGCGATACACAAGAAACGCTATACAAATGCCAAACCCGGCAAGGACGGAGAGTGAGGCCTTGAAGGTCCTTGCCCGCAGATAGAGCCAACGCAATGTAATCGGCAACCAGACAATCAGGGTAGTCGTCAACAGTAAGTATGATAATCCTCCGATCAATCCCATCAGAAATCCCTGCTTTCGACCGGCCATCAATTGTTCACCAACAACAAGAACTCCAAGCAGTAATGTCGTGGAGAGACTGGTCCGCAAAAGACTTGCGTCAAATAATAATGCGGGACCATAAAGCACAAATAGTAATCCGCCTAAGATTCCAGCGGCGTGATTGAAATAGTGCCTGCCCAGCCAAATGATTAACCAGGTGCTCAACAGACTTAACAGCATTTGCAGGATGTACATCAGCATATGTCCGTCTCCACCAAAAGCCTTGGCACCTCCAAGCATTAACGCATACAGCGGTTCCTGGTGATATTGTTTTTCCCCATACCATTGATTCCATTGTTCAATGCCGGCCTCTGCAGACAATCCCAGGGTATCTGTGATCATCCGGTGCCAGAAATGATTAGGGTGAAACACGGTATCGGTCAGTACATCCCCTTCTGCAATTCGTTGCCCCCACCGGTCAAAGAAATCCATATCGAGATCCGGTGCCTTGTACAATTGACTGAAAGGCATCTGTGGCAATTCTGTTAAAAGCCATATCCTCAGTATTGCCCCTATGGCAATCACTGCAATCGCGAGTACGCGGAAGTGCCGTTCAAACCAGAGATTGAATTTTGATGTTGGGCTGGCAGTAGAGGAGAGGTCGAAAAAGGAAAACCCGGCCTTTTTCTTTTTTAATTGGGCCATTGGTCTAGTTAGCGTTCATATAAATTACTTTACCACCAACAATGGTATACAATACTTTCGTTTTGGGAATACTGTCCGGATTACAGTTGAGCAGATTGTTTGACAGAATAGCAATATCTGCCCATTTTCCTGGTTCAAGGCTACCCTTTATATCTTCCTCAAACGCTGCATAGGCATTGCCAAGCGTATAGGCATATAAAGCTTCTTCGCGGGTCATGGACTGTTCAGTGTAAAATTCCTGCCCTGTGTCGAGTCTTTTCCGGGTCACGGAGGCATAGATATTCGCGAAAGGATCGACGCGTTCCACAGGAGCATCCGTTCCATTCGCAATAATGACCCCATAATCCAATAAACGCCTCCATGCATAGGCCCCTTGACTTGCTCTTTCTTCACCAAGACGCTTGACTACAAAAGGCGCATCCGAAGTGCAATGTATTCCTTGCATCGAAGCGATGACCCCAAGATTTTTAAATCTCGGCATATCATCCGGATGCAGATGTTGTGCATGTTCAATGCGCCATCTTAAATCTTTTTTATCAGGATGCGCCTTAAATGCATTTTCATACACATTCAATACTTCCCTGTTGCCTCGATCTCCGATCGCATGCACACAGAGCTGTAAGTCATGTGTGATCGCTATTTGGGCCAGTGTATCAATCGATGAAACCGGTGTCGTATTCTGTCCGGTAAAACCGGGCTTGTCGGCATATGGTTCAAGCAACCAGGCCCCAAAAGAACCAAGTGCTCCATCCATGTAGCCTTTAATGGATCTGCAGGTGAACTTATCATTTCCAGCACGCATGATTGGAAGTAGATTGATATTCGCCTCCAATGCCTGATTAGATGTCTTGACCATGCACCACAATCTCATATCCAGGCTATCATGCTCGGCCATGCTTTTATATCTCGCAATTTCTTCAAAATCTGCCCCTGCGTCCTGAAACGAAGTGATCCCATAACCAAGACAATGCTCCTGCACTTTTTGAATGGCGGCATGCCATTCCTCCGTGTCAGCAGTTTTATTTAACCTGGCTTGTTCATCACTATATGCCTTCCAGATCAGGTCCATAGCGTTCTCCTCAAAAACACCTAAAGCAGTGCCCGCATGATCACGCACGATTCTTCCTCCGTTTGGATCACCACTTTCTAAACTGATCCCCGCGGCATCCATCGCTTTTTGATTAGCAAACAAGGCATGACCGCTGGCGTGAAAAAGCATAACGGGATTTTCCGGCGACACAAGACTCATCATGTCATGATACGGATACCCATTGACTGTTTGTGTAGGAGGCGTATTCCATTTTTCCTGGTGCCAGCCCCGGCCCACGATCCATTCTCCGGGTTTAGCTTTTTCCGCCCTGATCCTTACACTGTCCACAATTTCTTCCCATGAGGATGTGCTCAGCAGATCAAGTTGAAGCAGGTTAAAGCCAAGTCCACTGAAATGGCCATGCCCTTCGATAAGCCCGGGCATCACAAAGGCGCCATGGCAATTGAGGGTGTCCTTTGTCATATCACCCCATGTTTTCAGGATATCTCCCGTAGGTCCAATGGCGATGATTTTTCCGTCTTGAATGACAATGGCCCCGTTCGGTATGGGAGCGCTTTTGACCGGATAAACAAATCCATTAAAAAGGATTAAGTCGGCCTGCGCAGCAGTGGACGAATCCCCTTTGCATCCATAGAAGAAAGGAATCAGCAGGGTAAGGACAAGGTAAATCCCTATGGACCAATTATTTCGCATCTTTACCATCATTATTGTTTTATCCGGCACAAGCCACACACCGAAAATATTAAAGTGCGGTATTCGCGGAAAGACCTAAAAATAAAAGACATAATCGCATGAACCGGTACGACTACACAACTTTAGCCGGGAAATTCGAAGAATATCTTTCGGCCCATCAGCCCTTTGGTTCGCCGGATACTTTATATGCCCCGGTAAGGTACATCAATGAACTGGGTGGAAAACGCATTCGTCCGGTCCTCTTACTCATGGCCTACAATCTATGGCATGAGGATGTGACTCCCGCACTACCCGCAGCCCTGGCCATCGAATACTTCCACAATTTCAGTCTCATGCATGATGACATCATGGATGAAGCACCATTAAGACGTGGTAAGCAAACGGTGCACATGCTCTACGGCCGGAATAGTGCCATCCTGAGCGGGGATGCGATGTTGATCCGGTGTTTTGATTTGCTATTGGAAGCAGGAAGGCCCCTTGAGATCAGCTCCGCACTGGCTTCTTTTATGTGCAAAGTTTCATTGGAGATTTGTGAGGGGCAGCAACTCGATATGGATTTTGAAGCCATGGATGCGCCATCTCCTTCGGCCTACCTCGAAATGATCAGGAAAAAGACAGCTGTGCTTCTCGGGGGTAGCCTGAAAATGGGAGCTATGCTTGCCGGTGCTTCTCAGGAGGATCAAACGGCCTTATATGTTTTCGGCGAGATGATGGGTCTTGGGTTTCAGATACAGGATGATTACCTGGATGTATTTGGCGATGCCAACCTGACCGGCAAACAACAGGGAGGGGATATCGTAAGAGGAAAAAAGAATTTTCCATTCGTGCATGCCTATAATGCACTGAATGGTCCGGGACGTAAACAATTTGCTTTGGAATACACTAAAGTAGCTTCAAGCGGAGATATTCAGCCGGTATTAAATATGTATAAAGAACTGGATACGGCGATGTATACCCAAAAGGTGCAGGCAGAATACGCGGAGAAGGGGTTGAGTCAGTTGGAAACAATTCCGGGTGTAGATGTCAGTGCACTTATACACCTTGCAGGGAAGCTCATGGTAAGGGAAAGTTGATGACGTACCTGCATATATGGTTAAGGTGTTAAATCATGGTTAAAGGCCTTCGGATTTAACGCTGGAGGTCTGTTTTGTAACAATTGTCACCGACCCTGCAGACGGGAGCCGGCATTTTTGCCCCACAATTCGACACTATGGAGATTGTTGGTTATATCTCATCTATCATTATTGGAATTTCACTCGGACTGATCGGTGGAGGGGGAAGTATATTGACGGTGCCTGTTCTGGTATACCTGTTTCATGTTGACGCCGTTTTAGCCACAGGGTATTCACTTTTTATCGTAGGGCTCACCAGTGCGGTAGGTTCGGTCAGCTATTTCCGGAAAGGATTGGTGAATATGCGTACGGCCATCATCTTTGGGATTCCCTCGATCGTTGCCGTGTTCATGACGAGAGCCTATATCGTTCCCGCCATTCCGGACGAAGTATTTGCAATAGGCTCCTTCGTGGTGACCAAGCGCTTTCTATTGCTGGGCCTCTTCGCGATCCTCATGATCGTCGCAGCATACAGCATGATCAGAAAACAAAAGGAAGTAAAGCCCGAAGATGGAGGGCAACAAAAATTTAACTATCCGTTGATCCTGCTGGAGGGCGCCATTGTGGGCGTCATCACGGGGTTGGTGGGCGCGGGAGGCGGATTTTTAATTATTCCGGCCTTAGTCCTGCTCAGCCGGCTTCCGATGAAAGAAGCGGTGGGTACCTCTCTCCTGATTATCGCAGCCAAATCGCTGATTGGATTTATGGGAGAAAGCGGAGAAACACCTATCAACTGGACCTTTCTCGCTACGATATCCGTATTTGCCATAATTGGTATTTTTATAGGCATGGCACTGTCAAAGAAAATTGACGGGGAAAAGCTGAAACCTGCTTTCGGTTGGTTTGTTTTAGTCATGGGAGCCTTTATCATCATCAGGGAAACCATGCTCTGATTCAGGCACATTGACCCGGTTTCGGGAAATGTAACCTTAGTAACATACTTTTTATTTGTAACTGAACATTTTTGTAAGCATAAATCAAACTAAGCATATGAATGTAGAACAAATCTATACCGGTTGCCTTGCACAAGGCGCCTATTACATCACCTCCAATGGAGAAGCTGCCATCATCGATCCATTGCGCGAAGTGCAGCCATATCTGGATCGCCTCGAACGTGATGGCGTCAAATTGAAATACATTTTCGAAACCCACTTTCATGCGGACTTTGTCTCAGGTCATCTTGATCTCAGCCGCAAGACAGGTGCTCCTATCATCTATGGACCAAATGCAAATGCCGGATTTGATATCATCGTGGCCCAGGATGGTCAGGAGTTTAAACTCGGCGATGTTACGTTCAAAGTGCTGCACACACCTGGCCATACGATGGAAAGCACAACCTATTTGTTGAAAGACGAAAATGGAAAGGATCACGCCATCTTTAGTGGTGATACCCTTTTTATTGGTGATGTGGGTCGTCCCGATCTCGCGCAGAAAGCCGCTAATCTGACGATGGAGCAACTCGCAGCAACGCTGTATCACTCCCTTCGTGATAAGATCATGACCTTGTCAGATGATGTGCTGGTTTATCCCGCGCATGGTGCAGGTAGCGCATGTGGAAAGAACATGAGCAAAGAGACCGTATCGACCATTGGCAATCAAAAGAAGTTCAACTATGCACTGAGAGCTGATATGACAGAGCAGGAGTTTGTAAAGGAAGTGACTGACGGTCTCGCTCCTCCTCCAGGATATTTCGGCATGAACGTGGCCATGAACAAACAAGGCTATGAAAGTTTTGAGAATGTATTGAATCAAGGCATGCGCGCCCTCACTCCAAAAGAATTTGAAGTAGTGGCGGAAGAAACAGGTGCATTGATTCTGGATACCCGCGGCAATGCAGATTACGCTAAAGTGAATGTTCCGCAGTCCATCAATATTGGACTCACCGGAGAATTCGCTCCATGGGTAGGGGCCATGATTGTCGATGTCAAGCAACCCATCCTCCTCATCGCTGAAGCAGGCCGTGAAGAAGAAGCAGTGACCAGGCTGAGCCGCGTAGGCTTTGACAATGTATTAGGTCATCTGAAAGGCGGTATTGATACCTGGGTGAAGGAAGGACATGAAACAGGTAGTGTAAATCGGATCAGCGCAGAAGAGTTTGCGAAGAAAGTGAAGATCGGCGAAGACGTGGTGATCGACGTGCGTAAGGAAAGCGAATACGCCGCTGAACACCTGGAGGATGCTTACAGCAAGCCACTGGCCTACATCAATGATTGGATCAAGGACATCAATCCGGATCAACATTTCTACATGCATTGCGCAGGCGGATATCGCAGTATGATTGCCGCGAGTATCCTGCAGGCCAGAGGATATCACAATTTTACCGAAATCGACGGCGGCTTTAATGCCATGGCCAAAACATCCTTGCCCAAGACAGATTATATCTGTCAAAGCAAGGTGATGAAGTCATAATCAGATTCGGAGACATACATGGAGCACAAGGTTGTCTTCTGCGGGAGATAACCTTGTTGCTTGTTTGTAAATATTGTTTTTCAAACATCACATCTTTATCAACATGCTCGATCTCATTAAAAATCCCTGGCCCTGGTATGTGGCCGGTCCGCTGATCGGATTGACGGTTCCGGTCTTGCTGATTATCGGCAATAAATCCTTTGGGATTTCATCCTCATTGCGGCACATCTGCGCCGCATGTATTCCCGCCAATATTCCATTCTTCAAGTACGAATGGAAAAAGGAAATCTGGAATTTGTTTTTTGTCAGCGGCATTGTGCTCGGGGGGATAGTGGCCGTAACCTTACTCGTGGATCCTAATCCGGTCGTCGTGCATCCGGCACTTACTGCTGAGTTGTCAAACTATGGTATCACCAATTTCGATAACATGGTGCCTGTTGATGTGTTCAACTGGCCAGCCTTGTTTTCGCTGAGAGGTTTTCTGATGATGGTCGTGGGCGGCTTTATGATTGGCTTCGGTACGCGCTATGCCGGCGGCTGCACCAGCGGACATGCCATCATGGGACTCTCCACATTGCAATGGCCCTCTTTAGTGGCGACATGCTGTTTTATGATTGGTGGCATTATTATGGCAAACCTGATCCTTCCTTTTATCTTATCACTTTAGAAATTTCTTTTCATGGCAGACATAAAAACACCCCAGGTAATTGGTGATGGTATCGAAACAGCGGAGGAATTTGAAGTGCGTGCGCTTGACGCCATGTGCATCAATGAGAGCCATCTCACCCACAAATGGTATCATAATCTGAAATACCTCGCCGTAGGGGTCGCCTTTGGAGTCGTATTCATCAAGGCAGAAATCATCAGTTGGTTCAGGATTCAGGAGATGTTCCGTTTCCAGTCGTTTCACATGTATGGTGTGATTGGAAGCGCGGTTATGATCGGAGTGATTTCCGTCTGGCTGATCAAACGTTTTGACATCAAGACGATCTATGGGGAGAAAATAGAATTTCATACAAAGACCTTTAACAAGGGCCAGATCTACGGTGGCCTTTTGTTTGGCCTGGGATGGGCCATTACGGGGGCATGCCCTGGTCCATTGTTTGCTTTGATCGGTTCAGGCGCCACGGTGATTGCCGTCACACTGCTCAGTGCCATTGCAGGTACATGGACCTATGGATTACTGAGAGACAGATTGCCTCATTAATGGACAACCTCCAGGCTGAAATGGAAAATAGCGAGGCACGGGTCGAACGATTGGCCAGGATCATCAGGCAACTGACCACCGTGGTCACTATCCTGATACTTGCCATTCTAACCTTTATCGTAGCGGTTTCATTTGGTGATCAACTGGATCATGTTTGGCAAGCCGTTTTCAGTTCAGAGCGAATTATTCTCCCTGAGAATGAGCCAGTGGAGAAGGAAGTGTTTTGGTCAGCACCGGATATAGCCACTGTTGACGGTCTGGAAAACAAAGGACGGATTGAATACGGAAGGGAATTGATAGCCCATACCGCAAAGTACCTTGGACCTAAAGGCATGGTCGCTCAAATCAGCAATGGTATGAATTGCCAGAACTGCCACATGGATGCCGGCACCAAGGTGTTTGGAAACAATTACAGCGCGGTGGCTTCAACTTATCCTAAGTTCAGGGAGAGAAGCGGTACCACCGAAGACATCTACAAGCGGGTCAATGATTGTTTTGAACGCAGCCTCAACGGCGAAGCTTTGGATACGGCCAGCAGAGAAATGCAGGCTATTAAAGCTTATATCACTTTCCTGGGCACCAATGTGGCCAAAGGAGAGAAACCAAATGGATCAGGCTTAAAGGACCTTGCATATCTCGATCGGGCAGCTGATCCTGAAAAAGGAAAAGTAGTGTATGAAGCCAAATGCGTCACATGTCACATGAAAGATGGCAGTGGTCAAAAGACGCCTGATGGCATCGAGTATCTGTATCCACCGTTATGGGGGCCACACAGTTATAATGATGGCGCTGGGTTGTTCCGCTTGTCAAATTTTGCGAGGTATGCGAAGAATAATATGCCGCAAGGTGTTTCACACCTCAATCCTTTACTGACAGATGAAGAAGCATGGGACGTTGCAGCCTATGTCAATTCACAACCCAGACCACATATTGAGACGCCTGGTGATTGGCCCGACATCAAGAAGAAGCCGGTCGATCATCCTTTCGGGCCTTATGCGGACTCTTTCTCCCCACAGCAACATAAGTATGGGCCCTTTAAACCCATCGTTGACCAACAAAAGACTCTTTCCACTAATACGACCAAATAATCATGACCACAAGCAGAAGAACTTTCTTGAAAAAAGCAGGCACTGCAAGTGCGATCACAGGTTTGTCGGTGGCTAACGCAGGTATCCTTTCCGGACAGTCCACACAAACAGATCAGCATCCGCATACATACGAACCCGGCAAAACCTATTCACTCAACATCCTGCAGACAACAGATGTCCATTGCCAGGTCCATCCGCATGATGAGTTTTTCTGGGAAAACGAACAGCCAGTATTTCGCAAGACCGGAGGCTATGCACATATGGCCAGCTTCTTTAAAAAAGAGCGGCAACAAAATCCTGATACGTTTATCCTGGATACCGGCGATATGTTTCAGGGCAGTGAACTGTCAGTGAAAACCACCGGCAAAGCCATGGTACCCATTCTGAATGCGCTCGGCTATGATTTATATCTGCCCGGCAACTGGGAAGTGATCTATTACAAGAAAGCCATGCAGACATTGCTTGGTGCGCTGGATGCGCCCAAGGTGTGTGCCAATATGTATCATGACCTCGGCGATGGAAAGCGCGGAGAATTAATATTTCTGCCTTATTATATCTGGAATGTCCGCGGCGTTAAGATTGGTTTTTTAGGGTATACCGATCCATTGGTTCCGCTGCGCCAGTCCCCTAATTATAGTAAAGGCATCACGTATACACCGCCCGAAGAAAACCTTGCACACTATGTTTCCGTATTACGTGAGGACGAACAATGCGACTATGTGATCATCATCGCGCATCTGGGACTGTCCCAACAAATTCATTTAGGCAATCTGCCCCAATGTGAGGGAGTAGATTATATCCTCGGCGGCGATACGCATGAACGCGTTCGGAAACCCATTCAATGCAAGTATACCAAGGTAGTGGAACCAGGTGCGTTTGGCTCCTTCGCCGGTAGGTTGACCATTGAAGTAAAAGACGGCAAGGTGTTGTCTGATCAATACGAACTTGTAGAGATCAGTCCGGAAAAATACAAGGCGGATAAAAGCATGACGGCGCTGATCGAAGCCAATGAGGATCCGTTTGAAGAAGATATATACAAAGTGGTAGGGTATAGCACCTTGCCGCTCTACAGATATTATGTGGTGGAGAATACCATCGATACGATGATCCTGAATGCCCTTCGCTGGAAAATGTCCGAAGTCGATATAGTTTTGTCCAACGGATTCAGATTTTGCCCGCCCCGCACTACACCGGATGCTACTGGTAATATTCCCATTACAGAAGGTTATATTTATGATATGCTTCCGGTGGACAGCGTGGTGAGGAAAGGCAAAGTAACCGGCGCGCAATTAAAGGAATGGCTGGAAAAGGAATTAAACAATGTGTTTGCTAAAAATGCGGCGGAGCGTTTTGGCGGATGGGTAGTCAAGTTCAAAGGAATGAAAGTAGAGTTCAATGCTTTCGGGGAAAAGGGACAGCGTGTTCAGAAAATCACCGTGGGTGGGCAATCGCTGGATCCGCAAAAAATCTATTCCGTATGCGCCTGTGAACGTGATGGTGATCCTGTGGATGTGCTTTGCAGGATCAGGGGAGTAAAGGAAGGAGAAAATACAACCTTCACCTTACATTCCGTCATGCGGGATTACCTGAAAGCTAATTCTCCGGTGACCCCTACATTGCAGGAAGACGCCGATATTTTAGATGCCCCTCAGACCATCCTCACCCAGGTCACAGGTGTTGATTATTCATTCCGATAAATCATGTTGATATGAAAAACGCATTCTTTCTCTTACTCCTTGTCTTTGCCACCCACACCGCTGTGGCCCAGGAGACGCAGCCGGATGTTGATCTCGCCGAACATAAAATTGTTTTCCAGCTCACCTCCGCGGATACCAATGTTCACAAGATGCTCGTGCGTCAATTGGGCAATGTGTTAGCCGCAGCGCCGAATTCAAAAGTGGAAGTCGTATGTCATGGTCCTGGTTTGGATATTCTGCGATCCAAAATGACAATTGTGTATCCTAAGATTCAGGAATTGAAAGGAAAAGGGATAGGTTTTGTAGGTTGCGAGAATACGCTTCGTGAGCGCAAGATAGCCCGGGAAGAAATTATTCCCGAAGCCACGTTTGTCAAAGCAGGCATTATCGAAATCGTCAGTAAGCAGGAACAAGGCTGGAGCTACATTCGCGCCGGACAGTAGTCCTGCATTAATCATTTATTCATGAGATACCTTTTAGTGTTCCTTCTGGTGACGGGACTTGGCCATGCCATTTCTTATGCGCAACATCAGGATATCGGTGAAGCACCTTTGCCATACAAAGGCGCCGAACAGCCCGAACGCGATTCACTTTCCATACTATCGGCTTTCAAACACGGCAAAGTCAACGGGCATTTCCGTTATTTTTTCATGCGGACCAATAATACGGAGGACCTCACCGACTACTATGCCAATGCTGCAGGTGGAGGCATACGTTTTGAAACAGCCTCCTTTTATGGTTTCAGGTTCGCTGTCGGAGGTTCCTATGTGTTTAATATCGCTTCATCGGACCTCACCCTTCCGGATTCCATCACAGGTCAATATAATCGCTATGAGATCGGTCTTTTCGATGTCACCGATCCGGCCAATACCGATGGCATAGACCGCCTGGAAGAACTGTATCTCAGTTATCGGTTTAAATCCTCGGATATCATTTATGGCCGACAGTTTATTAACACCCCATTTCTCAATCTGCAGGATGGGCGTATGCGTCCCGGCGCAGTGGAGGGGCTGGTCGTACACTTCAGAGAATGGTCCTGGATAAATATTGAATCAGGATTTATCTATGCCATGTCACCAAGGTCCACCTCGAGATGGTACACGGTAGAAAATACTTTCGGAATATATCCTTCGGGAGTAAATCCGGATGGTACTAAGTCGGACTATAAGGGTAATGTCCGTACGCCGGGGATCGCCTATCTCGGGCTTATGTCAAAATGGAAGGGCGAATACAATGTACAATTGTGGGACGTCATGGTGCCGGATGTCATGAACACTGCAATGTTGGAGTTGGGGTGGTCACATAAGTTGGCTTCCGGAGGAAAGATGAGTGCAGGTGCACAATTGATCCGACAGGATGGAATGGGTGAAGGCGGTAGTGAGCAGACAAATCAGGAATTTTTTCCAGAAGGCGCACGATCCCATGTGATCAGTCTAAAAGGAGGTTACAAGAAAAGTAGGTTTGAATCCTCTCTTCAATACACGCGGATCACCGGTGATGGCCGGTACCTGATGCCGAGAGAGTGGGGGAGAGATCCCATGTACACCTTCATGCCCCGGGAGCGCAATGAAGGCCTCGGTGATGTGGATGCGGTGATGGGAAAAATCAATATTAAGGAAATAGCCAAAGGATTTTCTGCCGGTTTGGCCATCGGTTATTTTGATCTCCCCGATGTCAAAAACACCCGTTTAAATAAATACGGCATGCCTTCATACACCCAGATTAATCTCGATCTCCGCTATGTCTTCTCCGGCCTATTCGAAGGCCTCGACATTCAATACCTCTTCTACACCAAAATCAATGCCGCCGACACGTATGACAACCTGAAGTATGTGTTTAACAAGGTGGATATGCAGGGCCACAATCTCGTCCTCAATTTTCATTTCTAAAATCCAATCATAATAATCCCCAATCACGTTGAGCGTAGGATTCCCTCCGTTCGTGCGTCCTCAAATTTTCAATTTGACTCCAGCACGATCCCCCTCGTACCGCAAATCACGTTGAGCGGAGGTTCCCCTCCGTTCTGGCGATCACAAATTTTCAATTTGACCTCAGCACGATCCCCCTCGTACCGCAAATCACGTTGAGCGGAGGATTCCCTCCGTTCGTGCGTCCTCAAATTTTCAATTTGACTCCAGCACGATCACATTGTAACAAAGGATACTCTCCCCCAGCACCCCCCGCCCTAATTTTGAACACACAATTAAAACAACATCCATCATGGAAACCACAATCATAAATACCATGCCGCGCATCGGCGATATGGCCCCTGACTTTAAGGCCCTCACCACCACCGGTGAATTAAAACTATCCGAATACAACAAAGGAAGTTGGGTCCTGCTATTCTCGCATCCCGCCGATTTCACCCCTGTATGCACGACCGAAATGACTGGTTTTGCCAAAGAGGGCGATTTCTGGAAACAGCACAACACCAAATTGCTCGGCCTGAGCATCGACAGCATCCATGCGCATATTGCCTGGGTCAATGCCGTAAAGGAAAAAACAGATGTGCTCTTTGACTTCCCGATCATCGCGGACCTCGATATGCGCATCGCTAAATTGTATGGCATGCTCCAGCCAGGTGAGAGTGAAACCGCAGCCGTCCGTGCGGTCTTCTTCATCGACCCCGCAGGCAAGATCCGCCTCATCATGTACTATCCGCTCAATGTTGGCCGCAACATGGAGGAAATCAAGCGTGCACTCCTTGCCTTACAAACCTCCGATCAGCACAAAGTTGCCATGCCCCTCAACTGGAAGCCCGGTGACAAGGTGATCGTTCCCGCACCCAAAACACTGGAAGCCCTCGCGGAAAGAAAGAAAAGTGATTTGGAGATGGTGGATTGGTATTTGGCGAAGAGGGCGCTGTAAATTCTTTTTTATAATGAAATAACCATGCCGGCAATCGACCGGTATGGTTATTTCATAAAAATCTTACAATCCACCCACTCCCCATCAAACTCCACCCCCGGATACTTTTTATAAAAATTAATCCCCGGCTCATTCCATTCCAGTACCTGCCATTTCACCAGGGCCACATCCTGCTTTTTCGCTTCTTCCAGGAAGGCATCAAATAAAAGTTTCCCGATCCCTGATCCCCGCATAGATTCCCGGACGATAAAATCCTCCAGGTACAACATCCGTCCCCGCCAGGTGCTAAAGGCCATAAAGTACAGGGACATCCCAACAATCTCCCCATCCTTTTCAGCCACATAGGCATCAAATATCCCCTCCTCAAAATCCCTGAGGTACGATTCCGGAGTCGTGGACACCTTATGCAGCCCCCGCTCATATTCCGCCAGTTCCCTCACGAGGGCGTGAATCCCCGGGATGTCCCCCGCCACCATTTTTCGAATCTCAACAGTCATATGATGAAAGGTAGCTATATGTTGAAAGTATATTTCAATGGTAAACAAAATTCTAAATAATAAACGATTAGGAGCTTAGGGGCTTAGGAGTTTAGGAGGAGCCGAGGTTAAGGGCACTTGAGGAAGGTGACCCGTGAACAAAAAAGGTGCCATTGAATAAGGTAATCCATACTTCTGAATCTTATTCACTGACCCTTACTCCCCAGGCCCCTAACCCCCTAAGCCCCTAAGCTCCTCACCTCCTAAGCCCCTTAAGCCCATAAACCCATAAACTCATAAACATATAAACCCCTAATCTCCTAAGCCTCTAACCTCCTAAGCCCCTAAGCACCTTAAGCCCATAAACTCATAAACATATAAACATATAAACCCCTAAACTCCTAATCTCCTAACCTCCTAAGCCCCTAAGCTCGAATAAATTCAAACAGATATACCATCTATCCAAAGAAATAAGCATATCTTTGCATTCGCTTTTGAAAAAGGCGTCTAAATCTATAGGAAAAATTAACGTATGCCTACTATAAATCAATTAGTTAGGAAAGGCCGCGAGAAGGTTGTTTACAAGAGCAAATCACGCGCTTTGGATAGCTGTCCTCAGAAGAGAGGGGTCTGTACCCGTGTCTATACCACTACCCCTAAGAAGCCGAACTCGGCCCTCAGGAAGGTAGCGAAGGTAAGGTTGACCAACAGCATCGAGGTCATTGCCTATATCCCGGGCGAGGGCCACAACCTCCAGGAACACTCCATCGTGCTCTTGGCTGGCGGTAGGGTTAAAGATTTACCAGGTGTGCGCTATACCATTGTTCGGGGTGCCCTGGATACAGCCGGTGTCAATAACCGCCTGAAATCAAGATCGCTTTACGGTACTAAAAGACCTAAGAAATAGTAGATACAATAGATCATGAGGAAAAGAAAACCAAAACTGAGGGTAATCCAACCCGATCCAAGATATGGTGACCCGGTCGTAACCCGGTTCGTCAATAACATGATGTGGCAAGGCAAAAAGAGCACTGCCTATCAGATTTTCTACGATGCCATGGACCTCCTTGCTGAGCGCGCAGCAGGTGCCAACCCTCACGAATTGTTCGGAAAGGCACTGGAAAACACAACGCCATCAGTAGAAGTGAAGAGCCGCCGTATCGGTGGTGCCACCTTCCAGATCCCTACCGAGATCAACCCAAAACGTAAAGTCGCTATCGGCATGAAGTGGCTCATCCGTTTTGCCCGCGAACGCAACGGAAAAGGTATGGCTGAAAAACTCGCCGCCGAAGTACTTGCCGCAAGCAAAGGCGAAGGAAACGCAGTAAAGAGAAAAGAAGACACCCACAAAATGGCTGAAGCCAACCGCGCTTTCGCCCATTTTAAATAATTACCCCCTAATAGATTACAAGAAGCAATGGCCAGAGACCTTAGATATACACGCAACATCGGCATCGCCGCCCACATCGACGCTGGAAAGACGACCACGACCGAGCGTGTATTATATTATACAGGTATTTCCCATAAAATCGGAGAAGTGCATGACGGCGCCGCCACCATGGACTGGATGGAACAGGAGCAGGAGCGCGGAATCACGATCACCAGTGCAGCCACCGCAGCGCAGTGGAACTGGAAGGATCAGGATTACGCCCTCAATATCATCGACACTCCGGGACACGTTGACTTCACCGTAGAAGTTAACCGTTCACTCCGCGTACTCGACGGACTGGTATTCCTTTTCTGCGCCGTTTCAGGTGTAGAGCCTCAGTCAGAAACCAACTGGCGCCTGGCTGATAACTATAAAGTTCCCCGTATCGGTTTCGTCAACAAGATGGACCGCTCCGGTGCTAATTTCTATGAAGTGGTGAAAGACGTCGAGACCAAACTCGGCTCTAAAGCCATTCCCCTTCAAGTACCGATCGGTGAAGAAGAACGCTTCAAAGGCGTTGTAGACCTCATCACCGGTAAAGCCATGGTATGGAACGAAGACGACATGGGTATGACCTTTGTTGAAATCCCCATCCCGGATGACCTGGTAGATGTCGTCAATGAGTGGAGAGAAAAACTCCTCGAGGCTGTTGCCGAATACGATGACACCCTGATGGAAAAGTTTTTTGAAGATCCTAACTCCATTTCACCGGACGAAATGAGAGCTGCAATACGTCAGGCGGTTTGCGACATGAAGTTCGTACCGATGATGTGCGGTTCTGCATTCAAGAATAAAGGTGTACAAGCTGTGTTGGATGCCGTTTGCGCATTCCTCCCCAGCCCTGTGGATATTGACGCGATCAAGGGTATCAATCCAAAGACAGACCTTGAAGAATCCCGCAAGCCAAGCGTGGATGAACCATTCGCAGCCTTGGCCTTCAAAATTGCCACAGACCCATATGTAGGTCGTCTGGCCTTCATGCGTGTCTATTCAGGCGCACTCGATGCAGGTTCCTATGTATTGAATACCAGGTCCGGCAATAAAGAACGTATTTCCCGTCTCTACCAGATGCATGCCAATAAGCAAAACCCAATCGAAAGGGTAGAAGCCGGTGACATCGCAGCAGGTGTTGGATTTAAGGACATCCGCACAGGAGATACGCTTTGTGATGAAAACAAACCGATCATTCTGGAAAGTATGGTCTTCCCTGATCCCGTTATCGGTATCGCGGTCGAACCAAAGAGCCAGAAGGATCTTGATAAGTTGGGTATGGCTTTGGCAAAACTTGCCGAAGAAGATCCAACCTTCCGTGTAAAATATGATGAAGACACCAACCAGACCGTTATCAGCGGGATGGGTGAGCTTCACCTCGAAATCATCGTTGACCGTCTGCGCCGCGAATTCAAAGTCGAGTGCAACGAAGGTCAGCCTCAGGTTAACTATAAGGAAGCATTGACCGTCAATGTGGACCATACTGAACGTCTGAAAAAGCAGTCAGGTGGTTCCGGTCTCTTCGCCCAGTTGTCATTCGAACTCGGCCCAGCCGACGAAGAATTCCTGGCCAGCGAAGACTTCAAGAGCGGAAAAACCAAGCTCCAGTTTGTCAATGACATCTTCGGAGGATCTGTTCCAAAAGAGTTCTTCCCATCGATCATCAAGGGTTTCACCGCGATGATGGATAATGGAGTGCTCGCCGGGTACACGATCGACAGCATGAAAGTCAGGATCTATGACGGTCAGACACACGCGGTCGACTCCAAGCCTATCGCTTTCGAACTTTGCGCCAAGGAAGGTTTCCGTGAGGCCGCTAAGAAAGCCAAGCCTGTGTTGCTCGAGCCGATCATGAAACTCGAGGTAGTTACTCCAGACGAATATGTTGGTCCGGTTATTGGTGACCTCAACCGTCGTCGCGGATTACCTAAAGGTCAGGAAAGCCGTTCAGGCGCCATCGCCATCCAGGCCGAAGTACCCCTGGCGGAGATGTTTGGTTATGTCACGCAGTTGCGTACGATCACTTCAGGTCGTGCCAGCAGCACCATGGAATTCAGTCACTATTCCGCCACACCTAAAGGCATCGCGGATGATGTAATTGAAAAAGCAAAAGGCACAGTTAAAGTATAGAAACAAACAAATCCTTTCATCCCCCTTCTAAGGGGGACCGAGGGGGTCTCAAAGCCCAAACGAGGGTTCATAAATTAAATAACAAATTTTTTTGGTCGGAAATGAATCAGAAAATCAGGATTAAACTTCGCTCTTATGACCACAACCTGGTCGATAAGTCAACGGAGAAAATCGTAAAGACTGTTCGCAACAGTGGGGCCGTAGTAACGGGCCCGATTCCGCTGCCCACCGAGAAAGAAATATTTACCGTCTTGCGTTCTCCGCACGTAAATAAGAAATCTCGAGAGCAGTTCCAGTTGCGCACGCACAAACGTTTGATCGAGATTTACACTCCTACTCCTAAGACGGTAGACGCCCTCTCAAAACTCGAATTGCCGAGTGGAGTAGATATCCAGGTCAAACTTACTTAAGGTAACCCCAAAGCCATTTGGCTTTGGCAAGGCATGACTTATAATGGATTTTTGTGCTGTCCACGGGACGGTGCAAGAAAATAATTATCAATCAATCAAATCATCTTACGGTGAAAGGAATAATAGGCAAGAAGGTCGGCATGACCAGCATATTTGACCAGAATGGCCGGTCCATCGCAGTTACCGTCGTACACGCGCAACCCAATGTCGTGACGCAGGTAAAGACTTCCGATACGGACGGTTATGATGCGCTGCAATTGGCATATGGTGACGCTAAACTGAAGAACACCCCAGCATCTATGCAGGGTCACTTCGCGAAAGCAAGCACCGCTCCAAAACGCAAGCTGGTAGAATTCAGGGATTTTGATATCAGCAAAAACCTGGGCGACTTTGTCTCGATTGAAGAAGTGTTTACAGAAGGAGAGAAAGTATCTGCCGTAGGTACCAGCAAAGGAAAGGGCTTTCAGGGCGTTGTCCGCAGGCACAACTTCGGTGGTATCATGCAGTCTACGCACGGTCAGCATAACAGGATGAGGGCTCCGGGTTCTATCGGTGCTTCATCTTATCCATCCAAAGTTGTAAAGGGCATGCGCATGGCAGGCCGGATGGGCGGCGATCGCGTAAAGGTCAAGAACCTTCGCGTAGCTAAGTTGCTTCCGGATCAGCACCTGATTCTGATCAAAGGCGCTATCCCGGGACATAACGGATCATTTATCATCATTGAAAAGTAAGGGACCCATGAAGCTCGATATCTTAAATTCAAAAGGAGAAAAGACCGGCCGCAGTATTGAACTGGCGGATGAGGTGTTTGGGATCAAGCCCAATGACCACGTGGTGTACCTCGCTGTAAAAGCATACCTCGCCAATCAGCGCCAGGGCACACACAAGGCTAAGGAGCGCGCTGAAGTATGGCGTACGACCAAGAAGTTCAAAAAACAGAAAGGTACCGGTGGCGCCCGTGCAGGTTCTTTGAAGAACCCAATGTTTAAAGGCGGTGGTCGCGCTTTCGGTCCTCGTCCACATGACTACGACCTCAAGGTCAATAAGAAAGTCAAAATCCTGGCTCGCCGTTCCGCATTGTCTTCTAAAGTGATGGGAGGTAACCTCATCGTGGTGGAAGAAATCAAAATGGAGCAACCACGCACCAAGGATTTCGTGGCCGTATTGAAAAACCTTCAGATCGATAACAACAAGTCTTTGTTTGTGACCTCTGAAGCCAATACCAACCTCTACCTCTCCGGAAGAAATCTCCAGAATACAAGGTTGGTCAGGGCACAGGATCTCAATACCTATGATATCCTGAGGTCACAGAAAATTGTACTGTCCGAACAATCCGTTGATCTGATCACTAAATCACTCAAGGCCTGATACAGGCGGCAGTTAAACCGTAGCAACAATGAGCAACAAGATCATTCTCGTCAAACCATTGATCACTGAAAAGGCGGACAGCCTGTCAGAGAGCAAAAGCCAATACAGTTTTATTGTCGACAAGACCGCTAATAAAGTGGAGATCGGGAAGGCAGTGGAACAACTCTACACCGTAAATGTGGAGTCCGTAAATACGATGATCATTCCGGGAAAGCGTAAGTCACGTAATACCAAGAAAGGGGTACTGCATGGCCGTAAACCTTCCTACAAGAAGGCAATCATCACCTTAGCCGCAGGAGAGAGCATTGATTTCTTCGGCGATATCTAACAGACCTTAATCATTCAGAAGTAAATAAAAGGTACATCATGGCCCTTAAGAAATTTAAACCGATCAGTCCGGGTACGCGCTACAGAATAGGCAATGCCTATGAAGAAGTGACGACCAACAAACCTGAAAAATCCCTTCTTGAGCCAATCAAGAAATCAGGCGGACGTAATGCCGATGGTAAAATGACCATGCGCCATAAAGGTGGTGGCCATAAGAAGCGCTACAGGCAGATCGACTGGAAAAGAGATAAGGAAAACATCACCGGAACGGTACGCTCTATCGAGTATGACCCGAACCGTACAGCTTTCATCGCACTTGTGGAATACACAGATGGTGAAAAGCGATATATCCTCGCTCCTCAGGGTTTGAAAGTGGATTCAAAAGTGATGTCCGGTAGCCAGGCTACGCCTGATACAGGAAATACACTCCTTTTGAAGGACGTTCCCCTGGGTTCGGCGATCCACAACATCGAATTACAACCAGGTCAGGGAGGCTCCATCGTACGGAGCGCCGGTACATCCGCGGTGATGATGGGTCGTGAAGATCGTTATGCAGTCATCAAGTTGCCTTCAGGTGAAGTGAGAAGAGTACTGCTCAACTGCAAAGCGACCATGGGATCTGTATCAAATCCGGATCACGCGCTGACTGTGTTTGGTAAGGCAGGTCGCAAGCGTTGGGTTGGCCGCAGACCACGTGTGAGAGGTGTTGCGATGAACCCTGTAGATCACCCAATGGGTGGTGGTGAAGGTAAAGCTTCAGGTGGTCACCCAACTTCAAGGACAGGTATCATGGCCAAGGGCCAAAAGACACGCAATCCTCGTGCTACTTCATCCAGACTGATTATCTCTCGTCGGAAATCTAAAAACAAGGCATAAGCAATACTGACCCATCATGGCAAGATCAATAAAAAAAGGACCTTACGTTTTTAACAAGCTGATGGCCAAAATCGAAAAGGCTAACACAGCAAACCGTAAGTCTGTGATTAAGACCTGGTCACGTGCATCGATGATCGTTCCCGATATGGTCGGACATACGATCGCCGTACACAATGGCAAAACATTTATCCCTGTATTCGTTACGGAAAACATGGTAGGACACAAACTCGGGGAGTTCGCTCCGACACGTACCTTCCGTGGTCATGCCGGCAACAGGAAGTAATAACAATTGTAGACGCATAAACTAGTAAACACATACATGGAAGCTGTTGCTAAACTCAGAAACTGCCCGCTCTCCGCAAGGAAAATGAGACTGGTCGCTGACCTGGTCCGCGGAAAGAAGGTGGAAGACGCGGTCAACATCCTGAAGTTCACCAATAAGGAAGCTGCAGGCTGGCTGGAGAAACTCGTGTTGTCTGCTGTGACCAATTGGGAAAACAAAACCCAGGGCACAAGGGATGTCGATGAGCATGATCTCTATATCAAGCGACTCATGGTCGACGATGCCGGACACCTCAAACGCATCCGTCCTGCGCCACAGGGCCGCGCCCACAGGATCCGTAAGCACAGTAACCACACCACTGTGGTGATTGAAAACAGGATTCCATTCGACGGTGAAAACGCCGGAGGAGACGAAGAAGAATAATCAAGACATCATCAATAGTAAATCATAATTCCATATTCTAATGGGGCAAAAAACAAATCCGATTGGCAACAGACTAGGCATCATCCGCGGATGGGAGTCTAACTGGTACGGAGGCACGGACTACGCTGAGAAAGTAGTGCAGGATGAAAAAATCCGCAACTACCTCCAGGCCAGGATTGAGAAAGGCGGTATCGCGCACATGGTGATCGAACGCACCCTCAAAAGGGTAACGGTAACCATCCAAACTTCCAGACCAGGGATCATCATTGGTAAGGGAGGCCAGGAAGTGGATCGCATCCGTGAGGAGCTCAAGAAGCTGACCAAGATGGAAGTGCAGATCAACATCATGGAGATCCGCAAGCCAGAATTGGATGCCAATATCGTTGCGGAGTCCATTGCCAAGCAGATTGAAGCGCGGATCAATTATCGCCGTGCCATCAAGATGGCGATCCAATCCACCATGCGCTCAGGCGCGGAAGGGATCAAGGTGCGCATCAGCGGCCGTCTCAACGGAGCTGAAATGGCGAGGTCCGAAGAATATAAAGACGGACGTACTCCTTTGCACACCTTTCGGGCGGATATAGATTACTCCCTGCGCGAAGCACAGACCGTATTCGGAAAGATCGGAATCAAGGTTTGGGTTTGCAAGGGCGAAGTATATGGCAAGCGCGAATTGACACTTAACGCCGGCGCTGAGCAAGGCACTAAGACCCGTGGCGGCAGACCAGAACGCGCAGGTGGCTTCGGTCGCGATGGTGCAGGCTCAGATTACAGAGGAGAGCGTGGCGGTGGCCGTGATCGTAACGAACGTGGCGAACGCAGCGAAAGAGGAGGAAGAGGCGGTGGCCGCGGAGGGAATAACCGTGGCGGTGGCGGTGGTAACCGTGGCGGAGGAGCCGGAAGGAAAAAATAGGATGAATTTGAACGGGGAAAGTTGCTAAAAAGCGTACCTTTGCACAACTTTTCTCAAAAGTGACCAAAACAGGTAATTTTTAGGATCATGTTACAGCCAAAACGTACAACATACAGGAAGCAGCATAAGGGCAGGAACAGAGGCATTGCATGGAAGGGAAGCGATATTTCCTTCGGCAGCTACGCGCTCAAATCCCTTGATAATGGCCGTCTGACCAGCCGTCAGATCGAGTCCGCCCGTATTGCCATGACCCGTCATATGAAGAGGGAAGGGGTGGTTTGGATTCGGGTTTTCCCGGACAAGCCAGTAACCAGGAAGCCTCAGGAAGTGCGGATGGGTAAAGGAAAAGGAGCGCATGACCACTGGGTAGCTCAGGTGCAACCCGGACGTATCATGTTCGAACTCGACGGCGTATCCCCAGCGGTAGCCAGAGAGGCCCTCGCCCTTGCCGCCCAGAAATTACCGGTGAAAACCGTCACTGTAGTAAGACACGATTATATCGAATCATAAGCGAAGCAATCATGGCAACGAAAAAGTTTATCGAATTAAGTGAAATGTCAGATTCAGACCTCCAGGCTGAATTGAAGCAGATCAACGTACAATACCAAAAACAGCGTTTTGACCATACCATCAAAGGTCTGGACAATCCACTGACGCTTCGCAATACCAAGAGGGATATCGCCCGCCTGCAGACGGAAATCCGTCGCCGCGAACTGGCTGCCCTCAGCCCTGCCCAAATCGCCAAAAGATCAAAAATCAGACAACGTCGTAAAAATGCTTAACGAAGCCATGACTACTACTAACGAACATTCACTTAAAAAGCAGAGGGTCGGTATCGTCACCAGCAGCAAGAACGATAAGACTATCACCGTCACAGTTGAACGTAAACTGAGACACCCGATGTATCATAAGTTCGTAAAGCGCAATACCAAGTTTATGGCGCATGACGAACAGAATGCCTGTGGAGTAGGCGACCTGGTCCGCATTGTAGAATCACGTCCGCTGAGCGCCCGTAAAAGGTGGCGCCTGGTGGAAATCATAGAAAAAGCGAAGTAATCATATTACGTACTGCGTAAAAGAGTAAGCAAACCATGATACAGCAAGAATCAAGACTCAATGTAGCCGACAACAGCGGAGCTAAGCAGGTACTCTGCATCCGCGTGCTTGGAGGTTCACACAGGAGATATGCCTCTGTCGGTGACAAGATCGTTGTCTCCGTGAAAGACGCTGCTCCGGGCGGCCTCAAGAAGGGACTCGTCTCCAAAGCCGTTGTTGTGCGCACCAAAAAGGAAATCCGCCGCAAAGACGGTTCCTATATCCGCTTCGATGACAATGCTGTGGTATTGCTCAATGCCGCCGATGAGCCCAGGGGTACCCGTATTTTCGGCCCTGTAGCCCGTGAACTTCGCGAGCGCGACTATATGCGTATTGTATCCCTTGCGCCTGAAGTAATCTGATCGACAATATAGCTAATTGCTAAAGCCATGAGCACGAATAAAACAACCGGTAATCAAAGCAGATCCAAACCTTTCCTCAAGAAAGGAGATAAGGTCATCGTGATCGCCGGTGCCGATAAAGGCAAAAAAGGAAATGTAGTGGAAGTCATCCTCGATAAACAAAGGGTGATCATTGAAGATGTCAACATCGTCAAGAAGCACAAGAAGCCCACGCAAAATACACCGGGAGGCATTGTGGAAATTCCCGCTCCTATCCATGTCTCCAATGTCATGCTTGTTGATCCCAAATCCGGCGAACCTACAAGGATCGGCCGTAAAGTGGTCGACGGCAAACATGTCCGTTATTCTAAAAAATCCGGAGAAATAATCAAGTGATGAGCTATACACCTAGATTACAGAAATACTACGAAACGGTCGTAGCTCCCAAACTGATGGAACAGTTCGGGTACTCTTCTACTATGCAGATCCCGAGAATTGTGAAGATATCCATCAACCAGGGTATTGGTCAGGCAACCCAGGATAAGAAACTCGTTGATGTATATCAAAATGAGTTGACAACCCTCGCCGGTCAGAAGGCCGTATCGACAATCGCCCGTACCTCTATCTCTAACTTCAAACTCAGAGAAGGCATGCCCATCGGTGTACGTGTGACACTGCGCCGCGAACGCATGTATGAGTTTCTGGACAGGCTCATCACAGTAGCCCTTCCACGTGTACGTGACTTTCAGGGGATCAATGACAAGAGTTTTGATGGCCGTGGGAATTATTCCATGGGCGTAACCGAACAGATCATTTTCCCTGAAATCGACCTGGACAAGATCACCAAGATCAACGGCATGGATATCACCTTTGTGACCACGGCTAAAACAGATGCAGAAGCATTTGCCCTCCTGAAAGAGATGGGAATGCCATTTAAAAATCAGAAAAACTAAGTCAACGCATTATGGCAAGAACGTCATTGATCGCAAGAGAGAATAAGCGCGCCAGGTTAGTCGCCAAGTATGCCGATTTGCGCAAACAGCTCAAGGCTGAAGGCAAATGGGATGAATTGGATAAGTTGCCCCGCAACTCTTCCAAGAAGAGGCTTCACAACCGTTGCAAACTCACCGGTCGTCCAAAGGGATATATGAGGAGGTTTGGATTGTGCAGGGTGAAATTCCGCGACATGGCCCTCGATGGCAAATTGCCGGGCGTCACCAAAGCAAGTTGGTAATCAATTAAGCATAATAGCATAACAGATTTATATTAAAGTTTCATGGCAGTCACAGATCCAATCGCAGATTATCTCACCCGTATCCGGAATGCACAGCAAGCCAGGCACAGGGTGGTGAATATCCCCAACTCAAAAATGAAGCGCAGAATCACAGAGATACTGTATGAGCAAGGGTTTATTCATAAATATACCTTCCAGGGTGAAGGCAAAGATGCGGTCATTACCATCGCCATCAAGTATGATCCTGAAACCAAGGAGCCGGTAATACGCCAGTTGGGCAGAATGAGTAAGCCCGGTCTGCGGATGTTTGTATCCCATACAGAACTTCCCCGTATTATCAGCGGACTCGGTATCGCCATCATCTCCACATCAAAGGGATTGATGACCGACAAGGAAGCACGTCGCAGCAATCTGGGTGGGGAGTGTATTTGCTATGTATACTAATCATTGACTTTACAGTTACATCATTAAAAATATCAGATCGTGTCTAGAGTAGGTAATTTGCCGGTAAGCTTGCCCAAGGGGGTAGAAATCAATGCCACCAAGGGAAACCTCGTGACCATAAAAGGTCCGAAGGGTTCACTCAGCGAGCAACTGGATCCGGATATCACTGTCAAGATTGAAGATGGCCAGATCACATTTGCCAGGCCCACAGATCAGAACCGTCACAAAGCATTGCACGGACTGAGCCGGGCCCTGGTCAACAACATGATCGTAGGCGTAACTGATGGCTATACCCAATCCCTCGAACTCGTCGGGGTAGGTTATAGGGTCACGAATACAGGAAATCTCCTGGAAATCATCGTGGGGTATTCTCACCCGATATACTTCTATGTCCCCAATGAAATTAAAGTAGAGACAAAGTCGGAAAAGGGAGCAAATCCGATGATTATCCTGTCTTCAACAGATAAGCAATTACTCGGGCAGGTAGCCGCCAAGATCAGGTCCTACCGTAAGCCTGAACCATACAAAGGCAAGGGTATTAAATACTCTGGTGAAATTCTCAGAAGAAAAGCCGGTAAGACATCCGGTAAAAAATAAACGTATTAATTCGTTTGTATTATGGCATTATCAAAATCTGAAAGACGCAAGCGCATACATCTGCGCATCCGTAAGAAACTGGAGGGCAGCAGCACACGCCCACGTCTTTCCGTATATCGCAGCAATAAACAGATCTATTGTCAGCTGATCGATGACAGTAAAGGCATCACCCTTGCTTCCGCATCTTCAACCGATGAAAGCATGAGCGGCGCCAATAAATCTGAAGTCGCTAAGAAAGTTGGCGAACTGATCGGATCAAGAGCGCAGTCCCTGAATATTTCCGAAGTGGTTTTTGACCGCGGTGGTTATTTATTCCATGGAAGGGTAAAGGCGCTTGCAGAAGGAGCCAGAAGCGCAGGCCTTAAATTCTAATTCAATTTTCAATCAGTAATAACGTGAAAGAAGCAACAGCCAGAGTCAAAGCATCAGAGACCGAACTCAAGGACAAAATGGTTGCCCTCAACCGGGTGGCTAAAGTAACCAAGGGGGGTAGGACATTTTCCTTTGCAGCCATCGTGGTCGTAGGAGATGGACAAGGCACTGTAGGCCAGGGACTCGGGAAAGCCCGTGATGTGAGCGAAGCCATCGCCAAAGCGGTTGATGATGCCAAGAAGAACCTGGTGAAGGTACCGATCCACAAAGGAACGATTCCTCACACCCAGGAAGGAAAGTATGGTGCAGGTCGCGTATTGATCAAACCGGCTTCTGATGGTACAGGTGTAATCGCAGGCGGTGCCATGCGCGCCGTACTGGAAAGCGCCGGCGTACACAACGTATTGGCTAAGTCCTTTGGTTCTTCCAACCCGCACAACGTCGTGAAAGCCACGATCAATGCCTTGACCAAACTGAGAAGCCCTCAGACCATTGCCAAGGAAAGAAAAGTAAGTGTAGATAAGATTTTTGGCCAGCCTGAAACGGCAAAAGCTGAATAAACCACAGGATAAATCCAAAGGCTATGTCCAAGATAAAAGTAACACAGGTCAAAAGTCATATTGACAGACCAAAGAGTCAGAAGGATACGATCATTGCACTTGGTTTGGGCAAGATCAGTAAATCCAGAGTACATGAAGTGAATCCCCAGATTCAGGGAATGATTGACAAGGTGGCTCACCTCGTCAGTGTTGAAAAAATAGGTTAAGTTTTAATTGAAGCAATCATATGGATCTCCATAATCTAACCCCTGCAAAAGGCTCCGTAAAGGATAACACAAGAAAAGGCCGCGGACAAGGTTCCGGCAAAGGCGGTACATCTACACGTGGCCATAAAGGGGCAAAATCACGCTCCGGTTTTAAGGAAAAGAGAGCGCATGAAGGTGGTCAGATGCCACTTCAGATGCGTCTGCCAAAACGGGGATTCAAAAACCCAAACCGTGAGGCCTACATCGCCCTCAATCTCGACCAGTTGCAGGCCATGACCGAAAAGCACAAGGTGAGCGAATGGACCCTTGAAGCACTTCGTGAGCATAATTGTATCTCCCGCAACGATCGCGTCAAGGTACTCGGAAGAGGCGAGATCAAAACAAAGATTAACCTGACTGCACATGCAGCCAGCGAAGCTGCCCGCAAAGCCGTTGAAGCCGCAGGCGGATCCATCACCATTGTGTAAGCATATCAGGCAAGCCGAATGAAGAACTTTATCACCACCCTCCAGCATATCTGGAAGATCAAGGAATTACGTGATCGTATTTTATTCACGCTCTTGATGATCACCGTGTACCGCTTAGGTTCCCGGATTGTCCTTCCAGGCGTGGTGCCTTCTGTCCTTGAAAGTTTTAATACCAATCGCAACAGCAACGACCTGCTGGGATTGATCAACGTATTCACCGGTGGCGCATTTAACAATGCGGCCATTTTCGCGCTTGGGATCATGCCCTATATCACAGCATCGATTATCATCCAGCTGCTGGGATTTGCCGTTCCTTATTTCCAGCGCTTACAGCAGAAGGAAGGAGAATCCGGCCGCAAGAAAATCACCCAACTCACTCGTCTGCTCACCGTCGCTATTACCCTGGTTCAAGGCGGAGCCTACCTTACTTATATTAAAAGTGTAGGCGCTATTTCACCTAATATCCCGGTCTCTATCTTCTGGTTTTCAAGCATCATTATCTTGTCTACCGGAACGGTACTCGCCATGTGGTTAGGGGAAAGAATTACAGATAAAGGGATTGGAAACGGTATCTCCATGCTGATCATGGTGGGGATTATCGCCACATTGCCACAGGCCCTGATTTTTGAATTTACGGCCCAGGTCAATAGGGGAGGATTACTCACCTTTGTTTTTGAACTCGCGGCATTCTTCGGCGTGACCATGCTCTGTATCCTGATTGTTCAGGGTGTAAGACGTATTCCCATCCAGTTTGCAAAGCGAATGGTGGGACGTGGCAACGCCAATATTCCACAGTCAGGTGCAAGAGATTATATTCCCTTAAAGGTCAATGCGGCCGGGGTTATGCCGATCATCTTCGCGCAAGCTATTCTCTTCCTCCCTATGACCATCGCTCAGTACTTCATGCAGAGTAATGGAACTGCAGGACAAACCAGTGGCTTCCTTAGCGCATTGAATGATCCTTTTTCAATGACGACCGCCGTATTTTCTTTTATACTCGTGGTCGTGTTCACCTACGTTTATACTGCGCTTATTGTCAATCCTCAGAACTATGCTGAATATCTGAAGAGACAGAATGCGTTTATTCCGGGGATCAAGCCAGGCAAGGATACATCTGATTTCATCGACGTTATCACCACAAGGGTTACACTACCCGGTGCTATATTCCTTGGGATTATTACCATTCTTCCAAAGTTTGCATTCAGTGCCGGTGTCAACCAGGGATTTGCCATCTTCTTCGGCGGAACCTCGTTGCTGATTCTTGTTGGGGTAGTATTAGATACGCTTCAGCAAGTGGAAAGTTACCTCCTCATGAGGAAGTATGACGGTCTGGTAAAATCCGGTAAACTGAAAGGAAGAAGCGGAAGCGGTATGCAGATTGGTGCCAACATGTAATCCATCCATGGAAGCCTTCTATTTGCCCGTGATTATTTTCCAGAACTTCTGATCCATCGTTCATGTCTTTTGGATCAAAACTCTATTACAAGTCTACTGAAGAGATTGAATTGATCAGGCAGAATTGCCTTTTGGTCAGTGCAACGTTAGCCGAAGTCGCTGCTAACATCAAACCCGGTGTAACAGGGCTCCGGTTGGATACTATCGCTGAGACCTTCATCAGGGATCATGGAGCGGTGCCAGCCTTTAAAGGATATCCGGGCAGTGTATTTGATTTTCCGGGCACCCTATGTCTTTCGTTTAATGATGTGATCGTTCACGGAATACCAGATAACAGAGAAATCAGGGAAGGCGATATTTTATCCGTGGACTGTGGTGTTCAGAAGAATGGTTTCTTCGGCGATGCCGCATTTACGTTCGCGGTAGGCGAGATTTCCAGTGAAGCTATGACTCTCCTGGTGACCACAAGAGAATGTCTGGACCTGGCCATTGGACAAGCGGTGGCCGGTAACAGGATCGGAGATATAGGTTTTGCCGTGCAACATCACGCGGAGGTTGAACACACCTTTGGCGTGATCCGCGAAATGGTGGGACACGGCATCGGCCGGAGACTTCATGAGCCCCCTGAAGTGCCCAATTATGGAAAGCGGGGTAAAGGAACGATGTTGCAAGAGGCACTTACCATAGCCATCGAGCCTATGATCAATCTGGGGACCAGAGAAGTGACGATGAAAAAGGATGGATGGACGCTGGTGACAAGGGATGGAAAGCCTTCAGCTCACTATGAACATACCCTGGCCGTGCAAAAAGGCAAGGCAGATGTGCTTTCCGATCACGGCATCGTGGATGAAGCTATAAAAAATAATGTCAATTTGTCCGAAATCTGGATAAAAAGATAGATATTTGCACTCCAAAATTAAAAAATGGCTAAACAACAGGTCATCAAGCAGGATGGAATTATCGAGGAGGCCCTGTCTAATGCCATGTTCAGAGTTCGGTTGGAAAATGATCACATGCTGATCGCCACCATCTCTGGAAAAATGAGGATGAATTACATCAGAATCCTCCCGGGAGATAAAGTTTCGGTCGAAATGTCACCGTATGATCTCTCGAGGGGCAGGATTACATATAGGTATAAATAATTGACCCTGAGGTCGTTAAACGATAACAGACATGAAAGTTAGAGCATCCATTAAAAAGAGGTCAGCCGACTGCAAGATCGTGCGGAGAAAGGGCAAGCTGTACATCATCAACAAGAAGAATCCAAAATTTAAACAGCGTCAAGGCTGATCAAAACCGATAACTCATGGCTAGGATTGCAGGTATAGACCTTCCCCGGAATAAGCGAGGCATTATCAGTCTCCAATACATCTATGGTATCGGGCCCACCCGTGCCAAAAACATCCTCCAGCAGGCGTCCATCAGCGAAGACGTCAAAACACAGGACTGGACGGATGAGAACGTCATGAATATCTCCCGGATCATCCAGGAGACATTTAAAGTGGAAGGGGAACTCAGGTCAGAAGTTCAGCTTCAGATCAAGCGCCTTATGGACATCGCCTGTTACCGTGGTTTGCGCCACCGTAAAGGCCTTCCTGTTCGTGGCCAGCGCACAAAGACCAATGCCCGTACCCGTAAAGGAAAGCGCAAAACCGTAGCCAACAAAAAGAAAGTAACGAAGTAATCAGGTTCCTGACCTTATTCATATTTAACCATTATGGCCAAGACAGTAAAGAAAGTCGCTAAAAAGCGGAAAGTGAAAGTGGAAACCGATGGAAAAGCATTCATCCAGGCCACTTTTAATAATATCATCGTGACCCTGACCAATCGCGCGGGTCATGTGATTTCATGGGCATCTGCCGGAAAGGCCGGGTTTAAGGGTTCTAAAAAGAACACCCCTTATGCCGCCCAGGTTGCTGCCTCCAGTGCCGCTCAGGAAGCTTTTGATGCCGGTATGAGGTCTGCTGAGATCTTCGTAAAGGGCCCGGGTGCCGGTCGTGAAGCAGCCATCAGGGCCATTGATGCCGTTGGTGTTCGCGTTTCAAAAATTCAGGACTTAACGCCTGTGCCGCATAATGGTTGTCGTCCACCAAAAAGAAGGAGAGTCTGATACGCCATAATCTATGGCTACATTCCATTAATCCCATTTATTCGAAATAATTATGGCAAGATATACCGGACCCACCACCAAGAAAGCAAGGGCGCTCGGAGAAATGATCTTCGGGTATGACAAGAGTTTTGAGCGTAAAAAATATCGCCCCGGCCAACATGGCAATTCAAAACGCCGTCGTCAGAAATCAGAATACGCCCTCCAGTTGCTGGAGAAGCAAAAAGCAAAATATACTTACGGTGTACTGGAGCGTCAGTTCCGGAACATCTTTGAAAAGGCTGCCGCAAAGAGTGGGGTAACCGGTACCGTACTGCTTCAGTTGCTGGAATCACGCCTGGACAATACAGTTTACCGTCTCGGTATCGCTAAAACCCGCCGCAGCGCACGCCAGCTCGTCTCTCACAAGCACGTACTGGTCAATGGCGAACTCACCTACGTACCTTCCTACCAACTAAAACCAGGAGACGTAGTCAGCGTACGTATGAAGTCAAGACACATTGAGTTGATTCACGATAATGTGGCCTCCAAACCAGATGTACGTAAATTCCCCTGGTTGGAATGGAACCCGGACCGCATGGAAGGAAAGTTTATGACCTTCCCGGAGCGCGACGATATCCCGGAAAAGATCAACGAGCAGCTCATCGTCGAGTTGTACTCTAAATAATAACAAGTTGATAAAGGTTATCGCCGGTTGTCGGCATAACCTTTATCTGCAATTATATCTATCAATCTGAATCCATTCATATGAGCATCTTGAATTTTCAAAAGCCGGATAAAATATTACTCCAGAAAGCCACC
>CAZYHJ010000026.1:0-32867 GCA_964646645.1 uncultured Saprospiraceae bacterium | reverse complement strand
TAGGGAACAAGGTTTTTCATAGAGGCTTCTGATGAATTATAGTTATCAATCGCACTGGAATTCATCAGCCGGCCGTAACTAAAACCTCCATGAGCAGAAGCCTTGAAGTATTCTCCTTCTTCCTGCCACCAATCCCCTATGGAAACATAAAATGGAATCTCAATGTAATCAATGTGAATCTCGATATCGGGATCATATTGCGGATTGAACACATCAGGCCTGCTGCCCCGCTGGGAATACAGGAATTCCACATTCATGTTCAAGGCTTTTTTGAGATTCATGGTGGTGATCAGTCCGGCATGCAATCCGATATGATCAAATCCGGCCAATTGGTCCCCATCCACCTGGGAGGCATTAAATCCACCCGCAATACCCGCGGAAAAGCGCTGCTGTGCATGGATGGAATGACTGGACCCTACCAACAGTAAGGTGATGGCCAGCATAAAAAGCAATATCCCGGATTTTTCTACTTTCATGGCTCAAAAGTACGTCTCCCCGTGCGGTTTAAACGGCCAACGGGCGACAATATTTACTAATTTCAGGCAAAACATGATTAAATATACCAAGCATAACCTCAGCAAGCTCGAAGAAATTTTCCGCGAAATGGGGATCACCGTCAGGTATGAAAAGGGAAATTTTCAGTCAGGCTATTGTATCGTATCCGGAAAAAACATCGTCATCATCAATCGTTTTTTCGAAATCGAAGCCCGCATGAATACCTTGCTCGATATCATGGACAGCGGCAATTTCGACCTCTCCGGGTTGAGTGAAGAAAATACGGACTGGTTAAACAAACTGAAGAAAGCCCTTCAACCCTCCGTGTGAAAGCACCCCTCCAGTTGACCCTTCTGGGTACAGGCACCTCCCAGGGCATACCGGTGATCGGATGCCATTGTAAGGTGTGTACTTCCACAGATTACCGAAACCGTAGACTGCGCACGGCAGCATTTGTTCAGGCAGGCGAAACAGGTCTGGCGATTGATATCGGACCTGATTTTCGCAGGCAAATGCTCGATAATCATATCGAAGATGTCCATGCCGTCCTGCTCACCCATGAACACAATGACCATATATCAGGGTTAGATGATATCCGCCCCATCAATTTTCTTCATCAACGGAATATTCCCGTATATGGACATCCGCGGACCATCGGAGAGTTGCATAAGCGGTTTTATTATGCCTTCGATCAGGAATATGAATATCCAGGCAAGCCCAGAGTGCATAGTATTGAATTGAACAACACGCCTGTGACGATAAATGACATAGCCGTTGAACCTGTGCTCGTAGATCATGGGGATATGCCCATCTACGGATATCGCATAGATGCGATGGCCTATATAACGGACGCAAAGACGATTCCTGCAAAGAGTATGGCCAGGCTTGCTCAACTGGACGTACTCATCATCAATGCGCTTCGTTTTGAACCTCATGCCACACACCTCAATGTCAGCGAAGCCATTGCCTTGTATGAAACCCTTAGGCCAAAGCGTTGTTATCTAACACATATCAGTCACGAAATGGGCCTGCATGCGGAAGCGGAACTCAAACTGCCTCCGGGAATGCATCTGGGATACGATGGCCTGACCATCAAATTGGATTGATGTCAGCCAGGGGACAATCTAAAGTATTTGGTTTTATAGCATGAGGGACTATATTTATTGCCTGAAACATAGATTAAAACAAGAGCCACCTGGAGCAGCAAGGGTAATTCCACTGACGCCTGGAAGACAATAGGAAGATGGGTAAGCATATTTTTATCATCGGTTTATGGATCATTGGAATCTATATGCCCGCGTATGGGCAGTATGGATACCAGTATAGCCTGATGACCCAGGAGCGATATGCGTTTAATCCTGCCTTTGGTGGAATGGAGCGAAGTCTGCATGCAGGGTTACTCTATCGGACACAATGGGCAGGACTGGACGGGAACCCGGAATTACGCATGCTCAACGGACATATGCCCTTTTACCTGTGGCAGGGAGCCCTGGGGTTCCAGTTGACCAACGAATCACTTGGCGCGGAGAGCCACACCGCCTTTATGTTGTCTTACAATTATATCTATGAGTCCACGGTAGGACTCTTGTCCACCGGCATCAGGGTAGGGATCGCCCAGAATACCCTGGATGGCACCAAGCTCAGAGCACCCGATGGAAATTATTCAGGCGGGATTATAGATCATGAGGACATCAATCTGCCTAATGGCAAAGTTTCAGGAGTATCCCCGACCATTGACGCAGGGTTTTATTTTGCTGGTGACTATTTCGAAGCCGGCCTTTCACTCACTGGATTTTACCCGGCTGGGATTCGACTGGGAAATGAAGTGGACTACAGGCCCGATCCGGTGGTTCATTTTTTTGGAGAATATTTTATACAGCCTTTTATGGACCTGTCCTTCTATCCGACGGTCTATGTCAAATCCGATCTGGCTCAAACTCAGGCAGAAGTGGCCCTGAGGGCGGAATGGCAAAACACGGTGCAGGCCGGAATAGGGTACAGGGGTTTTGGTAAAAATAGTGTCGATGCCATGATCCTTTCTGCAGGGGTGCGCCTATCTCCAAAATTCTTTCTACATTACGCCTATGATATCGGGCTGAGCAGTCTCCAATCGGTCCATGAGGGAACCCACGAATTATTGATCACCTATAACCTCGGCAAAAGGATAGGCGCTGGGCTTCCACCCAGGATTATTTATAACCCCCGAAACCTGTAATTCCACCTCTTAAACGGAGGGGTGTTTGGAGCGTTGTAACCCAATATTTCACATTTGTTAATTGTTCAGATTTGCAAATGTTTTATTATTTGACGTCTACATATTATGTTAATTCAAATATGTATATTTTCGGGAGGCGGATTTAAATTCTTTCGAAAGCATAATATTGTCAAATAATATATCGTTACAACCCTTGTTGGCATAAATTATGTTGTTCGCGGGATGATTTATAAAAAGATAAGTGTTGGATATCTAAGTCAAAAAAGTATCTTTACGCCTCTATTTTAAGCTACCCACAACAGCGAAACTTTTTATAAAAGGATGAGGAAGATTACAATCGCAGCCTTGGCCATTGTTTCATTGGCCTTTTTATTTACGTCCTGTAGTTCAGGAGAGTCAGGCCAACTCGTTGGTGTGATGGATCGCCCTAAGTATTCCGGAATCAATCCGTACGGAATGGAATACGTCAAGAGCGGAACCTTCCATATCGGACAATCCGATCAGGATATCCATAATACCTACATGCAGAGGCCAATGGCCGTATCTATCGTTGGTTTTTTCATAGATGATACCGAGATCACCAACAATGAGTACCGCCAATTTGTGGTCTATGTGCGTGACTCCATCGCACATGTTAACCTGGATCATTTCAAGGAAGACGAAGACGGAAATCAAACCATCGATTGGGAATATGAGATCGACTGGAATGATGAGATCCTGGATGATATGTATTTCCAGGGCGATGACGTCTTTGCCGGAAAGAAAGAACTGGATACCAGGGAACTGGTTTACAATTACGAATGGAAGGATTGGAAAAAAGCAGCCAGCCCATCTTTCAAGGGAAAGCGCACCGAGATCATCAACAGGGAAGAGGTCAGCATTTATCCTGACACCCTGGTTTGGATCCGTGACTTCTCTTACTCCTACAATGAGCCGTTTACCCGTAACTATTTCTGGCACCCTGCCTTCGATGATTACCCTGTTGTTGGGGTGAATTGGAAAATGGCAAAGGCATTCTGCTTCTGGCGTACAAACCTTTGGAATACTTTCCGAGGGGATGAGCCAAATACAGAGGAGTTCCGCCTTCCAACCGAACACGAATGGGAATACGCAGCTCGGGGCGGTCATGACCTGGCACCTTATCCATGGGGTGGTTATGGCTTGAGAAATGCCAAAGGTTGCTTGCTGGCTAACTTTAAGCCAGGCCGTGGAAACTATCCTGAAGATGGTGGCCACTATACAGTAAAGGCTGATGCCTACTTCCCTAACGACTATGGTTTGTACAACATGTCCGGAAATGCATCGGAGTGGACCGAAAGTGCCTTCTTCGAAAATGCGCATTTCATCGTTCACGATAACAACCCTGACATCAAGTATGACGCGAAGGAAGATGATCCGGCAGTATACAAGCGCAAAGTAATTCGTGGCGGCTCCTGGAAGGATGTTGCCTACTATCTCCAGACAGGTACGCGCCACTGGGAATATCAGGATACCACTAAATCTTACATCGGTTTCCGTTGCGCACTTACTTTCCTGGGTCGGGCTATTGATGACGCGAACTAATGAAGGTATAATGGTGATACTTCATCGCCACTTCTTTAAAGGGTGCAAGGAGATCACAAGTTGAAATAATCACACTACCAAATAGGTCATAATCTGATGGAGTCAGACGGCCGGTAATTGCTCCGGACAGACTTCTGAGTATCAATACGTAATCTTTTAACAACAAAAACATCTCAACCAGCATGAATCGCTTTATTAAATCAAGCTCTTTCAAGTACCTGAAGAACTTCATTATTGGATTTGGTGCTTCCGTCGTTATGATCGGGGCCCTTGGTAAGATCAGAAGTTACCCATGGGGGGACGCCGCCATCACAGCGGGTCTGATCACCGAAGCTTTCCTCTTCCTCATGTTGGGTATCATTCCACCGGAAAAGGATTACTACTGGGAAAAACTTTATCCGGGATTGGAAAAGTATAACAGTAAAATCACTCCACTGACCGCTGGTGAAGTGGATAAGGATCTCCGTCCGCTCAATGCCAATAAGGTTGAGAACCAACTGGGTGGCATGTTGTCAGAATTGCAGATCATGTCTAAGAGCATGAGTTCACTGAAAGCATTGCAGGAAGTTGACTTCTCACAGACTTCAGATCAGATCAAGTCTATGGGCAACTTCTACGATCGTATGAACCAGGCCATGCAGGAACTGAGCCATAGCGTTGAGGAAACCAAAGCGTATCGCGCTCACATTACTTCGCTCAACCAGAACATCCAGGGTGTAAGCCAGATGTATCAGGGTGTATTGGCATCCAAGGAGCAGCTCAACCACATGAACAATGCACTGGCTTCTTTGGCAGCTACTGAAAATGACGCTAAAGGATTTACAGATCAGATGTCTACGCTCAACAAGAACCTGAAGTCATTGAACAATGTCTACGGTAATGTATTGAGCGCTATGGGCGGAAAGGCATAATGGCCGGATGAAATTGTTGAAGAGATCCATTTATTAAGCAAAAACGTATAAAACAATATGTCAATTCCAAAGGAGCCCCGGCAGTTGATGATCAATATCATGTATCTGGTATTGACGGCACTGCTCGCCCTCAACGTCTCTGCGGAGATATTTAACGCGTTCAAGGTCGTCGACAAGAGTATGGAGCAAAGTAATGTTGCGCTCGAACAAGCCAGCAATAAACTACCCCAGGCGATTAAAGATGGTGCCAAGAAGAAGGAGTCCCTCGCGGTTTATGCCGAACGTGTCGATCCTACGCGTCAATATGCCTCAGAGCTTAACGACTACATACAGAATATCATTGACACAATGATCACCGCTACAGGCGGTTACCTACCCGATCCTGAAACAGGTCAGATTACCGACCACCTGAAAGGGGAGAAAAACAAGGATGTGACTACACGCATGTTGGTGGATCAAGGCGTAGGTGAACAACTGAAGGCCAAAATCCTTGAATACCGTGAGAAATTTGTTTCCTTGCTGGATACAGCTGACAGAGCAACGTACGGAAAGGATATCGCCCTCGGTATTGATGATGAATCCTGGAAGAAGAAGAAGAAAAAGAGTTGGTCTGAAATGAACTTCAACCACATGCCACTCCAGGCTGCACTCCCGATTCTTCGTAAATTCCAGAATGACGTAAAGAATTCAGAAGCAACTATCCTGAACTATTTAGCAGGAAAAGTTGGAACCACAGATGAGTTGGTTTTGGACAAATTTACTGTTGTTTCTGCCGCCAAGAAGGCATATGTTATCAAGGGCGAAAGCTACGAGGCTGATATTTTCTTGAGTGCATTTGCAGGTTCTGACAGTAAAACGGGGATATCAATTTCTGTTGATGGTCGCACACTTCCTACTGATGCTGAAGGTGTAGCTAAATATCAAGCGACAGCCTCCAGTGTTGGAATTAAAAAGTATAGTGCGTCTATTAATGTCACTAACCCTGTTACAAATGAAACAAACACCTATAAAAAGGAGTTTGAGTATGAAGTGGGTGAGCGCTCTGTTTCTGTCTCAGCGACAAAGATGAACGTGTTCTACATTGGTGTGGATAATCCGGTTGCTGTTTCAGCTGCTGGTGTACCCAGTAACCAGGTACAGGTATCTATGTCGGGAGCAGGCGGTGCAAGCATCTCCAGAAATCCTGACGGAACATTTAATGTAAAGGCAAGCTCACCCACAAAACTTGGTGAATTTGCTTATGTAAACGTGGCTGCCCCAGGCCTTTCCGAAAAACGTGAATTCCGCGTAAAGCGCATCCCTAACCCTGTTGCTAAGCTGAGTTCTTCAATGGGTGGTGTGATGAGTTCAGGTGAGTTCAAAGCACAGAAAGGTCTCTTCGCTGTATTGGAAAACTTTGACTTTGATGCCAAGTGCGAAATCCTCGGTTATCAGTTGGTTCGTGTTCCAAGAAGGCAAGACCCTCAGATGGAAGCCAACAAAGGTGGTCAGTACAACGCAGGTCCAAAGGGTCTCGTAGATCAGGCTAAAGCCGGTGATACGTACTACTTTGAAAATGTAAAAGCTAAATGTCCTGGTGATGCTTCCGGTCGTGACATCAACCAGCTCGTATTTAAAATTAACTAATCAGTACCATGAAGTCATTCTTTGCTTACCTGGCTGGTGTATTAGCCCTCTGTACTCCGTTTATCGCAGGAGCTCAACAGGCGGAAAGTATCATCACCGAATCAAGCGATCCTGTTGAAGACGTGTACATCGATGATGTGGTTCGCAAGACCATGATCTACGAAAACCGCGTGCTTCCCTACGAGCCTCTGCGCGAAGCAGATATTCCATGGGAACGCAGGATATGGCGTATTATTGATGTGCGTGAGAAGATCAATCTTCCGTTCATCTATCCGCCACAACCATTCTTCACCATCCTCGCTGAAGGTGCCAAATCAGGCGAAATCAAGGTCTTTAAGGATGAAACCTTTAAGGAAATGATGACCCCTGAAGAGGTGATGGGCAAATTGGTAATCACAGACACTAGTCTCGTATTCAATCCGGATACGTATGAAGACGAAGTGGTGATTGTCAACTCACCCGTCAATCCTGATGACATCCAGAAGTACAGGATCAAGGAAATGTGGTATTTCGATGAGGAAAGCTCACGCATGGGTGTTCGCATCCTCGGTATCGCTCCGATCAAGGACTATATCGATGAAAGCACAGGTGAATTCAAGTATGCCATTCCGATGTTTTGGGTATACTATCCTGAAGCCCGTGAAGCCCTGTCCCGCTATGCCGTATTCACCGAGGGCAATGATGCCGCTCCTGGTACATGGTATGATTTATTCGAACAAAGAAGGTTCTCAAGCTATATCTACAAAGAGTCCAACGTACTCGATTTGAGGTTGGATGACTTCTACAACGGTCCTGAAAAAGGAATCGCCCGCTTGCTGGAGTCTGAAAAGATTAAGATGGAACTCTTCAATTGGGAACATGATCTCTGGTCATATTAACAGACCAAAGTATAGACAAAAAAGCCTCCGGTTTCCGGGGGCTTTTTTTTTTGCGCGCCGCCGATCAACGATGACTTAGATGCCTGATCGTATAGTAGAAGATGCCCCCAAATCCAATCATCAGCATGAAGTGATAAAGGAGGAATGATGTCTTTCCCTGCATGAGGCCAAAGACAATGGCCGCAAGAAAATAAAGCGCCAGCAAACCTTCAAGTATTGTGGATATTGAAACTTTCCCACCGGTATAGAATCCCTTTTTAACCGAATCCTGAATCTGTTGAATATTAAATTTTGGCGTGCGTACAAATGAACTCTTTTTACCAGCTAACCCTTCTAGCACGGCTATACTGTTATGTAAGGAAAGCCCCATGGATAATGAAAGGAACATGGGAAACATAAATATGAACTTGCCAAGGCGCTTGAGAAACGGATCGTGATCCCATGAAGTATCACTGTTGGCAATAAAGTACACAAAACCAATCGTCAGGAGGCCAAGCATAAATACCCAGTAGTTTTTCATGTCAAAATCAATCCTGCCGATGAGAAAGAGGGTAGGGACACTCAGTATCGCAAGCAGAAAGACCACAAGGAATACAGAACTGGATAAAAGGTGTGCCGTGGCATGTAACTTACGACCAAACGAAATAGGGGCCTTGAGCACTTGCGGAAGCAGTTTGCGCGCATTTTCAGCGCCGCCTTTCATCCACCGGAATTGCTGTGATTTAAGCCCGTTCATTTCGACCGGTAATTCCGCAGGAGAAGCTATATCCTGACGGTATTTGATTTTCCAGCCTTTCAACTGAGCACGATAGGAGAGGTCCAGATCTTCAGTCAATGTGTCTGCCTCCCATCCACCTGCGTCAACAATAGCTGCCCTTCTCCATACTCCGGCAGTGCCATTAAATTGAAGTAAATAGTTGCCTTCGTCACGACCGGATTGTTCGATGCTAAAATGCACGTTTAACTGAAACGCCTGTAATTTGGTGATCAGGCTATAGTTTCCATTGATATGTTCCCAACGGGTTTGCACCACACCTACTTTTTCGTCCTGCATCAATGGCAGGGTCCGAAGTAAAAAGTCCTTGTGCGGCAGAAAATCAGCATCAAAAATTGCGATAAACTCTCCCGTGGCCGTAGCCAGGCCATCCCGCAATGCTCCGGCCTTGAAACCCTCTCTGTTGCTTCGGTGGATATAATCGATCTGAATGCCTTTGGCCTTGTATTCCGCTACTTTGCGTTGACACACTTCAGTCGTATCATCCGTTGAGTCATCCAGAATCTGAATCTGAAGTTTATCCGCCGGGTAGTCCATCTGCACGATATTGTCGATCAGACGATCCACCACAAATCTTTCGTTATAGATTGGAAGTTGAATGGTGACAGCGGGCAACGGCTGACCTTGCCAATGTGCTGAGGAGTCTTCCTGAACAGACTTATGCCGTCGCAGGTTGTACTTCAGCAACAAGTGGAATTGAATAAGACAATAAAAGGTGATGTACGCCAGCGCGAGGGTATACAAACCAACGATGATATAGGCGATGACGGTCAGTAACATGCAAAGGGATTATAAAGGAAAACGGACTTGGTTCCCCATACCGGAAGAGACGGGGTCTGAAAGATTCAAAGGACTGTATTTCTTGAAAATCCGCTCTGACGAACGAACAGGTATTTCACTTGCCGGAATAAAAGGAAATGAGGCGTGGAGACTCCTGTGCATGGGTAAAGAGATGACCGGTAAAAATAACATATATGTACTTCATGGATATAAGCAGGCGGGATATATTCCCTTATTTTATTTACTCCTTCGCATGCCCGGGTCTGTCCGGACATTGTGGATACTTTAGGGTATTTTCGGCCTCAAATTGAACAACTTTCAGGTGAAGCAAAGCCAGATAAACAATTCGACCATTTCAAGGCATATGGGTAAGGAGGGCATGCGGAATATTTTTTCCGCTCGCTTAGGTAGGCCCCTGCTGTTTTTGTGCTTTCTGGCCACAGCCACAACATGGTTCACCTCGTGCTACAATGAGAAATTTACGGAGTCTTCATCGGATGTACTTGAACTCAAAGTAGATACCCTCACATTTGATACGGTACTCACACAGGTTAGTACGGTAACCAGATATTTTAAGGTCTTCAACCCGCACGCGCAGTCATTGCGCATCAGTGAAATTAAAGTGACCGGACCCCAGGCAGGTTTTTTCACCATTAATGCAGATGGATATACAGGAGATGTCATTTCATCCGTCGATATCCATCCGGAGGACAGTATTTATGTTTTTGTCGAGGCATTAATTGATCCAAATAAACCCCTTGCGGAAAGTCCTTTTTTCCTCGAAGCTGATATTGTATTTACGACGAATGGAGTGGAGCAAAAAGTAAAGCTGATCGCCTGGGGTCAAAACGCAAATTATATTCCAGGTCCAAACCGACCCAACCAGATCGCCATTCTCACCTGTGATCTGGGAGAAGAGGTATGGAATGATCCGAAACCTTATGTGGTATATGGAACGTTGCTTATTGATTCCTGCACACTGGTGCTTCCTCCGGGCACCCGCTTATATATTCACGGAGGAATCGCCAATAATCAGCTTGGGATCTATAATGAAGGGTTGATCTATACGCTGCCGGACGGGAAAATGGAAGTCTTAGGTACCCGGGATCAAACGGTGATCATAAGTGATGATCGAATTGAGTCTGATTACACCGGTCAATACGCAGGAATCCGACTCGGCCCCGGTAGTGGTCCCCACATTTTTAGTCACATGGAATTGACCAATGCGCTGGCTGGAATTTTCGCGGACAGCGCGTCACAGTTGCGTATAGACCACAGCACGATTGCCTTTACTGGAGGCCCCGGCGTATTCGCAAGACATGCCGAGGCCAATATTTCGAACTGCCTTTTTTATGAAAATGATGGGCAAGCGATTGCCCTCACCTATGGAGGAGATTACGAAATCAATTATTGCACGATGGCTAATTTCGGAAACGATGCCGAAGCCATGAGCGTGAATAATTTTTTCTGCTATGATCCTTTTTGTGAAGTCTCCCAATTCAATCCATTGAACCTGGAGGTCAATAACTGCATTGTCATTGGATCATCTTCAGACGAGTTTTGGATGGTCGATGGGAATACCGCAGATCCCGCTTTCTTTAACATCACGATGAAAAACAATATGGTCGTCGTGGATGAATTGCTGGAAGAGGGACTATATCCTGATTTCTTTACGACTTTCTGTACAGATTGTTTCGAATATGCATTTGGCGACACATTGTTTGTAGACTTGTTTAAGAATGATTATCATCTGGATACTAACGCCGTGGCGATCATGAAAGGACTGCCTTTGCCAGGGGTGACAGATGACCTGGAACTCAATCCACGTGATCCGTTGAAACCGGATATTGGTTGTTATGAGTTTCAGGAATAAATTTTGTGGTGTCGAATCAATCCAATCAATCCCTCAAATCATTTGCTGTATTCGTATTGATCCTTGCAGCAGACACCATCCAAAGCAATGAGATTCCGATCAGAAAAAGCACCGCAAGCACCAGCACGCTATAGCGCATGCTCCCTGTCAATGAATTGACCATGCCAAAGATAAAAGTGCCGGACACAATCGCGATTTTGGACAACACATCCATGAAACTGAAAAAGGAGGTCGGGTCCTCTTTTCTACCCTCCAGCAGTTTGGCATACGTAGATCGTGAAAGTGATTGTATGCCCCCAAGCACAAGCCCAACGAGCGCGGCAATGGAATAGAATTGCCATTTCTCGGTAGTCGCATAGGCACCGAGGCATATCAGCATCCAGATGACCAGTTGAATCAACAGGCCTGTTTTATTTCCTTTCCACCTGGATATGCGTGCAAAAAGAAATGCACCCGGAATCGCAATCAGTTGCAGCAGAAGAATGGTCATGATGAGTTCAGCATCTTTGAAACCCAATTCATGATCCGCGAAAAGGGATGCCAGATAAATCACCGTATGCACTCCGGCTATGTAAAAGAAATAGGAAGCAAGGAACCGCTTCGTGTCTTTATCATGGCGGATACTGTGCCATACGTGAATTAATTCCTTCCATCCTTTGGCCAGTAATTTTCCCGGATGTTCGAGTGTCTTATCCGCGGGTAAACGCTTGAAGGTAATCTGCGCAAATCCAATCCACCATAAGCCAACCAGTACAAACGAAATTCTGGATGGTAACGTCGGACTAGTGATCCCAAACCACTCCGGTTTCTGGATCATGATCAGGCAAACGATCAGGAGCAAGACACTGCCAACATACCCGTAGGCGTATCCCTTGGCGCTGACTTTATCATATTGGTCTTCGGAGGCGATAAGGGGTAAATAGGAATCATAAAAAACTAATCCCCCTGCGGCCCCTATGGTACCCAACATAAATGCCGTTGTCCCGATCCACATGCTTTCCGGTGATTGGAAGAAAAACAAGGCTATGCACCCAATGGATCCCACCAGTGTAAAGCGCTTGAGGTAATACATCCTTCGACCGGAATAGTCGGCAATGCCCGAAAGCAAAGGAGACAATAACGCTATAAGAATGTAAGCAGCCGATACGGAAAAGGAATACAGTGCGGTATTGGAAATGGTACCACCAAAAAGTGAAATCTCTTCCTCCGTGACACTGGAGAAATAGATCGGAAAAATTGCAGTGGAAATCACCAGGTAATAAGCAGAATTGGCCCAGTCAAAATAGGCCCATCCATTGATTGTCCGCTTGTCATTGAGTTGCATCAGGTGAAGGTATCACTTTATCAATAGGTCATTCATCGTTACAGGGCAAGGGATAGGATTTCTTTTTTTATCACCATTGATAGTGATTTGCTATCTTCCCCACGTATGAGAATTCTGATCCTGAGCCGAAGTCCTATCCTCTACAGTACGCATAGTCTTGTCATGGCAGCCCGGAGGCGAGGCCATTCCATTCGCGTAGTGGATCACCTGCAGTGTGATCTCACGATACTTCAGGGAAGGTTGGGTGTACGCTACCAGGGAGAATTTCTTGGCCAGCCGGATGCAGTGATTCCAAGGATAGGCTCTTCCGTCACCAGCTTTGGTGCTGCGGTGGTAAGGCAATTTGAAATGATGGGGGTATACACCGTGGTAACAACCGAAGCACTTCTGCGGTCACGCGACAAACGCACCAGTTTGCAATACCTGGCGGCGCATGGTCTGCCTGTGCCTGATAGCATCTTTACGGCAATGCCTGAAAATGTAGAGGCTTCTCTTCGTTTGCTCGGCGAACAATATCCTATGGTCATTAAAACGCTCAACAGTACGCAAGGTCAAGGCGTGATTCTGGGGGAGAGTCAGCATGCAGCTCAATCTGTTGCTGAGGCGTTTATTCGCCTGAGAGAAGAAATCCTCTTGCAACAGTTTATTGAAGAGGCAAAAGGAAGAGACGTAAGAGTATTTATAGTGGGAGGAAAAGTGGTCGCCACCATGGAGCGCAGCGCGCAGGATGGCGAGTTCAGATCAAATCTCCATCGGGGTGCTTCATCCCGAAGAATCCGGATTACTTCTGCCGAAGAAGAAATTGCCCTCAAGGCCGCAGACCTCATGGGGCTTCATGTAGCCGGCGTAGATATTCTCAGAGCGAATACCGGCCCATTGATATTGGAAGTCAATGCATCACCGGGTCTTGAAGGCATTGAAGGAACCACAGGGGTAGACATCTCCGGACAGATCATCAGGTTTATTGAAACCAATACTCAGCCTGTCCAGGTATAAAGGCATGACCGCGCGCTTGTATATTTGCACCACATGAAAGATCAACGCTACCTGGTTTTCATCCTCACTTTATTCCTCAGTGCGGCCCTGCCTTCCTGCGATGGAAAAAAGGAGAACGTCAACGATGCAGACACAGGTGAGGTACGGGACGCCCGCGAGGACAGCACAGCTGCCTATCAGCATGAAGCTGAAACCTACGAGAGTGCGGATCGGGTCATTTGGCAAAAGCCTGATTTAGTCGTAAAGCAACTTGGAGACCTCGACGGAAAGGTAGTAGCCGATCTCGGGGCTGGCACAGGATATTTCAGTCGACGTATTGCCTACCGCGGTGCCAAGGTCATCGCCATCGATATCGACCCCAAAGCGGTCCAATGGATGCAGGCGCAAAAAGCAAGATTCCCGGCGGAATTACAAGACAGGCTGGTGATTCGACAGGCAAAACCTGATGACCCGATGCTCAAACCCAATGAGGTGGATATGGTCCTGCTTGTCAACACGTATGCCTACATCAGTGATCGGGTCAATTATTTTTCAAAATTGAAAACTGCGATTCGCGACGAAGGATACATCGTGATTATAGACTTTAAAAAGAAGGAGACCCCCTTCGGTCCGCCTCTCGAAGAACGTCTGGATGTCGATCAGGTCATCAAGGAATTGAACGAAGCCGGATACCATATCGACAACGTGGATCAGGAAGCGCTGGAATACCAGTACATCATTAAGGCGTTACGGGGCTAGAACAATCTAGCGTACGATCAACTCTTCTCTTCCGGGACCGGTAGAAATAAAGTTGATCGGCAAACCAAGTTGTTGCTCGATATACTGCAAATAATTTTTTACGGCATCGGGCAATCCATCAAAATCATTGGCTTGAATGTCCTGCATCCAACCTGCCTGACGGTTGAGTACCACCTCCTCAATGCCTTCGGTAATATCGAATGGTAATTGATCTGTGATGCCGTAGGCTGTTTTGTATTTCTCAGCTACCAGGATCTCCTCAAACGCATTGAGTACATCGAGTTTGGTGATCGCGATATCGGTGGTGCCCGTGATCATGATGGCGTATTTCAATTGTGGCAGGTCGAGCCAACCACATCTGCGGGGACGGCCCGTAGTGCTGCCAAATTCATGCCCGGCTACCCTAATCCGTTCTCCATCCGCATCGAGTAATTCAGAAGGGAAAGGACCGGAACCAACGCGTGTACAGTACGCTTTAGTCACGCCAATCACCTTTCGTATGGAAGTCGGTGGCACACCGAGTCCGCTGCAAACGCCGGAAGAAATTGTATTGGAGGATGTGACGTATGGATAGGTGCCGAAATCTATATCCAGCATCATGCCTTGAGCGCCCTCTGCTAAAATATGATGTCCTGCCCTGAGCAGATCAGCAACATAGTATTCCGCATCTATCAGATGAAGATTTCGAATCTGGTCAATCGCACTAAACCAATTTGTTTCGTCGGCCGTAACATCCACATTGACATCCGGATACAATTTCAGTAAGCCCAGATGTTTCTCTTTCAGGCTGTCGTATTTCTTTTTGAAATCTACACTCAGGATGTCACCGATACGCAGTCCGTTTCTTCCCGTCTTATCCATATAGCATGGACCAATACCTCTCAGGGTAGATCCAATTTTTTGTTCGCCCTTGGATGACTCGGAAGCCATGTCAAGGGTCCTGTGTGTTGGAAGGATAAGGTGTGCTTTTCTCGATATTCGCAATCTTGAACGGACATCTACGCCACTGGCTTCGAGGGCAGTGATTTCTTTCATCAACGTGACCGGGTCGATGACTACGCCGTTTCCGATGACATTGACCAGATGATCGTGGAAGATTCCGGAAGGTATGGTGTGTAATACCGTCTTTTTACCATCGATCCAAAGGGTATGGCCGGCATTGGGTCCGCCCTGAAAGCGGCCTACTACCTGGTACCGGTCAGCAAGGTAATCGACGATTTTCCCCTTGCCCTCATCCCCCCACTGGAGGCCCAATAAAACATCTACTGCCATTGGATTTGATCACAATAAATAAAGGGCACACGGCCCTTTGCGGCAAAGATAGTGAACTGTCGGGTGGTTATTTACCCTTAGTTTCCTTGCACCCGCCAAGGCAACGGCCATATAAATTGAGGTCATGGTACAACACATTGAAGTGCAGCAGTTCCCCCATGGTGGATTTGATCTGCTGGATCCTCGGATCACAAAATTCAATGACTTTGCCGCAATCCACACAGATCAGGTGATCATGCTGTTTGAAACCATATGATTTTTCGTACTGCGTGAGATTTTTTCCAAACTGGTGTTTTGTGATCAGATCACAACTGACCAGTAATTCCAGGGTATTATAGACCGTTGCACGACTCACCCGGTAGTTGGCACTTTTCATATGGATATACAGCGCCTCTGCATCGAAGTGATCAGAACGATTGTATATCTCTTCAAGGATGGTATATCGTTCAGGGGTACGACGGAGATTGTGTGCCTCCAGGTGTTTGGTGAAAATGGCTTTGACCTCTTCAAAAGAGGCCCTGCTTTGTTTGTGTGAATGGGATACGGAGGAGCTCATGTATTAATTTTCACGATATACGGAGGAGATGCCCTGCAGGTTTTTCAGGGATCGGATCACCATATTCAATTGATTTTTATTGCTGACGACCAGTGATACTTTTCCTTCAAAATAGCCTTCTTTGCCCTCAATACTCAGGGAGCGGATATTGATTCCAAGCCCTGAACTGATCTTGTTGGTTACGCGTTCGATGACGCCCGGGCCACTGTCGACACCGGTAATTTTCAGATTGACGACAGACTGTACATTTCCGGTTGTAACCCATTCTGCCTTTTGAACCCTGTAGCCATAACTGGCCATGAGATGGGTGGCATTCGGGCAATTGATGCGGTGAATCTTTACTCCTGAATTTGAAGTCACATAGGCAAAGATTTCATCACCTACCACGGGATTACAACAAGTGGCAAGCGAATATTTGTATTGTTCTGCATCCTCACCTCCGATGCTGATCCTTGGCTGGACCATGTCCTTGGCAAGGGCGGGGGTGGGAGAGGGCTCGGTATCCGAAACACCGGAACGCTGTACATGTCGGTTTGGCGAAACAAGTTTTCCGCCCTCCACTTCAAACTCTTTGAGATTGGACAGATCGAAGTGCTCAATGGCAATATCATAGAATAAATCAAGCCGGGCATTGTAGCCATAGTGCTTGACCAGCATATCCACATTTTCCTCCAGGTCTGCTTTAATACCTTTGAGTTTTCGCTCCAGCTTGGCCTTGCCGTCTTCTGCCTGTTTCTTTTTGGAATCCTTGAGGGCCGTCCGGATTTTAGCCCGTGCTTTACCCGTAACGGTCATGCGCAACCACTCTTCATTAGGTTTTTGGTTGCGGTTGGTGATGATCTCTACCTGGTCGCCATTCTGGAGCTTATAGCCCATGGGCACCAGTTTATTGTTGATCTTTATCGCACTGGCATGATAGCCGATATCGGTATGGATGGCAAAGGCAAAATCAAGCGCGGTGGCTCCTTTAGGCACCACTTTAAGATCCCCTTTCGGTGTAAAGACGTATAATTCCTCCGCATACAGATTGGTTCGGAAATCACTGAGAAACTCTAATGCATCCTTATGGCTGTCTTCGAGCATATCCCGGATATTGTCCAGCCAGTTTTCATAGATGTATTGTTGCGTATTGACGTTCTTATATTTCCAATGCGCCGCGAATCCGCGTTCCGCAATCTCATCCATGCGTTCCGTTCGGATCTGAATTTCCACAAACCGTCCTTTTGGACCAATGACAGTCGTGTGCAATGATTCATATCCGTTTGACTTTGGAGTGGTGATCCAGTCTTTAAGTCTTTCAGGTATCGGTTTATGAATCTCCGTCAAAATGCTATACACTAACCAGCACGCAGACTTCTCTTTTTCAGGAGGAACATTGAGAATGATCCTTATCGCAAACAGGTCATAGATTTCTTCAAAAGGAACCTGCTTCTTTTTGATCTTATTGTAAATCGAAGCAATTGACTTGGGGCGACCGACAATACGGTATTCAAATCCGAGTTCATCCAGTTTGTCTTTCAATGGTTTGATAAACTCCCTGATATAGCGCTTGCGCTGCTGATCCCCTTCGGCCAGTTTTTGTTCGATCTCTTCACATACTTCAGGCTCCTGTATGCGAAGGATGATGTCCTGAAGTTCAGATTTGATATTGTACAACCCTAATCTATGGGCGAGGGGCGCATAGATGTAGTCGGTTTCCGCCGCAATGCTCAACTGTTTATGCTTGGGCATCGGCGCGATGGTGCGCATGTTGTGTAATCGGTCCGCGATTTTAATGAGGACCACACGAACATCTTCAACTAAAGTTGAAAGTACTTTCTTGAAATTTTCTGCTTGCTCTGAAGGCACATTATAGAGTCCATCGAGTTTGGTGAGACCATCCACGATGTGACCGATTTTTTCCCCAAATTCCCTGCGGATATCTTCGATCGTGACTTCAGTATCTTCAACGACATCATGAAGCAAGGCACACACAGCTGCAGTGGGTCCAAGGCCAATTTCACTGACGCAAATGCGGGCCACTTCGATGGGATGAAAAAAATAAGGCTCTCCGCTTTTTCTGCGCTGTCTGGCATGGGCTTCCAATCCCATGTCAAAGGCCTTTTTTAAATTCTTTTTGTCAGTCTCATCCAGCGGGGCAGGCAATGCCTTCATCAACCTGCGAAACTCCCGCTGCAGGGCAAGTTGCTCATTTTCGGTCAGGCCTGAGGCAATATGTGGCATACTAACGCAAGGTAGTAACAAAAGTGTGTCCAGTTAGTTAACGGATAGTAAAGGAGAAACGCAACCTATTGATGATATTTTGAGTTTACCGGACTGCAGGTGAGTCGTTAAAATATCCATACCTTTGCAGCCATTTTTGAATAATGCGGGTGTGGCGAAATTGGTAGACGCGCTAGACTTAGGATCTAGTGCCGAGAGGCTTGGGGGTTCGAGTCCCTCCACCCGCACTTCAAAAGGGACAGGATGCAGGTCGTTAGGACCATCCTGTTTTTCTTAATGCCTTGATTTACAGGCGATGTGCTCATCGGTTTTTCCGTTTGCACCCCTTTTCTAAAATTAATTGTTCAGGATGAAAATCGATTTTAACCGGCTGGATGATCTCAATGCTAAAATGACACTGGTCATTGAATTTGAAGACTATGGCCCAAAGCTGGAAGAAAACCTCAAGAAATATTCTAAAAAACTGGCCATCAAAGGGTTCAGAGCCGGTAAGACCCCCAAATCCGTACTTGCCAAGATGTATGGCAAAGGCCTCCTCGAGGAAACCGTCAATACGTTGCTGAACGAAAAGTTATTCGGCTATCTCGAAGAACAAAAAATTGAAATATTCGGGTCACCGGTGATGGCCGATGATGCCGAACCCATCGATTTTAACCCTAAAGTGCAGGCGGATTACACGTTTGTCTTTGACCTTGGCCTGAAGCCTTCGTTTGAGCTGAAGTATGAGACGGATAAACCGGTAGCGATCGCCGTGCCTGGAATCGATCAGGCGGCCCTGGATGAAGATGTGATCCGATATAGAAGGGTATTTGGAGACGAAGTCAAAGTGTCCGGCGGAAAGGTGGAAACGAATGACAGGGTCGTAGTGACCTTGTCCCCGATCGGTTCGAACGGTGAGGTGGCAGCCCAGGAGGTCGAAGCGTTGGTGGATCTTGAAAGAAGCACGGGTGAAGCCCCAACCACGCTACTCAATCTCACAGAAGGCGCCCAGTTTGATGCCGACCTTGAGAAGTTTCTTGGATACGAACGTCAGGCGATCATTACAAACACCCTCAAACTTGAAGCGGATCCTGTACCTGATGCTCCATTGATTTACCGGGTAACCATCAAGGAAATCAAAAGACCACAGCATACAGAGCTGACCGGCGAACAATTATCAAAAGTGACGGGCCGTCCGATGCAGGACGAGGCAGAATTCCGCCAGTTTCTTGAAAATCGCGAAAGAGAGAATACCCGTTCCCAGGCCAATGACATGAAGAAAATGGTCGTTCGTAAAGTGCTGCAGGACGCCAATCCTTTCGGTATTCCGGAGCCATTTTTATTGAAATGGGTCAATCACCAACGCGATAAGAAAATTGCAGAAGGTAGCCGCGAAGCCAATCAACTATTCCGTGATGCTAAATGGTCCCTGCTGCTCAATCGGATTTCCACCGGCGAATCACTCGAAGTGACAGAGAAAGACGTACAACGCCAGGTGACAGATTGGGTAATCCGTAATGTCAATTACATGCAGACGGACATCAAGAAACTCATGGACCAACTCTATGCCAATGAGTACTTTATGAGTTCAATGAAAGAAAACGCCCTGGAGGATGTCGTTTTCACGCATCTTCTTCCGAAATACACCTTTGAAGAAAAGGAAGTGACCCCGCCCGAGTTTGAAAAGGCTTTCCATGATATTCACCACGAATTGTTCGACCACGATCACGATCATGACCACGATCACGATCATGACCACGATCACGACCACCATCACCATGAACATTCGCACGAACATCATGAACATTCGCATGGGTAATCGCATTACTTTAGTGTCTTTAACCACTGAAATCAATAAATCATGAGCCAATCCAACGAGTTTTATAAATACGCTACAAAACATGCCGGCATATCAAGCGCTGATCTGGAGCGATATATGCGTGTTTCCGTACCGGACATCAACAGTTTTACGCCCCAGGTCATTGAGGAACGCCAGATGAATGTCGTCGGAATGGACGTGTTCTCCCGCCTGATGATGGACAGGATTATTTTCCTGGGCGTACCGGTCAATGATTATGTCGCCAATGTGATCCAGGCCCAGTTACTGTTCCTGGAATCCACGGACAATAAGCGTGACATCAATATGTTTGTCAATAGCCCGGGAGGATCTGTGATCGCCGGCCTCGGGATCTATGATACGATGCAATACGTCTCCCCTGAGATCAGCACCATTTGCACCGGCCTGGCCGCATCCATGGGCGCAGTGCTTTTGACCGCAGGGACAAAAGGCAAACGATCTGTGCTACCGCATAGCCGTGTGATGATCCACCAACCCAGCGGTGGCATGCAGGGACAATTTTCGGATATGGAGATTTCCTATAACCTCATCAAGAACATGAGGAACGAATTGTATGACATCATGGCAAAGCATACCGGTAAGACTTTCGAGGACATCGAGAAAGACTCTGACAGAGACAACTGGATGACCGCCACCGAAGCCAAAGAATATGGCCTCGTGGACGAAGTCCTGACGCGCACAAAGCAATAATTTTTTCCGGCCTAAATTCCAGGCATATGAAAACAAGTGATGATCAGTTTGGATGTTCTTTCTGCGGAAGGGACAAAAAGGAAGCATTGATTCTGATTGCCGGAATTGAGGGCCATATCTGTGAACTATGTGTCGAGCAGGCGTATGACATTGTCAAGCAAGAGTTGTACGACCAACAAGGCAAAACACGCAAGAAGGAAGAGGAATTTGATCTGCCCGAAACCATCACGCCACACCAGATCAAAAAATACCTCGATCAGTATGTCATCGGTCAGGATGAAGCCAAGCGCTTCATCAGCGTCGCAGTCTATAATCACTACAAGCGGATCAAGAGTACTCCGGGGGATGAGGTAGAACTTGAGAAATCAAATATTATCCTCATCGGTCAGACCGGAACGGGAAAAACACTGATTGCCAAGACGATTGCCAAAATGCTCGATGTACCTTTTGCCATCGTTGATGCGACAGTATTTACCGAGGCAGGCTATGTAGGCGAAGATGTAGAAAGCATGCTTTCCCGTTTGTTGCAGGTTTGCGATTACAATGTCGAAGCCGCGCAGCGTGGCATCGTGTATATTGATGAGATCGATAAGATCGCAAGGAAAAGCGATAATCCCAGCATCACCCGTGATGTATCAGGGGAAGGCGTACAACAAGCCATGCTCAAGATTCTGGAAGGTACCGATGTCCTCGTTCCCCCTCAGGGTGGACGCAAGCATCCCGAACAGAAGATGGTCAAAGTGAATACACAGAACATCCTGTTTATAGCCGGCGGTGCCTTTGATGGGCTGGAGAAGATCATCGCCAGGCGCCTTAATACTCATGTAATTGGCTTCGGCAATCAGGACGAAAAAATGCTGGATAAGGAGAATATCTTCCAGTATGTTTCACCAAAGGATCTCAAGTCCTTTGGCATGATTCCTGAACTTGTCGGACGTCTGCCTGTGCTGGGTTATCTCGAGCCATTGGATAAGGAGACCTTGATCAGGATCATGACTGAACCCAAAAATGCACTGATCAAACAATACAAGAAGTTGTTTGACCTGGAAGGGGTAAAGTTTACGATGACCGATGGCGCAGTGGACTTCATCGCACAGAAAGCAATTGATTTTGGCCTGGGCGCCCGTGGGTTGCGTTCCATTTGTGAAGCGATCATGATGGATGCCATGTTTGAACTGCCCTCCAGCAAAGAGGTGAAGACGTTTGAAGTGGATCTCCATTATGCCAAATCAAAACTGGATAAGGTGCACATCAAAAAACTCAAAGCCGCGTAGTCTCCATTCGCCTGGTGGTTTGTTATGCCGGCGCACAGTTTTGTGCCGGAGTTCCATCTCCTGGGAATTAATTGCCGCTGGATGAAGTTTGCTCCACCAGCATGTCAAATCTGTTTCTATTCCTCATATTTGTTCTACATGCGCTGGCGAATTCAACTCAGTTATCTCGGCACCCATTACAGCGGATGGCAACGTCAACCCAATGCTCTGTCAGTGCAGCAAACGCTGGAAGAGGCCATTGAAACAATCACAAGACAATCCGTGACAATCACAGGATGTGGCCGAACAGACACCGGTGTTCATGCCAGTCAGTATGTCGCACATACGGACGTGGAAGACACAGCGCCTACAGAAAAGTTACTGTATCAGCTAAACGCTATTCTCCCGCAAGACATCGCTATTCATGCCATCGACGTGGCGGACCCTCAGTTTCATGCCAGGTTTGATGCGACCTCAAGAGCGTACAGATATTTTATTCATTTTTCAAAGGACCCTTTTCGAAACGGTCTCTCTTTTTATTTTCCACAAGAGCATCTTCTTCAGAAGAGCCTGATGCAACAGGCAGCTGATCTGCTTCTTCAGTATGATCAGTTCCAGCCATTCTGTAAAACAGGATCAGACGCTGACCATTATCGTTGCAATATGATGGCCTCAGCATGGACTTTTAAGGAGGGTAATGCGATGTATGAAGTTCGGGCCAATCGTTTTCTTCGCGGCATGGTACGATTGATCGTAGGCGCATGTCTCAATGTCGGATCAGGCAAGATAAAACTGGAAGAACTCAAAAACGTCATGGATACGCAGGCGATGTTGCCTCATGCATGGAGTGTGCCTGCAGAAGGGTTATATCTGCACGAGATTACTTATTAAGCTAAAACGATTTGTCCGGTCAGTTTTGACCATCCTCGTCCGGGTATAAGCGGAACGAAGATGCAAATTCATTGACTTCGTGATGGATGGCTTGCAGTTCACTATCGTTCTGCCGTGACTGCAATGCGCGGTCAATCCATTCTACGATTTGTTCGCAATCCTCACGGCCCATGCCACGCGTAGTGATGGCTGCAGTACCTATACGTATGCCTGAAGTCACGAAAGGACTGTTCTTGTCAAAGGGCACCATGTTTTTATTCACGGTGATATCCGCCTTGATCAAAGCCTCTTCAGCTTCCTTGCCGGTCAGGCCTTTATTGGAAAGGTCAATCAGCATAAGATGATTATCCGTTCCGCCTGAAATGATTTGATACCCCCGATCCGTCAAGGCATTGGCCATGGTATGCGCATTGGCCATCACTTGTTTGGAATACAGCACGAAGTCATTGGTGGATGCTTCCAGGAAGGAAACGGCTTTGGCTGCGATGACATGTTCCAGCGGACCTCCCTGCATGCCCGGGAATACCCCGCTATTCAGGATCGCCGACATCATGATAGGTTCGCCTTTCTTAGTCGTGCGGCCCCATGGATTTTCAAAATCCCTGCCCATCATAATGACACCTCCTCTTGGTCCACGCAAGGTTTTGTGTGTCGTAGATGTGACGATATGGCAATGTTGAAGCGGATCATTGAGCAGACCACTTGCGATCAACCCTGCAGGATGCGCGATGTCTGCCATCAATAAAGCCCCGACTTCATCCGCAATGGCCCGGAAACGCTTGTAATCCCACTCCCGGCTGTACGCGGAAGCCCCGCAGATGATCAGTTTGGGTTTGTGCGTAATGGCTTGTTTGTGTACTTCGTCCATGTCTACGCGCCCCGTCTCAGGGTGCACGTTGTAATGGGTGGCGTTAAATGTCAGGCCGCTGTAGTTGACGGGTGATCCATGTGTTAGGTGGCCGCCATGGGCCAGGTTGAACCCAAGGATCGTATCCCCTGGTTTCAGCACTGCCAGATATACGGCACTATTGGCCTGGGCACCGGAGTGAGGCTGTACATTGGCATATTCGGCCCCAAAAAGTGATTTAAGGCTATTGATGGCAATGGTTTCCACTTCATCTACGACCTCGCAGCCGCCGTAATACCGCTTTCCGGGATAGCCTTCGGCATATTTATTGGTGAGGCAGGATCCCATAGCTTCCAGTACGGCAAGGGATGTAAAATTCTCTGAAGCAATCAGTTCAATCCCTTTACGCTGGCGATTCTCCTCCTTGCTGATGAGGTCAAATATAGTTTTGGAATCCATAGTCGGTTGCGTGAATATATTCGTAAAGATGTAAAATGTTTTCTTTTACCTGAGGGCTAAAAGTAATCATCCCTAACCGCCTGTCCGATGACGCAGATTCATACTCCTGCTGATCAAAAGCATCCCAAATCGCCGGCGGGTCAGCGAATATCCGGATGGCAGACATAGTATTTCCGGTTGAAGGCAATCCTGACCGGAGTGTCCAGGAAAGTAGAGAATGGCCGGATCTCCCCTGACTTCATCAGGATCTGAATTTCGTCGTCTTCACGTTTATAATCCGCCTTGGTCTCACTGCCGGTCCACACCAGTTTGTCCGTTGTTTCCGCGGTCCAACTATACTTCAGTTTACATTTCTCGCGGATCTCATTGATGACAGATTCCTCCAGCGGATCATCTGACCACCGGATCTTATGCAACTTCCGGGCAATGATGTTTCCGGCAAGAAAGCGCAGGGGCGTATCAAAATGTTCCTGCAATCGCTTGATGGTATAGTCCACCGAAACATCATCGAGTTTGCAAAAAATATCCAACAGTGCATCAGGGTCTTTTCTGAAATCCTCAATGCTTACGTTTTGATGAATAAAATATTCCAACTCCGGAGGCAAATATCCAAAGCGTTCTTCAGTGGCCATCTGCCGGATCAGGCGCATGATCCCTTTGGCCATTAATTCAGCCGCCAGGGCCGTCTTGTGCAGATAAACCTGCCAGTACATAATTCGCCTGGCCACCAGGAATTTTTCAATGCTCAACAATCCTTTTTCTTCCACGACCAGTTGGTCGTCCACAACGTGCAACATTTTAAGAATGCGGTCATGTCCGACCACCCCTTCAGCGACACCGGTATAGAAGCTATCCCTGGATAAATAATCAAGACGATCCAGGTCCAGTTGGCCGCTGATCAATTGATGAAAAAAGGGGCGGGGATAATTCCCGGTAAACATATCATACGCCAGTTGCACAGGAGCTCCCATGGTTTTTGCCAGGTGCAACATGATCATCTTTCCAATAGCTTCATGGTCGGCATTGATAATTAATCTTTCCAACGCATGACTGTATGGACTATGTCCTACATCATGGAGCAAAACAGCAATCAGGGCCGCTTCTTCTTCCCCTTTTGAAATCGGAACGTCCTTGGAACGAAGTTCGTCAATGGCCACGCCCATCAGATGCATAGCGCCCAATGCATGGTGGAAGCGGGTATGCTGAGATCCGGGGTACACCAGATGGGTGAGTCCCGTTTGTTTGATTCGGCGCAACCGCTGGAACAATGGATGTTCAATCAGATCAAAGAGTAACGGGGTCCGGACATGGATCAATCCGTACACCGGGTCATTGATCAGCTTCATTTTGTTCATATGGCAAAGATTGGGAAAATATCGGCCCCTTGGGAAGCGTTGGATACTTTCGAAGCCATTGAACTGTTTTGGCTAAACCTTTGTACTATTACGTATGGATAAAATAAAGATACTGTGGGCGGATGATGAAATCGATCTCCTCAAACCCCAATTGTTTTTCCTTGAAAAGAAGGGATATCATGTGACGACGGTGTCCAACGGTCATGATGCCCTCGATGAGTTTGAAAAGAGCGGGGATGTGGATATCGTTTTTTTGGACGAGAGCATGCCCGGTCTGTCCGGCCTTGAAACCATGCAGCGGTTGAAGGCCATCAAACCGGCCCTGCCCATTGTTATGATCACTAAAAATGAGGCGGAGAATATCATGGAAGAGGCCCTGGGTTCTCAGATCGATGACTACCTCATCAAGCCGGTCAACCCGAATCAGATTCTGTTGACGCTCAAAAAAATTGTCGATAACAAGCGACTTGTTCGCGAGAAGACGTCATCCGATTATCAGGTTGAGTTCAGAAATATCCTGATGGAGATCAACAGTGGGTTGGATGTCAATTCCTGGGCGCAGGCCTACAAGAAGATTGTCAACTGGGAATTGAAGATTGATACGTCGAGGAGTGATGAGATGATGGATATCCTTTCCATGCAAAAGGCGGAGGCCAATGCTGAATTTTCAAAATTTGTAGCAAAACAATATCTGCCCTGGATGGCCGATAAAGCCAATGCGCCTTTAATGTCTCCGGACTTGTTGGCCACAAAAGTATTTCCGCATATCAATGATAAGCAACCGGTGATTTTCCTCCTGCTGGATAATCTTCGCTGGGATCAATGGAAAATGATTGAGCCGGTCATTGCTGAGTTATATGAAGTAGAAGAGGAGTCTTTTTTTTACAGTATTCTTCCCACGTCTACACAGTATAGCCGCAATGCCATCTTTGCCGGTATGATGCCGGGGGATATTGCAAAGAATTATCCGGATATGTGGGTAGAGGATTTTGAAGAGGGAGGTAAAAACAATAATGAAGCCGCGTTACTGGAAAAGCAATTGCAGCGCCGTCTTCGCAAAGAGATAAAATGGCAGTACCTCAAGATCACCAATGCGGAGCAGGGTAGGGACCTCGCGGATAAGGCGTTGGACCTGATGCACAACAACCTTATTGTGATTGTGTACAACTTTATCGATATGCTATCTCATGCGCGCACCGAAATGGAGGTATTGAAAGAATTGGCCGGTGATGAAAAAGCCTATCGCTCGCTGACCTATAGTTGGTTTGTCAACTCACCGGTATGGACCGCGCTCCGCAAGATGGCAGCGCAGGGCGTTAAGCTGGTGATCGGCACAGATCACGGCACCATTCGGGTCAAGCAGCCCTCCAAGGTCGTTGGGGACAGAAATACGACGACCAACCTGCGTTATAAAATGGGAAAGAATCTCCAATATGAGTCCAGGGATGTGCTTGAAATTAAAAAGCCGGAAGAAGCCGGGCTTCCCCGACCAAATCTCAGTTCAGTCTACATCTTTGCGAAAGAGGATAAGTATTTCCTTTATCCCAATAATTACAATCATTACAACAGTTACTACCGGAATACTTTCCAGCATGGTGGAATTTCATTGGAAGAAATGATTTGTCCGATCATTCGATTGGCGCCTAAAACGGGAGTAAGACTTTAATTTTTTCCTCCAAGCTCAGGGACCCGGAATTTAAAATTGCCCATTGCCTATTGCCCATTGCTTATTGCCCATTGCTTATTGCCTATTGCCTATTGCCCTCTGCTCTCCCGCTTAGTGGCTTCGCATCACTGCGGGATCTCCGCTGCGCTTCGAAATGCCTCTCTGCCCTATGTTCTCTGCTCCACCAAACCCGCCACTGCAGGATGCGTCTTCAGATAGTCCTGCCACAACACCTGGCTGGCTAAAAACTTGATATTCTGCCCAAACGTGCCCTTTGACTGGAGACGTATGGTAAAGACACGGTCAGGAAACATTTTGGAAGGATAAATACCTTCAATATCGTTGATGGGATATTTGTAAGTTTTAAAATAATTGGTGACGTAGACAAAACGATGGTCCATATCCACCCGGTAATACTTCCAGAGAAAGAGTCTGATCAATGCAAAGCCACTACCGAAGATCAGGAGTATGCCCACCCATAAATAGGGATTTCCAAACAAACCTGCTTTGCCTTTAACAGCATAGAGCAATAATATGATCAATGACAAGATGGTGGTAAACCAAACGGTCGGAAGAACAATCCGTATGACGATGGTGAGTTGTGAAGAAACTCTTTGCATGATTCCTTATTAAGAAGATGAGGCCGCTTTTTCCGCTCGCTCTCGTTCCTTATCAATTCGCTTGACGACGATGATGCTGACCTCATAAAGCAGATACAGCGGAATCGCCACAATCATTTGAGAAAACACATCGGGAGAAGGAGTAATAATCGCCGCAACAATCACGATGACGACTACGGCATGTCTGCGATATTCTGCCAAAAATGATCCGGAGACCAGACCAATCTTAGCCATGAAATATAAGATGATGGGTGTTTCGAAGACCAGCCCTACGGGAATGGTAAACATCGTTAGTGAATTCACCAGGGCATTGAGCGTTGTTGTGTTGGCAATGTCAGGACTGACGCTGTACGAAGCAAGAAAGGTGATCGCTACCGGCGCGATAATAAAATAACCAAAGGAAACACCGATCAGAAAAAGCATACTGCACAGAAACACCATGCCCCGCGCCGCAATGATTTCCTTTTTGTATAGTCCTGGCTTGATAAATCGCCATAATTCATACAAAACATAAGGGAAGGCCACAATAAAGCCAAGCCAGAGGGAGACTTTGATATGACTTAAGAATTGTTCCTGGATGTCCCGGGTGATGATCTGAAGGTGCTGGGGATAAAAGCAGAATTGGGGCAAATATTCACAAAACAGGGTATAGGTAATGAAGTTGGGCTTGGTCGGGCCCAGGATAACATGCTGAAAGACAAAATCCTTCATGAGGAAGATCACCACGGTGATGATCAGAATACCGGCTACACTTCTGAGAATATGCCAACGGAGTTCTTCGATGTGCTCGAAAAAGGACATTTCGTTGGGATTTTGTTTTGACTGGACCTTGGCCATCCGGTTGGGTTTATTGTACTTTGATTTGAGCCTGCGAATATCGGGAAGTTAGTAAAATTAGACGCGGGTTTGACGTTAAAGGGTTGATAACAGGGAAAAGGGCTCAGGTTACCTATATTTGCCGCGGCATTTTATGCGTAAAGGCCTGAAAACCTGCACAACCTGCGCATTGTCAATGCCTCTGGAATGCCTTACATACTTTATGGCGCTGTATAACTGTTTTATGAGCATGCGGTTTATTCTACTTTTTACCATCATCACCATGTTTTCAGGCTTGATGGCCCAACCCATGGATGGCCTTGTAGCTTATTATTCTTTTGACAATTGCGATGCCACCGAAGACTCAGGTCTGGGTGGAAATGGAATCATTGTTGGAAATGCAACCTGCGGTTGCGGGGTCCAGGGGAATGGATTACGTTTTGACGGGGGTACTTCAGTTCAGATTCTCAGCAATCTTGACCTGATCTGGTCCAATGACTTTACCATCAGTTTCTTTTTCATCCCCGAGCCTGCCGGGAATGCCATCATGGATATCATGTCTAAAAGTGTGATCTGCGGCATTGACAGCACACTGGAGTTAAGATATAACCCGGTCACCCGCGATGTCAGCCTTTCGCTTTCTCAACAAGCCAACCTCAATGTAAGGGCCCAGTATTCAGTTCCGGTGGAGAGATGTTACCACCACATCGTATTTGTCAGGAAAGGTCGTGAGTTGATCCTCTTTTACGATGGAGTTCAGAAGGATCTCGAACCCAGTTCAACAATCGTTCAGATCATCAATAATGGCATCTTCACCCTTGGGGCTGGACCATGTCTTGCGAATGGTGAAGTTCAATTCAGAGGTGTGCTCGATGAACTAAGATTTTATAACCGTGCCCTGACTTCTTTTGAAGTGAAGGAGCTTTATCTGCCGGTAGATCAGATCACCTCACCTGATACAGTGCTCTTCACAGGTACTTCAATGGATGTCAGACTCCCTATCAGTTGTGCAAGTTCTTTCCTGTGGAGTCCATCCGCCGGTGTCAGTGATATCAATATTGCAGAACCTATGTTGTCACCGGTGGTGTCAACAACGTATGATGTACGATTCAATTATGGATTTTGCCAGGCCATCGATTCCATTCGGGTCACAGTTGCCGATTCCAGCGGTTTGAGTTGCGATAATATTTACTTCCCAACAGGCTTCACTCCCAATAACGACAATATCAATGATACATGGGGAATGAGCAACGTCGTCTTCCTGGGTGACTTTATTTCACTCGAAGTTTTTGACCGATGGGGTGGAAGCATCTTTAAAACTGTTGATCCCGCCACCGAGTGGGATGGCACCCGCGCAGGAGAAGAAATCAACGCCGGTCAATTCGCCTACCTTTTTACTTATCGATGCGACGGAGAAGAAAAACGAAAGTCCGGGAGTGTGGTGATGATCAGATGAAATTATTTGGGCCCCTCCGCCCCCGGTGGCCCCTAAATCCCCTAAAGGGGACTTCAATTAGAAAAAAAGATTGATGATCGTAGATTGTATCTACGATCGCGTACGGAAGATCACAAAATCTTATCTGGATTACTAATCACTTTCGCCGTTTGAACGGGAGGTAAAAAGCAATCTGTTTGCTCCCCCTTGCCCCATTGGCCCCTAAATCCCCTGAAGGGGACTTCAATTAGAAATGATTTCCCTCTGCCCTATGCTCTATGCTCCCCGCTCTTTCTTCAATCTTCTCTCTTCATTTTTCATTTGAGAAGCGTGACATCCCCGCTATACGTCAGCGTCGTATTATTATCTACAAACGTGATTTCCACTACATAGACATACACACCGGGATTCACATACTTGCCTTTGGAAGATCCGTCCCAACTCCCTGCACCTGATGGATTAGGCATTTGCGGTCCTTCGACGTGGATCAGATTGCCCCAGCGGTCATAGATTTGAATATAATTGATCGAGACTACTCCGGGTCCGGTAAAGACGCGGAACTCATCATTGCGACCATCACCATTTGGACTGAAAACATTCGGGATATAAACATCTCTGTCGTAATCGACATCCACCCAAATACTCGCAGAGGCCTGGCAACCATTATCATCCGTGACTGTCCATGTATATAAGGCGGGAACGGAATTAAACACCCAGGTGCCATAGCATGTGTCACAACTCAAGGGCTGTTCTGAAGTCCATTGCGTCAGCACGATCGTATCCGCGCTGAAATCTACATTTCCAATAATAAAGATGCTGTCTCCCAAATCAACGACCGGGTCATCGGGCCCGATAGATACCATGATAGGGTCTGGTTCCATGATGATATAGGTCGTGTCAGTCGAACAACCCCGATCATCAAATACACTGATGGCATAAATGCCAGATGTCAGGAGCGCACTTTCATCAATGGGCAGAGAGGGCCCGCTGTTGATGCTGTAACTATAATTTCCACTGCCACCGGAGACATCATCAATCAACAGCATAGTCTCATCCCCGAAACAAGCAGGTGCTGCGACAATGGGCCAATTGACAACGATGGGAGAGGGAGATGTTAACAGAAACGAGGTGGTATCGGTACAGCCCTTTACATCCGTTACCGTTACGGTGTAGTAACCTGCGGGAAGATTCACGGCTTGCGGGCCAGTTGAAACATTAGGGTTCCAGCTATAGGATAAGGCTCCGGAATTGCCACCGGTGACATCAAGCGTGATGACACCATCCGTGCTATTGCCACAGGATAAATTAAGCGTTCCTGATGAGTCAATCAATGCAATCAGGGTATCCGGTTGCAAGACTTCAAAGCTGTCCGTTTGAACGCAGGAATTGGCATCGGTCGCGGTGACATAATACCAGCCGGCAACCAAATTTGAATATTGTGGAGCTGATGGACCGCTGGCCCAGGTGTAGGTAAATCCAGGAGTGCCTCCTGATGCACTTACGGTGAGTGATCCATCATCATATCCGTAACAAGTAGCATCCTGGTTGTTGATCAGGTCGATGACGATACTATCCGGTGAGAGGATTTCTACAGTGTCTTTGTAAAAACATATCCCGTCCTGAGACAAAGTGAATATGTTGAGTCCGGCACATAGGTCTGTAATGGTAAAAAACAAACCAGTGTCCGCCATGGGGCTGATCGGGTCCCAGTACAATTGATAATCCATAGCAGGATCCCCGCCAGTAGGGAATACTCTGACACTGCCATCACATGTTTCAGGGCAGGAAGTGGATTGGATATTATTAAAATTTAAACTCAGGGATGCTGGGGCGATGATTTCAAAACTATCCACTGCGGTTGAATCCAACCCATCAGTCACGGTTACATAATATTTCCCTGGATCAAGACCGGCGTAAATTCCTGTAGTTGTGGTATCGCCAAAGGACCAAATCCAGGTCACAGGCGCTGTGGCATTTGCAGTATCTACAATCACGGTTCCGGTATATGGTCCGCCTTCAGCCCCTATTCCGCACAAAGGTTGCTGTAGGGTGATGTCAAGTTCAAGTATTTCTTCGCATTCAATATGGACCGTGTCCTGAAGGATACAAAATATCGGTGGACCAAATAATACGTTTACGCTCAAGGTATCTGTCTCCGTGATCGTAATCGTGGGCGTTGTTTCATTTGTGCTCCAGCTCACCCCAACGCCCATCGGAATTGGGCCTCCCTGATAAAGCACAGTGACAGTTCCTCCATCGCATGGGGTTCCATCAAACTGGAAAGAAATATCCGCCTCCTCATTGTCATCATAGGCTGTCATTACAAAAGGGAAGGTGATCGTGCAACCGGTGACATCATCGGTAACGGTGAGGATATAGTTACCTGAATTCAGATTAAAAAGGGTATCCGCATCCTGGAATCCTGCTCCGGCATCCAACGTATACGTTCCGGATCCATTCATGATGTCAAACCAAATATCACCTGATGGCGTTGGTACACAATTATCAGGCACTATTCCGGCCACGCTAACCACCATAGGTAAGGGTTCACCGATCGTAAACCGAATGGAATCGGATGTACAAGGACCTTCATTTACAATGGCCACATAATCTCCCGGAGCTAAAGGACTATAATTGAAGGTGCCGCCGATATTATTGACAGAAGTCACGAGCGCGCCATGATCATATATCGTATATGAATATGCGGGCCCTGCAACTCCATTGGTCCGTCCCCTGATCGATAATGTTCCATTGACACCTCCTGCACAAGGTG
>CAZYHJ010000025.1:30388-33512 GCA_964646645.1 uncultured Saprospiraceae bacterium | reverse complement strand
AGTTTGATATCCCTCAGTTTGAACAGTCCAGACGGTTTTTGAAATTGTCTATGAACAATATTGATCCTTCAACGCGCTACCTCGTATATCCCGAAACCAGTTTTGAAGGCATCCGGTTAAATACGTTCAGGGAAAATCCGGTGATGCGTTTGTTTCAAAGTATGGTCGATTCTTTTCCGCAGGTTCGCTTAGTCACAGGCATATCGTCCTTTAGGGTTTTGGAGAAAGATCAGTTAAAGGATGTCTCGTTTCGAACGCATGTCAATTCACAGGGCGACACGACCTTGTACGATATTCAAAACAGTGCTATTCAGCTGACTGCACATGAAGATGAATACCAGTTGTATTTCAAATCCAAACTCGTTCCCGGACCTGAGATGTTTCCTTTCCGTGATTTCCTCTTTTTCCTTGAACCTATTGTCGATAAGTTAGGAGGCACGTATGAAGGGCATACTAAACAACCAGAGCGGACGGTGTTTACAGGCGGGCCACTTGCCGTGGCTCCGATCATTTGTTATGAATCGATTTACGGAGATTTCACTGGTGGGTATGTTCGCAAAGGAGCAACAGCCTTGTTTATAGTCACCAATGACGGATGGTGGGACAAAACCCCCGGCCATGTGCAGCATTTGAGATTAGGCGCCATGCGCGCCATTGAACATCGCCGGCCCATCGCCCGCAGTGCCAATACCGGCATCTCCTGTTTCATTGATATTAAAGGCAATATCATCAGCCCCACAAAATACGGCGAGACCACAGCGATCAAAGGACTCATCCGTCCCGAAACCCGTATCACTTTTTATACAAATTGGGGCGACCTCCCCGCTAAGTTTTCAGTCCTCGCGTTCGTCGTCCTCGCACTAACGGCTATCTTCACCCTCGGCATCAGGAAGTTCCGTTTTAAACAATAATTCCTACCTTCCTCTATCCAAACTATACGAACACACTAATAAACTTATAAACCCATAAACTCATAAACCCATACTTCGACTCTGCTCACCACAAGTAAACTCATAAACCCATGGTTCGACTCCACCCACCACAAGTAAACTTATAAACCATTAATCTCCTAACCTCCTAATCTCCTAACCTCCTAACCTCCTAACCTCCTAATCTCCTAATCTCCTAACCTCCTAATCTCCTCACCTCCTCACTCCCTCACCCAATCACTCCCTAACTCCATCACTCCCTCACCCCATCACTCCCTCACTCAATCACTCAATCACTCCCTCACACAATAATTACATATGAAATGGTTCTGGCCCCTTTGGATCTTTAACGCCATCATGGCCCTCATTCCGGTTGGTTTCTTTTTTACTGGCATCGGTGACGGTACAGTTAGCGGGGATAATATTGTCCTCTGGATAGGTATCCTGGCAATCGTGTTTCTCGTGTTGTGGGGCTCTCATTGGTTGAAAGCAAAGAACCAGGTGAAGGTGGCAAACGTGATTTTGGTCGTGGCCACTATTCCATCGCTCATAGCCATCTTGTTTGCGGCCATGATCCTCATTACGAATCCGCGGTGGAATTGAGTAAGCTTTTTCTATCTTAGCCCCCTGCATATCCCATGTGCGTATCGCTGATTTCGGAAGTTCCGGAGTCATTTGCTTTCATCATACGCAACCATTCCATTATGACGCTATTCTGGATTCTTTGGGGTTTTGTGGCCATCATGTCTCTGGTCCCGGTGTATTTCTTTTTTGTTGGCCTTAAAGATGGGTCCATCACGACGAGGAATATCATGCTTTGGCTTTTCATATTGCTGATGATCGCCGGAATTCTCTATGGATCTTGTTGGTTGAGGGATCATGATAAAATGGGCATGGCCAAAGGCTTATTGCTGATAGGGGCGGTCCCGGGGTTGCTCGTCATGCTCTATACGCTTGTGGTCATTATCACAAAGCCCAGGTGGAATTAATCCCGTTTCATTCAACTTTAAACGACACGAGGGTATGACAGATTCACCCGGTTATCCGGAGGGTGCGGAGTTGCTGCAAAAGACCATGCAGGACGCATTGGCCAATCTGGATAAGATCAAAGAGGATATGCGCCTGGAGCAGGAAAAAGCCATCGATATGCAACTGGCCGCACAGGAGGAACTCAAGCAAATCCAACGGGACGCTGAACGATTAGCTACAGATGCGTACCTCGCCAAGATGAATGAGCATATCGCGGATCTGCGCAGGGACATTTATATCGATACCTTGCAGAAATTAATACTGGCAGGCATTCCATCTGATAAATTGCAATTGGCCCTGGAGGTTCCGGCAGACATCATGGGTAAAGTGTGGTTTGATATCGGGTTCGATAAGATCAATGAACATTTCATCGGTCATGTCGGATACAAATCGATGGGTAGGGCAGGGAAGGTTATCTTTTATCGGAATGATCGCGTCGTCCAATTTGATTATGAATTTGGCGGAGGCGATGCAGTGGCCATCCTTTCGATACCTACAGCGGAACAATGGGTAGCTCAAACAGGCATCACCCTTGAAGAGAGAGATGAGACCTTAACTTTTATGGCCAAAAGAATCCAACGCGATCAGGTTCCGGATGGGAAGTATTTCATAGGTCCGACAGACATCATTTTCATGAAGCAATAGTTATCGCTATGAACAAACTGTCTCAGTTATTGATAGGTCCTGAATTGCTCTGGGTGTTCTTCTATCTGGTGGTCATCCTTTTGATCAAAGCGACTTCCTCGCCTGTTAAAGCCATGGACAACTTCTGGATATCCACTGCATGGTGGATTCCTTTGCTCCTCGTCACTTTGACTTTCCTGCTGTATTATGTCCCTGGCGTCATCCACAGTTGGCTTCTGCTCCGTATCTGGATCGCCTGCCTGATTGGAGGCCACTTTGTTCTCAACCGCAGCCTCCTCGCCCACAGCGAACAAGGTCCGGGTGTGGGTACAGCATACATGATGGGTATTATCCTGTTGTTTGTGCCGCTGATTATAGGTACGATTTGGGCAAGGATTAAGTTTTAAGAATGCCCGAATTGGCCACTAAATCCCCTATGGTTCGACCTGCTCACACGCAACCTTGTGCTACAGCTTACCAACCAGGGGACTTCAAATAGAAACAGTATTTACAGTAGGGCATTGATAAGTTCGCTATGCTAC
>CAZYHJ010000025.1:20878-30288 GCA_964646645.1 uncultured Saprospiraceae bacterium | reverse complement strand
TGCTAAACCATATCCTCCGCCCGCACCCATTTATCAAACTGCTCAGCAGTAAGATAGCCGAGTGCAAGTGCAGCTTGTTTCAAAGTAGTATTTTCTTTGTGAGCCTTTTTAGCAATCTCCGCCGCCTTGTCATAGCCAATGTGCGTATTGAGCGCCGTGACGAGCATCAATGAATTTTCAACATGCATTTTGATCCGCGCATGATTAGGCTCGATGCCATCCACACAGTGTTCAACAAAACTATGAGAGGCATCAGCAATCAACCTTGCAGATGTAAGGAAATTGAAAATGATAACGGGCTTGAAGACGTTGAGTTCGAAATGTCCTTGCATGCCTCCCACATTGATCGCCACATCATTGCCGATCACCTGGGCCATCGCCATCGTCATGGCTTCACTCTGCGTTGGATTGACCTTTCCGGGCATGATGGATGAACCTGGTTCATTTGATGGGATATTGATTTCACCAATGCCGCTCCTTGGACCGGAAGCCAATAGTCGAATGTCGTTTGCAATTTTATTTAAAGAGACGGCAACGGTCTTAAGGGCACCATGCGCTTCAACAACGGCATCATGGGCGGCGAGAGATTCAAATTTATTCTTAGCCGTCACAAACGGATGACCCGTCAACGCCGCAATGTGTTTGGCCACTTTTTTGTCATACCCCTTTGGCGTATTCAATCCGGTTCCTACGGCTGTACCTCCGAGCGCAAGTTCGCTGAGATGGGGGAGTGTGTTTTTTATGGCCCTGATACCATGTTCCACCTGGGAAGCATATCCACTAAACTCCTGGCCCAATGTCAATGGAGTCGCATCCATGAGGTGCGTGCGGCCAATTTTGACTATGGATTTCATTTCCTTAGCCTTCTTGTCCAGTGATTTTTGCAGCAATTCAAGCGCAGGAATGGTATGTTCTACAAGGTAGCTATATGCCGCAATACTCATCGCCGTTGGAAAGGTGTCATTGGAGGATTGCGATTTATTGACATCATCATTCGGATGCAATACTTTTTTCGCATCATCGAGTTTGCCTCCTTTGATGACATGAGCACGATTAGCAATGACCTCGTTGAGGTTCATGTTGGATTGCGTACCGGAACCGGTCTGCCAAACCACTAAAGGAAAATGATCATCCAGTTGTCCTTTTAATATTTCATCACACACTTTGCCAATGAGCTTAGCCTTAGTCTCAGGCAACACTCCCAGATCCTGATTGGTCAGCGCGGCGGCTTTTTTCAGGATGGCAAAGGCCCTGATGATCTCAGTCGGCATGCGGTGGCCACCGATTTTAAAATTATCCTTACTGCGCTGGGTTTGAGCACCCCAATACACATCTGCCGGAACATTCACCGGTCCGAGACTATCTTTTTCTATCCTGTATTTCATATGGCTGAATTTATCCGGCAAAGATAAGGTTTGATCTTTGCGGAACACCTATGGCATGATGACAGAATGCGCCTGATGAAATGATTCTCATCATCAGGATCCAATGGCATATTTCCTTGTCAGTAATTAATCCGGAAAAGGTTGCCTTTATTTTGCTCTGGTGTGTACCCTGGCTAAAACATGTTCTCCAACTTTCGTGCCTTGCACCACACCATAATCAATCGCTGGCATGTAGTGAATACCACCATAAAAGCGACTGATGGATGCTTCCGCGGCAGCCTCTTTGAAAGAATTGAAAGAACGAACAGGGAGATCATAAGGCACCTCCGTGCTGTCAGCAAAAGCGAAATTATCCCCAAATAAATCTGTCATGATGACAGCGGAGGCAGAACTGATCACACTATGCCCACTGGTATGCTCTGGAAATGGCGGTGTCTGAAGTGCTGGTTTCCAGTCAGGATCGATATAACGATTGATATAGGTCTCTGGCCGTACGAGATTGGACCTGAATTTTTCATCCCAGCAACTGATAAAGCCATCAAATAAACCGATAGACACCAGGGCATAGGCTTCTGCTGTAGCTACCATGTCAAGGCCCGCTTTACGCGTAGCCAGACCCACAATGCCCATCCAGTGACCACCAGGCGTTATCTTTTTCGTGGCGAGCATAAGGTGTCCTTGCTGATGCATGACGTAGGGATTGCAATCCCAGAAATTGGCGATCTCCATCCGCTCTTCTTTGTTGGAATCCACCGCGGTATAAACAGTCATGGCCTCGGCGTAAAACTTAGAAGATTTTTCAGTACTAAATGGAGTTGGAGGATCAGGCATAAATTGATTGGCACTATCCAGGGTCATCGAACGGATATCACGCCAGTAAGGCTCAATGGCTTCAATAAAAGCAGGTGGAGTGGGTTGCCAGCGATTCTGGTCATTGTTGACCGTATATTTCGGCGCACTCCTTGTTTGCGCATAGTTATCTTTTTTGGACCATGCGAGAATATGATCTGCTACAGCCTGGCCGTATTCTTTAGAAGCCTCCAGTACACTTTCAGGTAATCCTTTTGCCACAAGATCAGCATACATTTTTGTGCGGTAATCTTCCATTTCAAATTCTGAAAAGATCAACGCCTTGGATACGGAGGTATAGGCATGAAGTCCGGCCACATTGATATCAATTTTACTATCCGCAGGTGGCGCGGGTACTTCAGTAAGCTCATGTAACTGGCCGGCAAGCGACTTGTATTCCGGACGACCCTGGCGTAATGTTTCATAAAGGGCTATGCTGGAATAAGCATAAATTCTTCCGGCAACGACGGGTGAGAATATATCTGTAACAATAATTTCAGTCGTTTTATCCACAGATTTGTGAATCAAAGACGTATTGGCGCAAATGGAATTGTCATAAGTAGTCTCTTTGCAGGAAGGAGCCAAAAGCAGCATTACTGCAAGAGTAGGGAGGAGTAATTTTTTCATGAAATGGATGCTTTGGAAAGCGCAAAGGTATTGAAAAACAATCTTTTACTTCCACGTACTTTTGCTGTAGTCCCCAATATTGAAGTCCTTAGAAAATTTTAATTTGTGAGATATGAACGAGCAAAAGATGAAGGCCTGGTTCCTGGTCCGCAATAGCACGCCGGATAAGTCCTTTGAAATCAGGGATATACCTTTGCCCGACCCAGGTTCGGGTCAGGTTAGAATTAAAATCAAAGCATTTGGTGTCAATTACGCTGACATCATGGCCCGCCAGGGGTTGTATCGGGAATGCCCGCCTTTGCCTTGTGTCATCGGGTATGAAGTGGAGGGTACCATCGATGCCGTCGGACAAGGAGTAAGCAGTTTTAATGTGGGCGATAACGTTTTTGCGCTCACCAGATTTGGCGGCTATGCACAATATGCCGTTACCTCAGTCGATGCGGTAGCCCATCTCCCCTCCAACGCGCCTTTAGGGGTAGGCTGCGCGCTCTCCACACAATGCGTCACAGCTTATCATGCTTCCATTTTATCTCAGACACTTTTACCCGGCGAAAAAGTAATGATCCATGCTGCTGCGGGTGGCATGGGGACGGCATTGATGCAAATCGCATTGTGGAAAGGCTGTGAAGTGATCGCTATAGTGGGAGGTGAAGAAAAGGAAAAATATGTCCGTGCTCTCGGCGCACATCACGTCGTGGATCATCACAAAATCACCTTCGTCGATTATGCGCATCAGCACTTGAAAGGGAAAGTCGATGTTGTGTTTGACAACGTTGGTGGGTCCTCCTTGAAAAAAGCAAAATCAATTCTCGCGCCGGGAGGCCGGATCGTGACCCTTGGCGCTGCAGCCCTGAGCGGGAAAAAAGGAAAATTAAACCTGCTTCGTCTGGCCTGGGGATTCGGATTTTTTTCACCGATTTCCTTTCTGGGAAAATCCCAATCCCTCATCGGCGTCAATATGTTAAAAATCGGAGACCACCGCCCGGATATGTTAGCGGTTTCCTTCCGCGGTGTTGAAGAATTATACAATCAGGGTATTCTCCAACCCCATATTGATAAAGTGTATCAAAGCGATGAACTCCATATAGCGCATGCCTATGTAGAAGGCCGGAAAACTATGGGGAAAGTGGTGGTAAAATGGACCTAAGGAAAATGACGAATTACGAATGACGAATTACGTTTTGAGTATACACACAAAGCAATTCGTGAATTGTAATCAATCCTCGCAATTCGTAATTTGTAATTCGTAATTAATCCTCGTAATTATTCCTCGTAATTCGTAATTTGTAATTCGTCATTCTTTTTTTCTTCATTCTTCAATCTTCATTCCTCGTTTTATTGCAGGCACTCCCTTCGCCATCCACTCCGGCATCGGTGCTCCCTTGAGGTAATGGTCAAAAAATTGCGCCATGCGAATGTTAAAGTCCATTCTGTTTTGCCATTTCACTGGCCAGTGGGGTTCGCCGCGATAGTTGAGCAACCAGGCTGTTTTGTCCAGCCTGCGCAAAGCAAGATAAAATTCGATCCCTTGTTCAAACGGTACAGCACCATCTTCGTCATTATGAAGGAGCAATAATGGCGTTTCGATTTTATTGATTTTAAAAAGGGATGAATTTGTGATATATAAATTGGGGTCTTCCCAAAGGGTTTTCCCTAATCTGCTTTGTTCTTTTTCATATTGAAACAACCGCGCAAGACCGCTTTCCCAACGTATGCCTCCGTAAGCACTCGTCATATTGACAACGGCAGCACCGGCTTCCGCACATTTAAACATGTTGGTGCGCGTCAGAATGTACGCGATCTGGTATCCGCCCCAGGAATGCCCTTGCAGCGCCAGGTTTTCAGGATCGGCAATCCGCTTTTTTACCAGACTTTCCACACCCGACATCACAATCTGATAAGCACTTTCGCCAGGCATCCCAATCGTGTAGGAAATGTCAGGATTAAAGATGACATAACCCCTGCTCGCATAAAAGGCATAATTGATGGTAGACCTGTGCGGCGCCGGAGTGGGATGATTATGAAGTTCATCACTTGACTTTTCATAGAAGTTGACAATGGTAGGGTAGGACCTCAAAGTATCATATCCAGGAGGCAAAACCAATAAGCCCTGCCGCATGGTACTGTCCCAATCCATCCATTCATATAACCGGATACCTCCCCACAAATATTCTTTTTGTTGTGGGTTGACATCGGAGATCTGTTCACTGGTTTTCAACTCATCTTTCGAAAGCTGAAGATCCGGAAAAACAGAAAAATTTTCTTTGGTAAAGAGGTAGGTATTATTTGACCTTGCTTTCTGTACTTGCCGTGAAAAATCAAAAGGCACCGTAACGATGGAATCAATAGAAAAGGTGGATGGATCGTACCAGGCATAGCCTTCGCTTTTATCGGTATTATTTCTGACTTCAAAAAGCCACTTCCGGTTTGGCTGAAGGGATCGTTCATCAGGATCTGTTCGGATATAACGAGATATGATTTTGGCTTCACGCCCTTTGGTGAGTTGTACAGGCATTTTATCACTTTTTCCAGGCCACGCCCATAGGTCATATCGGTCATAGAAGATCAAAGCCTGATCCCCGTCGATCCATCCTGCCTGCCCGTAGTTGTTTGGAAAACCTGGCGTGTCAGCTTCTTCATTGTACAATTTTGGCAGTCCTTTTTTATTCATAAGCGAAAAAACCCCTGTGGCCAATTCACAGGTCCACCAGGTACTGTCAGCATCACTATGTCCGAAAGCATAGGTGTTGTCCGGAGAAATGCGTGGGTTTGTATAGAGCCCTTTCTTGACAGGCAGTACTGCCCCCGTGAGCAGATCTACGCGTGCAAGGTCTTTGGGGATATCGCCCATCCACGTTTCTTCTTTCTGGTATGGTTTCTCGGTATAGACAAGCACATATCTTCCTGTTCGCTCAGGGCCATAGACTGCAGATTCCCACTTTGGCGATGCAATACCAATGTGTTGTTTGCTTTGTGTGTCATACACATATCCGTAGGACCGCTTTTCCTCCATCGGCAGACGCTTATTTTGAACGGTGTAGAGCACAGGATCATTTGTGCCCCAAATTTCAACATCCACGATTTCATCCGGTAGCAATGTCGTGTCTTTGATCACCGGCATTTCAGCACGACCATAGTAGAGGTACTTTCCATCTTCGCTCCACTGCAGGTCGGCATGTTTGCTGACGAGGGGCAGTGGACTTTTATTTTGTCCCGCAAGTGAAACAGCCGAATCCGTTTTAAAATCATAGTAGAAAAGTTGCCAGGGTTCCACTTGTGCCTTCGTCGTATCCAGGTTGCCTAAAAATGCCAGTTGATTGCCATCGGCAGGGAGTGAGATTTTTGTGTATTCTCCCTTTTGTTTTTTAACCATTCGCCATTCATGACCTGACCAGAAGGAAACGCCGGATGTGGCCAGGGAATCTTTGGTCTCTGTTACAGCCATCAATACCGCGGCTCTTTCAGCCCACGCAAATTCTTTTACATATTTAAGGGTATCCTGCTTCCCTGTAGCCAATTCACGAACGATGAGATGCACAGGATCTTTTTTGCTTTTCTTTTTTCCGGCCGTGGTGTCCACAGGCCATGCGGCATCCTTCAAGGTGTAAGCCAGGTAACCGCCTTTTTTCGCAGGATTTTTATACTCGGAGATGAAGGGGACTTTTTCAGTTTGACCGCTTTGTGCGCTGTAGATAAACAAGGTGTCACAAGGCCATTCCTTTTTATCTGTTTTTTTTCGTTCAAGATTTCGCAATGTATCCCGGTGAGGTGTGATGATCCCAAACACAAATAAACCATCATAATCAATCCGCGCCTTAGTCACCCTGGGGATGAGCAGGGTGGATTTGTTTGAAACGTTATAGATCGACAGATCAGCGTCGCCCAGACCTGGGACAACCCTATAAATAACCGTATTGCCATCTGCCGAAATTTGCTGATCCTGAATGGTTTTCCAGGTGGTGTATACCGTTTGATCCAGCATTTTAAGCGCCTGGTCCTGGCTGTAAATATGGATATACCCGAAAAGGAGAAAGAAGAGCAGTGCGGTGGATTTCATGAAATAAACATCTTAGTGTGACCGGAGTTTTTGACGAACTTCGCCCACAAAGTAAAATAAATGCACCTATGTTACGAATAGCCATGATCGCTCACGATGGGAAGAAAGCTGACCTGGTGTCTTTTTTACTCACTCACAAGGCTCTGTTCCAGAACGCCGAACTCATTGCCACAGCCACGACCGGGTCCTTTCTTGAAAGGGCAGGTTTTAAGGTGTCTAAAGTATTATCCGGCCCGAAAGGCGGTGATGCCCAGATTGGGGCCAGGGTCGCGGATGGTACAGTGGATTTTGTCTTTTTTTTCCGCGATCCGCTGGGCAAGCACCCGCATGAACCGGATGTACAGATGCTCATGCGCCTTTGCGATGTACACAACGTACCTCTCGCCACCAATCCCGCCTCCGCAGAGTATCTGCTGAAAGGCATGATTGCCGACGAACACACGGATATATGACCGACGAGGATTTCAAGACGATTTCAGATACCATTCCCAAAGAACCCGGCGTCTATCGGTTTATCAACCCGGAAGGCACCGTCATCTATGTAGGCAAAGCGAAAAGCCTCCGCAACAGGCTATCCTCCTATTTCGGAGATAAGAAACACCAGTATTTCAAAACCCGAACCATGGTGCGTCATGCCCACCACATCGAGTTTACGATCGTGGAAAGCGAGCAGGATGCCTTATTACTGGAAAACACCCTCATCAAACAACTCCAGCCCCGGTATAATGTCAACCTCAAGGATGACAAATCATACACGTTTATCTGCATCAAGAATGAGAGATTTCCAAGGGTGTTCCTCACCCGAAGAGTGATCCGCGACGGCTCCACTTATTTTGGACCATATACCTCTAAGACGAGAGTAAAGGAAATCCTTGAAATCGTCAAGAAACTCTTTCCGCTGCGCACCTGCCCCTTGCTGCTCACCCCACAACCTATTGCCGCGGGTAAGTATAAGGTTTGTCTGGAGTATCATATCAAGAATTGCAATGGTCCATGCGAAGGATTTGAAGACGAAGCCACCTATAACGCGCGGATTGACCAGGTGCGAAATATCCTGAAGGGCCATTTCAGGGATGTCATTCAGCATCTCAAAAGAGAAATGGAATCCCATGCGGTGGAGATGGAGTTTGAAAAAGCACAATTGATCAAGGATAAGCTTTCGCTGTTTGAAGATTACCAGGCAAAATCTACTGTCGTCAGCCACTTAGATCGTGACCTGGATGTGTTTAGCATCGCCACGGATGACCAACATGCGTATGTCAATTATCTGAAAGTGGTGCAGGGAGCCATTATCAACAGCTATACACAGGAATTGCAAAAAAACCTTAACGAGGATGAATCAGAATTACTTGCTTTCACCATTGACAGGTTAAGGGAGAAGTTTAATAGCATCACGGAGGAAATTGTCGTCCCCTTTAAAGTCGAGTTGGTAGAGCAGGGGATCACACAGACCATCCCACAACGCGGAGAGAAAAAGGAGTTGCTGGATTTGTCGCTTAAGAATGTGAAGTATTTCCTTTTGCAAAAGCAAAAGGAAAAGATGAACAGAACGCAAAAGCAAACACCGGCTGAGCGCATTCTCCGCACGTTACAACAAGATCTTCGCATGTCTGCTATCCCCATGCACATCGAATGCTTTGACAACAGCAATATACAGGGCACGAACCCGGTAGCCTCCTGTGTGGTGTTTAAGAATGCAAAACCAGCCAAGCGGGACTACAGGCATTTTCATGTCAAAACCGTTGAAGGACCGGATGACTTCGCCTCTATGCGCGAGATCGTCACACGCCGTTATCAAAGGATGTTGGAAGAAAATGTTTCTCTTCCCGATCTGGTGGTGATTGATGGGGGAAAAGGGCAATTGGCCGCCGCCATGGAGGCCATTGAAAGCCTGGGTATTAAGGACAGGCTGACCGTAGTCGGCATAGCCAAACGCTTGGAGGAGATTTATTTTCCCGGAGATTCGATTCCCCTGTACATCGATAAGAAATCTGAATCGCTCAGGCTGATCCAACAAATCAGAAATGAGGCCCACCGCTTTGCCATCACCTTCCACCGCAACACGCGCAGTAAGAATTTCACAAAGACCGAATTGACAGGCATCAAAGGGGTAGGAGAGAAGACCGCCGAAAAGTTGCTGAAGCACTTTGGCTCCGTCAAGAAACTTAAAGAAGCCCCTAAAGAAGAAATTACTAAGGTAGTTGGTCCATCAGTCGCAGAAAAGCTTTTTGCCTCATCAGTCTTTACTGATTGAAATTACGAATTATGAATTACGAATTACGAATTACGAATTACGAATTACGTTTTGATCATAAGCACGAAGTAATTTGTAATAGGAAATTAATCCTCGTAATTCGTAATTGTTCCTCTTAATTCGTAATTAGTAATTCGTAATTATTCCTCGTAATTCGTAATTCGTAATTCGTAATTAATCTTCGTAATTAATTACCACCTCCGGCTGAAACCATTTCCTTCTCAACCGCACGGTGCAG
>CAZYHJ010000025.1:14946-20778 GCA_964646645.1 uncultured Saprospiraceae bacterium | reverse complement strand
GTAATTAATTACCACCTCCGGCTGAAACCATTTCCTTCTCAACCGCACGGTGCAGGTAGTAGCCTGTCTCAAGAAACTGAGCGGCTGTAGTCGGACCCTCAATGCGGTGCATGATTTTTCCATTGGCGTCGACAAACAGGAGGGTAGGATAGGTCGTGATCCCATAGCGGCTGGCAATTTCCGGACCCGGAGAGGTGCCGCCCGCATTGATTTTGTAATTGATAAAATGTGTATTGTAGTAAGATGCTACTTCGTCATGCGTAAAGACCAACTGATCCATGCGTCTGCAGTTTTCAATCCACGGGGCATAGAAGTACATAAAAACCGGTTTGTGAACGATGCCGGCAAATTCAAATAAATGGCCAAGACTCGCGCAATCCGCAAATTGGAGGTCCAGCGAACAGGAAGCCGGTCTTACGACGACTTTGGTATAAGGTTTTGGGGAACAGCAGAGGAGTGCGCACAGCGTAATGCCGGCAAGGAATGTCTTTGTAGATAGAATCATATGATAGTCTGCAGGTTGTTGCAACCATAACCATGCAAATCATATGCCAAAAAATATTAATATGAATTTCAGGCGTTTTGGACCAACGCCCGAAGTGACTCCGGATCCAGAAGCGCCCCGGTCGCGATAAACCATGGATTGGTGAGATCCGCTTTATTGTATACCAGCGGATGTAACTCTGGATATTTCAAAATTTGTCCCCCGGCCTCCTCAAGTATACATTGTGCCGCAGCCGTGTCCCACTCCATCGTGGGTGCTAGCCTTGGGTAGAAGTCTGCCTTACCTTCAGCGATCAGAATAAATTTCAGTGAACTTCCTTTAGAGACAAGTTCAGGCACTTTCAATTTAGAGATGATCGAAGCCGTACCCGCATCCAAATGGCTTCTAGAGGCCACCACATGCAGCCCGGGATCATGGAGAAAAAATGGCCTCGTAGTGAGTTTTTCAGATTGCCCCGTAGTGTATATTTTCTTTGCCCCGTACCCTTGGACGCCTGCATAGGTCAGCGATTCACATGGTATATAGACAAAGCCAGCCACAATTCTTTGCCCTTCCGCATAAGCGATATTGATGGTAAATTCTCCGTTCCGTTTGATAAATTCCTTGGTCCCATCCAAAGGATCCACCAGGAAATAACGGGTATACTGCCTCCTCTCCTCAAAATCAGCCTGCTTCGTTTCTTCCGAAATCACGGGGATCCCCGGAAACAAATCACCCAACGCGTCACAAATAATCTTGTTTGATGCTTTGTCCGCCGCTGTCAGTGGACTGTCATCGCCTTTCAGTTCCGTCTGAAACCGATCCTCGTCCACATAAATGTCCAGAATGGCTTTGCTGGCCTGTTGAAGCACAGGCAGTATTTTTTCGGTCATTCCCTCATAGTTCATACCGCAAGATCAATAAAAAAGATCATTCTACCGTAAATGGAAGGACTGTGTGCTATGGTCATTTGGGGTTGTAACCAACTGTGGGAATAGCTCAAACTCTATATCTTTGAAAAATGCGAAAAACCGTTGATGTGGAAAGATGGGCAATCAGTAATCGCTTTTGCTATTCGTTTACCGGGTTCATTGTCCTCATGCTTTTTGCAATACCTGTAGAGTCCCTGGCTCAGCGCCCTGCGTATCACATAGTAGCCAAACTGGATACGGCTTCGCATACGCTTCAAGGATCCATTGAAATCACATATACCAATAGGTCAAATGTGAAGCTCGATTCACTTGGACTTCATCTATGGCCCAATGCATATGCTGATAAAAATTCTGCATTCGGAAAACAGTTGCTGAATCAAGGTGATTTTTCATTCAGAAGTGCTCCGTTTACCTCGACGGGTTGGATATCAGGCCTGACGTTTACCTCCTCAGATAGAAGCGTACAGCTCAGGATAGATGATACACAACCCGATATCGCCTGGCTCATGCCCTCCCCCGGACTCAATCCCGGAGAAAGTATAACGTTGGCGTCTCCATTTCGGCTTCAGGTGCCGGAGTCTTTGTCACGACTTGGAGTGACGGGTGATTCATACCAATTCACTCAGTGGTATCCGCACATTGCTGTTTTCGATCAGGGAGGATGGCAGGTCATGCCCTACCTCGATCAAGGCGAGTTCTACAATGACTTTGCTGATTATACGGTAGAGGTTGAAGTACCCGTGGGATACACCGTGGCGGCCACTGGGGTCCTGGAATCAAAACAGGATCAAAAGTCGACTTCGAAATGGATGTTCAAAGCGGAGAATGTCATCGACTTTGCCTGGTTTGCCAGCCCCTCGTTTAAAGTGGATACACAAGTGATCATGTTTCAGGATGGGAAGGAAACGAAGCTGCAAGTTTATCAGGAACCTGTTGACTCACTATACTGGACGAATGCCTCGATGTATGCTAAACGTGCCATCGAATTTTATAGTGATTGGCTTGGTCCTTATCCCTATCCCCGGATGAGCGTTGTCTCTGCACCCGCGAGCAGCGGCGGCTATATGGAATATCCGATGGTCGCCCAGATTAGTTATACAAGGGGGCCCACTTTTCTCGATCTCGTCATCGCGCACGAAATAGGCCATACCTGGCTCTATGGTATCCTGGCCAACAATGAGCGAAAGTATCCATGGCTGGATGAAGGACTGAATACTTTTATCGAAGATCAATATCGGCTCCAGTATCATCCCGAGTATATTGAAACATATGTTCCCGGCATCATGCACTCAGGAAAGGGGATGCCCGATCTGGATGCCCATCAGTACAACTACCGTTTTGGAGGAAAGCTTCAACCACCTGCTGCATCACCGGAACAACAAATAGATGATCAGTATTTTTTCAGCGCGTACAGATTGCCAGCCCAGGGATTAGAGATCATGAAGGACAAACTGGGCACTGAAATGATGAAGCAAATGTTCCGGCAGTATTATGCAGATCACCAGTTTACGCATGTCACACCAAAAGACTTGCGACAGTCATTTGAATCCACCTGTTCCTGTGATCTCACCTGGTTTTTTGAGGATTGGATTCAACGTGCGCATGAATTGGATTACCGGCTCACCGATTTTGATCCAAAGCAAAAGGAAATCACTATTTCAAATAAAGGCAACGCCAACATTCCTGTAAAACTGACTACGTTTCTGAAGGATGAAAAACTCAAGGACCATTGGGTCAATGGATTTGAGAACGAAAAAACCATTCACCTCGACGAGCGTTGCGATGAGGTCCGGATATATGATGGCATGATGGGGATCAACGCCAACTATACCGCCAATATTAAGCCCCGCACCATCTTACCCCGGATCCGCTTCCTTCCGCAAGTTGAAAGTTATAGCGCACCCATCATCAGTGTTACTCCATTGTTTGGCTACAACCTGGCCGATGGTTTTATGCCCGGTATTGCGCTGACATCCGGGTTGTTTCCGCAAAATAAGTTGAAATGGATAGCAGCCCCGATGTATGGCCTGGAGAGTAAAAAATTCAGAGGCTTTGCTACGCTGCGATACACTTCAGAAATAAACAAAGGCCCGTTCGACCGCTTTGTACTCTCCCTCGGACTGGATGATTTTGGCTACAACCTGGATACCCATTATCTTTTCCGGGATGCGTATTTCAAATGGGAACCCACACTCGCCCTGCGATCTAATCCCTCGGATAAACATCCCCGTCTGACCAGCTGGTGGAAATATAGGTTTGTTCACATCCGACAAGATTACGGACGTGGGATTAATTTTGAAGAAGGTATTTATGCGGAGGACCAGCGCAGTTATGGCGTGCATGAACTCATGTACGAGATGAGGTCCGATGATGTCCTCCGACCTTTTGAGGGACAGGCCAATGTCCAGGCTGGAAAAGGTTTTGTGAGAATTAATCTCCTGTACAAGCAGCATTTTGTCGGAAAGAATAAACACAGAGGCACATGGATTCGTGGTTTTGCAGGTTGGCTGCCTGTATATGATCAACCTGATGCTAACGTTGCATTTACGTTTAATGGAATCGCTTCTAACGGGTACTTTTCGAAAGATTACATGTTTGATCAATGGCTGGGAGGTCGAAATGCAGAGTCAGGATTCTTCGCCCATCAGGCGTTTGAAAGAGATGCGCATCTGAAGACGTTATCTACTGTGGGTATCGGCGAGGATTGGATGCTTGCCGCAGGTGTAAGCCAGGCCTTTCCTTTCCGGTTTTTACACTTTTACATGGATGCTACCCTGTTTAACTCCGCGGTGGAGTCAAAAACGCAATTCAGCTACAGCGGGGGAGCAGCCATTGTATTATGGAAAGATGTGTTTGAGATTTATTTGCCCTTGTTGGAAAGTAAAGACATCCTTCAAAGTGCTTCGTACGATGTTCGTGATGTCTGGTACGAAAGAGTATCCTTTAAGGCCAATATTAAGTTTCTCAATCCGCTCAATAGAATCGACAGAGATCAATTACGATATTAAGCCGGATTACTCATCTTCGTCCTCCTCGCTTTCCAAAACGGGTTCAGCACCTTCATGCCCGTTTCCGATCAGCCGCAGTGTATTTACATTATCCCTGCGGAGCATATTGACCACCTGGTGAATATCCTCTGGCGTAAGCTCGGCGATGCGTTCGGCCTCCGTATTGATGAGGTTAGCATCACCCAGGGATTCGTAATACCCCAGATTGGTTGATTTGTGTGAAGCACTGACGTTTCCAAAGCACACCGTGCTTTCATTTTTGTTTTTCAGTTTGTCCAGGATCAATGTATTGACCGGTTCTTTTTGAAGGTTACCCAACTCATTCCAAAGATGGTTTTCCATATCCTCCATCGAAACATCTTTTGCAGGTCGGAGCTCCATGATAAATAACCCTTTGTCCTCAGAGCCGGTGATGTAGGCATCCATATGCGCACACACTTTTAGCGTCTTGACCATCCGCTGATAAAACAAGGAGGAGCGCCCGAGACTCATCACATCGCTTAACAGATCAAATGCATAATACTTGTCCCCATTACGACCATCCATTTGCCATGCGAGATAGAGAACGGAAGAAGGATATTTTCCTTCATCGGTCAATAGTCTGGCATCTTTTTGCTCCGGTTCTTCCTGCCATGTGCGGCGTAAAACCGGACGGGATGGAATCGGATCAAAATGTCGTTTGACCAGGGCCAGTACCTCCCTGGGATCGGTTGGTCCCGCGATGGACAAAATAGCATTATTAGGTCCGTAAAAGGAATGATAAAAAGCCTGCACATCGGCAAGTTTTGCGTCGGCAATGTGCTCAATGTATTTTCCGATGGTCGGCCAGCGATAGGGATGCGTCTTATAGCAAAGATCAGCCAGCATATGCCAGACCATGCCATAAGGTTGGTTGATACATGTTTCCTTATATTCTTCGGTGACCACCTGCTGCTGCGTACTCAGCGTTTTCTGATTGACATTGAGAAACTGCATCCGGTCCGCTTCAAGCCAAAGTGCGGTCTCAAGATTGACCGCCGGCAGGGTGCAGTAAAAATTGGTGATATCCGCATTGGTATACGCATTTGAATCCCCTCCGGCCAATTGAATCGCTTCGTCATACGACGATGCATGTTTCGATCCTCCAAACATGAGATGTTCGAAGAGGTGCGCAAATCCTGTTTTATCCGGCGATTCATCCCTTGACCCCACCTTATACAGGAGGTTTGTGGTCGTCAGCGGGGTATTCTTGTCCTGATGGATCAATACGGTCAGCCCGTTATCCAACACATGTTTCTCAAATTCAACCAATGACCAGTCGTTTAGTAGCCCGCAAAGGTAAAGAATAACGAATAATGAATAACGAATAACGAATAACGAAGTTTTTTAATGGAGTTTCCTTTGAAGACTATTGTATGATCAAAACTTC
>CAZYHJ010000025.1:0-14846 GCA_964646645.1 uncultured Saprospiraceae bacterium | reverse complement strand
TAACGAAGTTTTTTAATGGAGTTTCCTTTGAAGACTATTGTATGATCAAAACTTCACTATTCCTTATTCGCTATTCGGTATTCGTACTTCTTTCACGTCCTTGTTTGTAATTGGATATTTCCCATGTCGACCCCCTTTGCCCCCTAGAAGGGGGTACCACTGCGGAAATGGATATCCTGACCGAGAAAATGGATTGAATGACGAATAACGAATATCGAATAGCGAATAACGAAGTTTTTTAATGGAGTTTCCTTTGAAGACTATTGTATGATCAAAACTTCCCTATTCCTTGTTCGCTATTCGGTATTCGTACTTCTTTCATATCCTTGTTCGTTATTCACTATTCGTTATTCTTTACCTTTACTCCATGCAGGACAAGCTACTTAAGTTCGATTGGTCAAACAAACCGGAAGAAACGGTCCGCGAGCCTCATCTTGCAGGATATGTCTCAGGCTTACCCCCTTTCCTGCGCGGGCCGTATTCGACAATGTACCTCGTCCGCCCCTGGACCATCCGCCAGTATGCAGGGTTTTCTACCGCAGAGGAAAGCAATGCCTTTTACCGCCGTAATCTTGCTGCCGGACAAAAAGGATTGTCAGTGGCCTTCGATCTCCCGACACACAGAGGCTATGATTCCGATCATCCCCGCGTCAAAGGGGATATCGGCAAAGCCGGCGTAGCCATCGACAGCGTCGAAGACATGAAGATTCTTTTTGATCAGATCCCCCTCGATCAGATGTCCGTCTCCATGACCATGAACGGCGCGGTGATTCCGATCATGGCTTTTTTTATCGTCACGGCTGAGGAACAAGGCGTCAAACCCGAAGCACTGACAGGGACAATACAGAATGATATCCTCAAGGAATTCATGGTACGGAATACGTACATCTACCCACCAAAGCCATCGATGCGCATCATCGGGGATATCTTCTCTTATCTCCGGCAGCACATGCCTAAATTCAATTCAATCAGTATCTCAGGCTATCATATGCATGAAGCCGGTGCTACGGCCGAACTCGAACTGGCGTACACCCTCGCAGATGGATGGGAGTATATCAGGACAGGGTTATCTTCAGGTTTGGATATTGATGATTTCGCTCCCAGGCTATCTTTTTTCTGGGGCATAGGGATGGATCATCTTACAGAAGTGGCAAAGATGCGCGCAGGTCGCGTGATCTGGTCTGAAATATTGAAACGCTCCGGAGCAAAAGATCCAAAATCACTCGCTTTGCGCACGCATTGCCAGACCAGCGGATGGAGCCTTACGGCCCAGGATCCTTACAACAATATCGGTCGAACGACCATCGAAGCGATCTCTGCGGTCATTGGCGGCACTCAATCCCTGCACACCAATGCAATGGATGAAGCTTTGGCCTTGCCATCTGATCAAACCGCAGCTATCGCCCGTGAAACTCAACTCTTCCTTCAAAAAGACGCCGGCATCTGCAGCATCGTTGATCCGTATGGCGGGTCATATTATGTGGAGCGCAGAACAGATGAATTGATTCGAAGTGCATGGAAGCATATCCAGGAAGTGGAAGACCTGGGCGGCATGGCCAAAGCAATGGAAACAGGTATTCCAAAAATGAGGATTGAAGAAGCCGCCGCGCGCCGTCAGGCACGCATCGATTCTGGCACGGATAAGATTGTAGGGGTAAATATTTTCAAACCGGAAGAAGAGACCGCATTGCAATTGCTTGAAGTGGATAATACTGCGGTTACCCAGGCCCAACTTTCCCGCCTCTCCAATGTCCGTCAACATCGAAATGCACAACTTGTGCAGGAAGCATTATCAAAGATCACGGATATCGCCAGATCCGGAGAAGGTAATTTACTCGCCGCAGCCGTTGAAGCCGCGCGACACCGCGCGACCCTGGGAGAGATCAGTGATGCCATGGAAGCCGTATTCGGCCGTTTTAAAGCCACGCCGGTGATGATCTCCGGAGTCTACGCCAAAGAAATCAGCATGAATGAATCGTTTCAAAAGGCCCGCGCCATGGCCGACGCTTTTGCGCTACGCCAAGGTCGTCGTCCCCGGATCATGGTGGCCAAACTCGGCCAGGATGGTCACGACCGCGGTGCCAAAGTAATCGCCACCAGTTTTGCGGACCTCGGATGGGACGTGGACATCGGTCCGTTGTTCCAAACTCCGCAGGAAGCCGCCATGCAAGCCGCAGAAAATGATGTACACATTCTTGGTATCTCTTCCCTGGCCGCAGGACACAATGTACTCGTGCCCGACACCTTGCAGGCACTTAAAGAAATTGGCAGACCGGATATCGGTGTAGTTGTGGGAGGCATTATTCCCGAACACGATTATGCACATTTATACGACTTAGGAGTCATGGCCATTTTCGGTCCTGGCACCATTATCGCCGAGGCTGCTATGGAGTTGTTGGAAAAACTTGAACTCAATTTGAAAAGATAATCCGGAGACAAGCTGCAACTTGCCCAAAACCTGACTGGAATATCAACTGAAGGAAGCACTATTCCTCCTCAGTCAGAAATAAATCTGACGCGATACCATCCGCAAAAAATAAAAATTCTTTTCGCAAATACGGATGTCCTGCCGCGGTAAACACTATGGCTCCTTCATAGCCGGGACGTTGATTGAATTGCATGATGTCATCCGTCAGGCGTGAAAAATAATTTTCTCCCAGCTTTTTTATTCGATCTGTATTGATACCCGCTGCGGTTCTCAAGCCGGTCATGATGATTTCATTGTATTGCTGCTCTTCGGTCAGTATTTCACGATCAAAAGGAATTTGCCCCTCCGCCATCGCCTCGAGGTACTTGATATTGTGTGCGATATTCCATTGACGACTTATTCCATTATAACTGTGTGCTGAAGGCCCGATGCCCAGATATGGCGCTCCTTCCCAATAACTCGTATTGTGTCTCGAGGCATATCCGGGTAAGGAAAAGTTGCTGACTTCGTACTGCTGATAACCTTTCGCTTCAAGTACCTTTTGTAAAAATGCAAATTGCCGGTTCGATTGTTCATCATCAGGCATGCTCACTTTTCCCTTATCTATCTGATGATGTAGGGCGGTTCCTTTTTCAACCGTCAAAGCGTAACTCGAAATGTGAGGAATGTGCCTTGATGTCAATTGCTCAATGTTATACGCCCAATCTTCATCCGTGAGCCCTTCTCCTCCATAGATGAGGTCCGTGGTGATGTTTTCAAATCCGGCCGCTAAGGCCATATCCAAGGAAAGTATGCCTTGCCGACGATCATGACTGCGATTCCAGGCGGTAAGCAATGCATCCTGAAACGCCTGTATGCCTATACTCAACCGGTTGATCCCAACATCCTTCCAGGCAGCCAATGTTTCGACCTCAATATCGTCCGGGTTAGCTTCAAGGGTGATCTCAGCATCATCAGTTACCTGATGGATTTGCCTGATCATGTCAAGCAATTCATTTAATTCCAAAGAAGTCAACAGGGAAGGAGTGCCCCCTCCAAAATAGATGGTAGTGATAGGTTCTCCCCGGAGATAATCAGCCTGAAGTTCAATCTCCCTGACCATCGCCCGGATCATGTCGGGCCGCGTTTTCATGGACGTGGAAAAATGAAAGTTGCAGTAATGACAAGCCTTCCGGCAAAAGGGAATATGGAGGTAAATCCCGGCCATGCTGCAAACTTAGGCATATTGGTGAGGTTAGCCAGTCCGGAAGGCATGAAAGGGGATAGAGCAAAATCCCAAATTCCTCTTAGATTCGTCATGCCTTTTGAAGGCAGACCATTTTAAACGTTTAATTTACTCTGCTTCTATGTCGATATTGCCATCTTCCAGGCGGCTCAGTACCCTTTTTGTATTAGTGCTGTTCGCTGTTACCCTTCAAGCTCAACGTTATAAATCCACGATTGATCAATACCTCCGGCAGGAAAAATCCCAATGGAACCTGACGGATCAGGACATCAGCCATTACGCGGTGTCCAGTCAGTATGATCATCCTGAGTCAGGATTGACTTACACCTACCTGGTTCAGCAGGTTAATGGCATCAGAATTTTCAATGCCGTCAGTACAATAGTGCTCAAGGATGGAAAAGTGGCCCATGTGGCCAACCGATTTGTCCCGAATGCGGCAAAAAAGGCAAATGCCGTCCAGCCGACAATTTCTGCCGGGCAAGCCATAAGGTATGCTGCATTGCATCTCGGATTGACGCTGGCAGAGGAACCCCAACAATTAGATAAGGATGCCGACCGGTTCAGATACCACTATACCAAGGCGGGTATTTCAAAAGAAAATATAAAGGCTGAATTGATTTTCGTCGCGGATGAAGGATTAATACTGGCCTGGAATATTATCATACATCCAGTAGGTACCGCCGATGGATGGAATATCCGCATTGATGCGTTGACAGGGGAATTCATTGAGAAAAATAACTGGACACTTTATTGCGATTTTGGACACCCACATGCTGATCACTCAGGAAATGCAACTTGTGGTGTTAATCAATATTCCGGACAGTCGATGCTTCCTGCACTGAGTGACTCAGCTGTATACAATGTCTTTCCATTTCCTGTTGAAGCCCCTTCCTTTGGTGAACGTGAACTCGTGACGGATCCACATTTGGACATCGCCTCGCCTTACGGATGGCATGACACTGATGGGGTTGAAGGCCCGGAACACACTATCACAAGAGGCAATAATGTCTATGTATACGATGATATTCAAAACTTTGATTCGCCCGGCTATTCACCCGATGGCGGACAAGAATTGAATTTCAATTTTCCACAGGATCTCAATGTAAATCCGGTTGAAAATCTTGATGCCAATCTTACGAATCTGTTTTATGCCAACAATGTATTGCATGACATTCTCTATGTACATGGCTTTGATGAGGCCGCGGGAAATTTCCAGGAAACCAATTACTCAGGTGAGGGTTTCGGAAATGATTTTGTGGTCGCTGAAGGACAAGACGGAGGAGGTACGAATAATGCAAACTTCTATACCCCTGAAGACGGTCAGAATGGACGCATGCAGATGTATATGTGGTTGACCGAGGCAAAGACTACAATGGAAATCACGTCTCCCGACTCCATAACAGGATTTTACGATGCGGTGGAGGCCTCTTTCGGTCCAGGGCTTGAAATTCCTGTAAGCGGTCAGGCCGTACTTGTAGTCGATGCCGAAGATCCGTTTCACGATGCCTGCGACGATCTCCTCAATGCGCAGGAACTCGAAGGAAAAATTGCCATCATTGATAAAGGCCAGTGCTCATATCTGACAAAAGTATTTGCAGCAGAAGCCGCGGGAGCCATAGCGATGGTCGTGGTTCAGAATGTCGAAGCCCCGCCGATTGCCATGGGAGGCAACGGAGGCGTTAATATCCCTTCTGTCATGATTTCACAGGCAGATGGTGAAAGAATTAAAGCGGCACTTGCAGCAGGAGATAGTGTGCATCTTACACTAGCCTTTGGATCTGGCGCTTCAAGCCAAAACAGAGATGGATGTCTTGATAACGGGATCATTGCGCACGAACTTGCCCATGGGTTGTCTAACCGTCTTACGGGTGGGCCCCTAGAGGCAGGTTGCCTGAGCCATGCCGAACAGGGTGGGGAAGGATGGAGCGACTGGTTGGCGTTGATCACCACGATCGAACCCGGGGACAAGGGCACGGATGCGCGTGAAATTGCATCCTACTCTAAAAACGCAGAAGATGGAAGAGGCTTGCGCAGGTTCCCATATTCAACAGACATGTCCATCAACGCTCAAACCTATGGCGACCTCGCTGGCAGCAACGGACCACATGCAGTTGGAGAGATTTGGTGTTCCGCCATATGGGATGTGACCTGGGCACTGATTGATGCCGAGGGCTTTGATCCTGACTTGTATGGAGGCAACGGTGGCAATCACACCGCCCTGACGCTTATCATCGAGGGCATGAAACATCAAGGATGTAATCCCAGCTATGTTGATGCCCGTAACGGGATATTAAAGGCAGATGCCTTATTGTACGACAATGCACATCGCTGCCTGATATGGGAGGCTTTTGCAAAGAGAGGACTTGGCGCCTATGCGGATGAGGGAAGTAGAAACGCAGTCGGAGATGAAACTGAAGATTTCTCCATGCCAAATCTTTGCCTGGTAGCAACAGCTCCTCCTAAGGCCAGTTTCGCCGTAGATGATATCGTGGATTGTTATGGATTATTCAGATTTGATGATACATCTGAAGATATTCCCCAGTATTACCAATGGGACTTTGGAGATGGGCAGACCAGTGAAGAAGAAAATCCAATTCATATCTACGACCAACCCGGCACTTATTACGTAAACCTGATTGTCACAAACAATATAGGAACAGATACGTTCGGCATGAATATCACTTTCGGCGATCCGCCTGTTCCAGTTATTTCCGGAAATAGAATCCTTTGTGAAGGAAGCCAAGTAACGCTTGAAGCTGATGTCTTAGATGGTAATACCGCCATTTGGAGTTATGAAGGCAATGAGGTGCATGAAGGTAATTCCTTTACAACACCGCCATTGACCACCAATACTAACTATTCGGTGATTCAGGTTGGTGATGCACAAGTGGAAAGGGTAGGGCCTTTCAGCAATACATTCTGGGGCGGAGCTATTCACAATACAGGTTTTGAAGGCAGATTATTGTTTGAAGTACTTACGCCATTAACCCTTCAATCCGTAGTGGTCTATGCCCAGGGCGCAGCCGACAGAACATTCAATCTTTATGATGAAAACGATCAATTGATTCAATCCACTACTGTGTTTGTTGAAAATGGGCAAAGCAGAGTTCCGCTGAACTTCGAAATAAATCAAGTGGGGAAATACAGCATAGGCAACCTCAGCCAGAATCTGTATCGGAATGACGGTGGCGCCAGATATCCGTATACCGTGGATAATCTCATTTCCATCTATAGTTCAAACGCAAGCGGAGATGAGCTGTCTTATTATTACTATTTCTATAATTGGGAGGTTCAGGAAATTCCATGCAGGAGCAATCCGATTGAAGTGCCTGTTGTTGTGGAAGCAGGGCCTGTCGCCGGATATCTCACAGACATAGCTGATCTGGCAGTCAACTTTACCGACATCTCCTCCGGTCAGGCCACGGAATGGTCATGGGATTTTGGCGACGGCAATACCAGCGCGGAACAAAATCCAACGCATAGCTACACAGAGGCAGGGGAGTACCAGGTGACATTGACCATTACAAATGGCAGTTGCTATAGTGTCTATCAGCAGATCATTGAAGTGGGGACTACATCTATACCCGACATCGGAGACACCTATGGCCTCAATATTTTTCCAAACCCAGCCACCGATGAAGTGAATATCCGTTTCACTCAACCCACGTCTGATAAATGGCAACTGAATATAGTTGACGCCGCCGGCCAACAAGTCCTTACTCGGACCCTTCAACCTGATGCAACCATCCAAAGATTGAGCATTGGACATTTGCCTTCCGGTACGTATCAATTCCAATTCATCGCTGCCGATGGCATCGCCGTCCGCCGCGTCACAGTGTTTAAATGATAAAATGAGGAGAGGTTGTTTTTACAAAACAACCTCTCCTCATTTACTTTTCACAACTCACAACTCACGACTCACAACTCACAACTCACGACTGACGTCTCACGATTCACGGCTCATTGCTCCTTGCTCCCAGCTTAAACCTTAACCCTCGCTACACTGATCCCATCCCTGATCGTCAATATCATCACCTCTACCCTCGGATCCTGATGTAACATCTCATTGTATTTGCGAATCACCCTTGCATCCACATCGTCGGGTTCAAATACTACCTTTCCGCTCCAGAGTACATTGTCACTGATGATCAATCCGCCTGGCCGCATACGTTGGATTACTGCATTGTAGTATTCGTGATATTCCTGTTTATTGCCGTCAATAAAGACCATGTCCCATGTTTCAGGTCGCTGGGGAAGTATCTCAAGGGCAGTTCCAAAAACACTTTCCACACGATCTTCAATACCTGCGAGTTTCAGATGTTTGTTGATCAGAAATTCATATTCGGGATTGGATTCAATGGTGACCACCTTGCTGTTTGGTGACGAAGCAAGTCCCCGCGCAAGACATATAGTAGCGTAACCGGTAAAGGTCCCGATTTCAAGAATATGTTTTGCATTCAACATTGAGGCCAATAAAGTCAGAAATCCTCCCTGCACCTTTCCGCTCATCATTTGAGGAGCGATCGTGTGCAGATGCGTGGACCGTTCCACTTCATGAAGGATCGGGTCATACGCCAGGGAAAGTTGTTCAGTATAGCTGAGTATTTCAGGTGCGAGCATATCGACGTTGCCAGATAGGATGAATGATGACGGAAGCCAGGATAATAGCAGCTCCAATATAAAAAGAGGCACTGAGTTCTTTTCGGTCATTGAGCAGCACCAGCGCCATCAGCATGCCATAGACCGGTTCGAGATTGATCACCATAATGGAGTCATAGGCCGTGACTGATCGTACGGCTCTTGTGCAAAGCACCCATGCAACGCAGGTACATAGCAGGCCAAGAATCAACAGGTATCCAAGATCTCTCAGATCAGGCCAGAATCGCTCGACACCAAATAATAAATGTTCTCCCGCCAACCATACGCACATGGTGACCCACGCCCCGGTCATCTGCATCATGGTCATGTGTTCCGCATCAACAGCAGTGATCCATTTTTTTTCAAGGCTTGAAAATACAGCGAGCAGCAACGCAGCGGCAATGCCCAGCACAATGCCATTGAGCACATCCCCTTCGGCCTTACCTGCAATCAGCACAATACCCGGAATAACCATCAGCCCAAATACGATTTCATGCCGCACCAGTGGCCTCCGTGTTACCATAGGTTCAATCCAGGCCGTAAAAAAAGATATGGTGGCAAAACAGATCAAGGCCGTAGAAGCATTGGCGAGTTTAATGGAACCGAAAAAACATATCCAGTGAATGGCCACCATGGCCCCGAGTAAATAAATCTTTTTCTGACGCACAATGGACTCCCGGTGCAGCCGCTTCCTTAGGAAAAGATAGATAGCAATTCCCGCACCCGCGATCAATGTCCGCCACCACACCAATACACCTGCAGGCAGGGAAATCAGGTCGCCCAGAATGGCCGTACCAGCCAGCAGGATGACAGCAATGTGTAAATCAATATAGGCCCGTTTTAAACTCAAACGTGATTTTGGTGTTTACTTCGCACAATTATACACAAATCAATTATCCATTCCTTTAACATCACCATTTATGTCCCTTCAAATTGGAGATAAGGCCCCCGATTTCGCGTTATATGCCTCAGATAAGGAACTCATCAAACTTGCTGACTTCCAGGGCAGAAATGTCGTTTTGCTATTCTTCCCATTGGCGTTTACCAGTACCTGTACCAAAGAATTATGCGCCACCCGGGATGATATCGGAACCTATAATTCACTTGATGCCGACGTGCTGGCCATCTCGGTGGATTCCATACATAGCCTGAGAAGATACAAGGAGGATTATGACCTCAACTTCCGCCTGTTATCTGATTTCAACAAGGACGTCAGCCGGAATTACGATGCTATCTATGAGGAATTCGGGTTTGGCATGAAAGGCGTGAGCAAACGCGCAGCGTTTGTCATCGATGGCGATGGCATCATCCAATACGCAGAAGTACTTGAGAATGCAGGGTTATTGCCAAACCTCGAAGCCGTTCAAAATACATTGAGAAAGTTGCACGCCGCCTGAGCCAAGTTTTGTAACTTTGTCCCCTAAGCTCATCAAGTATGTTATACGATACCATGTCCAAAGAACAAGAAGATGTGCTGGTGGAAACCCTCACCACCAATGACAATTCCACGCAACTCATTGTCCTCAACGACGATTACAATACGTTTGATTGGGTGATTGAGTGCTTTATGGAAGTGCTGAATCACACCAATGAACAGTCTGAGCAACTGGCCTGGATTGTACACACAAAGGGCAAGGCCAGTGTTAAGCTAGGCTCCTTTGACGTGCTGAAACCTTTAAAGGATGCATTGGTCGATCGTGGCTTGAATGCGATCATCGAGCACGAGAAGGTGAACCGGTGAGCTGCATACCATGCCGGTTTATGCTCTGGATCATCCATTAATTTTCCCACATCCTGTTTTACGCGAACCTGACGGACTCATGGCCGTTGGGGGCGACTTGTCTCCCGAACGATTGCTGTTAGCTTACCGATGGGGTATATTTCCTTGGTACAGTGAGGGTCAGCCGATCATGTGGTGGTGTTTATGTCCCAGACTCATGCTCAGACCATCTGAGATCCACATTTCACATTCGATGCGCAATCTGCTCAATCGAAAAAAGTACCATGTGACATTTAATCAACAGTTTGAAACAGTGATGCGAAAATGCGCTTCCATATCAAGGGCCGGACAGGATGGCACATGGATTACAGCAGAAATGATCGAAGCCTATGTCACCTTGCACATGATGGGATACGCTCACTCCGTTGAAGTCTGGCAAGAGGGCACTTTAGTCGGCGGATTATATGGAATCGCCCTTGGCCGCATCTTTACCGGAGAAAGTATGTTTGCAGAACAATCCAACGCTTCTAAAATCGGATTTATCGCGCTTGCATCCAGGCTCGAAGCCGCAGGGTATGACTGGATCGATTGCCAGCAGGATACGCCGCACATGAGAAGTTTAGGGGCCTACTTGAAAGAGGAAGATGAGTTTCTTGACATCCTCCGTCAAAACCATCTTAAACCGCAAATAAGTTTTGCCTGGTTGTAAAGACTATTTCTTGAAATGCTGAATGATCAATTGAGCTAATTCTGTGCCGATATTCTCCTGCGCTTCAGCAGTCGAACCGCCCACATGAGGTGTGAGTGAAATCTTAGGATGGCTGAGAATGTCAGCTCTCGGTGTAGGTTCACCCACAAACACATCCATACCCACGCCGCCAATCTGACCCGATTGTAAACCCTCAAGCAACGCATCTTCATCAAATACACCGCCGCGCGCCGTATTGATGAGCACCACGCCTTTCTTTAATCCGGAAAGGTTCTCTTTTCCAATCACCGGCTTATCTGCTTTTGGAATATGGATCGTGATGATATCAGAGGTGGAAAGCAAGGTTTCAATATCAGTGGTTGAAATCGGTACGGTGATGGTTTGTGCTGCACCATGTACGCTGATGACAATCATTGCTTCCTTGACAAAAGGATCCGAAGCCACCACATGCATACCCATACCCAGCGCAATGCGCGCCACTTCCTGACCTATTCGACCAAAACCAATGATGCCAATCGTTTTTCCAAGAAGCTCGTTGCCCTCACTGCATTGTTTTTTCAGTTTCGCAAATTCTGTATTCCCGGTCACCGGCATGGCTCTGTTAGCCAGATGCAATTGACGGTATATTGTCAATGCATGTCCTATGACAAGTTCTGCGACAGACCTTGATGAAGCTGCAGGTGTATTGTATACGCCCAGCCCTTTTTCCCGCGCATAGGCCACATCAATATTATCCATCCCTACGCCACCTCTTCCGATCACTTTGAGATTGGGACATGCATCAATGAGGGGCTTTCTGACCTGTGTGGCACTCCGCACCGTAATGGCATCAAATTGTTTGAGCTGTTCTTCAAGTTCTTCCGCCTTGTAATGTGTAGTCACCACCTCAAATCCCGCACCTTCAAGCAATGCCTTTCCGGTTTCATCTATCCCGTCATTCGCAAGTATCCTGATTTGGCTCATAGCTCCTTGTTTTTAGATCTGATTTGAGCCGCAAAGAAAAGCATATTTCAGGACTCCCGCGAGAGGATAAGTTGTACAGAGTGCACGGGGTTCACGGAGTAATTTTTCTGATCAACGCTTTAAACCTAATGGTTCACTCCTCATTGCTCATTTGGGCCCCCTCCGCCCCCTAAAGGGGGAACCCAATTAGAAAATGAACAAACATTTTAAATGTCCTATACTCACGACTCACGTCTCACGACTGACGGTTATAGGAAAAATTCTTCTGCCCCTATGTCATTCCTTTTCCTTCAACGCTTTGATCTCCGCTTTCAACCTCACAATTTCCTCCTGCGCTTTTTTCAATTCTTCTTTCAACACTTCTATTTCATATCGCGCTGTGTCATCTGATCGACCATCTGTTTTTGAAGAATTGTCTTCTTCCTTGGCTTCATTCTTTGTCTCAGGTTTGGCATCAGATTTTTCTTTGCCTCCGATCACCTGATGGTAATAATCCTTAATGATCTGCACACCGTTTTCTCCCCGGATATAGGCGGCTCCAAAAAACACAATGGGAAGAAAAATGACCAGGAACAAAAAGAATCTGGCGCAACCGGTGACTTTATATTTGGGTCTCATACGAAGTTGGATTAAGATTGTACAAGATAGGAAGTCGTGGAGTAGGGTGGGCCGTTTTTTCGATGGAGGACCCTTTTTTCCCTATGATATCCTCGACCAGTCCTGTTTGTATTTGTACTCTGTGGAAAGATATCGGGATAAGGATAGATGTTCACGGCGTTGTAACATCGGATCTTCTGTAAGGATTTCTTCCGCAAGCATTCTGGCTGTCCGGAGTATGGCCTGGTCCTCCGCAAGATTGGCGGTTTTAAATTCATAGGCACCACTCTGTTTTGTGCCGGCAATATCACCGGGTCCGCGCAATTTCAAGTCCGCCTCCGCAATCACAAATCCATCATTGCTCTTACAGATCACATCCAGGCGTTCGCGAGCGGTCTTGGATAGTTTATAACTGGTCATCAGGATGCAGTAGGACTGATCGGCACCGCGACCTACACGGCCACGCAATTGATGCAATTGAGCCAATCCAAAACGTTCGGCATTTTCAATGATCATCACGGATGCGTTGGGCACATTGACCCCGACTTCAATGACCGTGGTAGACACCATAATCTGCGTTTTGTTTTCCTTAAACCGTTGCATCTCCACATCTTTTTCCTCTGCTTTCATACGGCCATGCACGACCGAGATTTGGTAATCCGGTCTCGGGAAGTATCCCAGCAATCGTTCATACCCATCCTGCAGGTTTTCAAGATCTAGTTTCTCCGATTCTTCGATCAGCGGAAAGATCACATACACCTGCCGTCCTTTTTTAATTTCGCTTCGCACAAATTCCACCACTTTTCCCCTATGCGCCTCCGTTCGTTGTGTGGTGACAATGGGTTTCCTGCCGGGCGGCAATTCATCGAGAATAGAAATATCTAAATCACCGTAAATCGTCAACGCCAATGTTCTTGGAATAGGGGTAGCCGTCATCACAAGCACATGCGGTGGATTAGATGTGGTCTTCGTCCACATCTGCGCACGCTGAGCTACACCAAAACGATGTTGCTCATCCGTAATCGCTAAACCAAGTCTCGCAAACTCCACCCATTCTTCAATCACTGCATGCGTGCCAATGAGGATCGTTGATCGTCCGGATTTCAATGATTCAAGGATCTCCTGACGTGGTTGCCCCACGACACTCCCAGAAAGAAAATCAACCCGTATATCCAGGCCGGCAACCAACTCAGAAATCGATTGATGATGTTGCATCGCCAATACTTCCGTCGGGGCCATCATCACGGATTGAAAGCCATTGTCTGCGGCAAGCAACATACACATGAGCGCCACAATCGTTTTCCCACTTCCGACATCCCCTTGAAGCAAACGGTTCATTTGATGACCCGACCCCATATCCTTCCGTATTTCCCGAATAACTCTCTTTTGTGCTTCGGTTAATGTGAAGGGAAGATGATGATTGTAAAAGGTATTGAATAACGAACCGACCTCACCGAACACAAATCCTTTGACCGTTTCCTCACGCCTCACTTTGGCCCGTAATAAAATCAACTGCAGGAAAAAAAGTTCTTCAAATTTCATCCGGTTGCGCGCCATGGTCATTTCATCATGGGAGGTCGGAAAATGCATTTTCCGAACCGTATCAAACCGACTGAAAAATCTAAGCCTGGAAAGAATGTGATCCGGCAGATTCTCGGGAATATCCTGGGGCCGGATCATGGAGATGAGTTGCTTCAGGATCTTCCTTCGCCCCTTACTGTCGAGGCCACGGGTCATCAATTTCTCAGAACTGCTGTACACAGGCTCCAGCCCGGTCGTCAGGCTTTTGTCCTGTGTGAGTTCCTCGATTTCGGGATGAACGAGACTAAATTTTCCTCTGAAGTCCTGGAGCTTGCCATAGATCAGGTAAGGTTTCCCTGGTATGATCCAGCTGTCTATTTCTTTGGCGCGCTGAAACCATACGACTTCAAGTTCCCCTGACCCGTCCTCAAAACTGGCGATGAGTCTTTTTTTATGACCGGAGCCATCAATACGTTTATCCGTAAAAATCCCTTTGAGCTGAACCGCCTCACCGGAATTTCTGGCTTCACGGATCGTGGAAATTTCAGATTTATCAATATACCTGAATGGAAAGTCCCATAGCAGATCCCCGATCCGATGGATCCCGAGTTCCTTGCGCAGCAATTCCCCGCGGGCCGGTCCGATGCCCTTCATATATTCGATGGGCTGCAGTAATATGGAGTCGCTCTGGTACAAGGTCGAGGTTTAAAGTTGGCAAGATAAGTACTCCGCCCCCAGCGCCGCAAGATGTAATTTCGACCGGTGCGGGAATAAGTTTTTACATTTGAACCTCACCACCCTCATTTAGCATGGAAACTAAGCGACAGAAACAGATCAGTGAACTCATGCGCAGGCAATTCAGTATGGTGCTGCAGGAAGAGGGTTCCTATATTTTTGACAGGGCGCTCGTGACCGTCACCCGGGTCGTCGTATCGCCGGATCTGCAAAGCGCAAAAGTCTACCTGTCTGTCTTCAATACTGAAAACAAAATGGAAGTCATGACGATGATGGAGGAAAACAATCACCGGCTACGGCATGCCCTGGC
>CAZYHJ010000024.1:0-34677 GCA_964646645.1 uncultured Saprospiraceae bacterium | reverse complement strand
GCCAAACGTCTCATTTTTTAACGAATGGAATCCAATCGGAGAGGTACCCCCTATAGGGGGCAAAGGGGGTCATTATTTCGGGATTTTAATAATTTTCACCTATGAAATGGCTTTTGGGAGTTCTAATGATCATGTTACATTCTCATGCTATGTATGGGCAGAATATTGAATTGATCAATGGTTCCTTTGAGGGATTGCCGGCAGATGCGACGGTACCACAGGGATGGATGTCCTGCAAAGAAGGAACAACACCTGATATCCTTCCGGGGTATTGGGGTGTCTATGACTATCCATCGGATGGGGAGACCTTTCTGGGATTGATCACCCGGAGCAACAATACCTGGGAAGTTATAGGTCAGCGGTTGCCTGAAGCACTAATAAAGGGAAGGTGCTACAACTGGTCCCTTGACCTGGCACATTCCAATACCTATTGCGGGTATCACGGACCTTTGCGTTTGAGGGTATGGTTATCTAAAAGTAAATGTGGCCGGGATCAGTTAATGTTTGAGAGCCCATTGATCGAACATACCTTCTGGCAGACTTACAAGGTTCGATTCATCCCGGAGGCAGATTATCAATACATTATGCTGGAAGCTTATCACCCTGAAGATCCTGTATTATATCAGGGCAATATCCTGCTGGACGCCCTGAGCCCTATCCGGGGCTGTGACCGGACCTGACCAAATAGTCCGAAGGTTCTGCCTATTTTTGCACTCCCATTTGAAAAGGGACAATATGAAATTGGATTATCAGGCAATCGAAAGCAAGTGGAAGAAGATTTGGGCGGAAACGAAGTTGTACCAGGTAACAGAGGATAGCTCCAGACCCAAGTATTATGTATTGGATATGTTTCCCTACCCTTCCGGTGCGGGTTTGCATGTCGGTCATCCGCTTGGCTATGTGGCGAGTGATATTTATTCCCGACACAAACGGATGTTGGGGTACAATGTGCTTCATCCCATGGGATATGATGCATTTGGACTTCCGGCAGAACAATACGCCCTCGACACAGGTGTGCACCCGGCAGTAAGCACCTCAGAAAATATAACGCGTTACAGGGCGCAACTCGACAACATCGGTTTTTCATTTGACTGGAGCCGACAAGTGCGTACGGATGATCCGTCGTATTACAAGTGGACACAATGGATTTTCCTTCAGCTTTATCATCATTATTACGATAAGGCAACTCAAAAAGCAAGACCAATTGCAGACCTGATTGAGCACTTTGAAGCTTCCGGGAGTACCGGCATACATGCAGCCGCCACACCACATGTTCCTTTCAATGCTTCTGCGTGGAAAGCAATGACTGCAGATGAGAAGCAGAGCGTACTGATGAATTACCGATTGGCATTCCGTAAAACAGGATATGTGAATTGGTGTGAAGCTTTAGGAACGGTGCTCGCCAATGATGAAGTAAAAGATGGCGTCAGCGAACGTGGGGGACATCCCGTCGTGCAAAAGGAAATGATGCAATGGTCACTTCGGGTCACGGCGTATGCGGATCGGTTGCTCAGTGGCATGGAAAATATCCAGTGGAGCGAAAGCCTCAAGACCATTCAGCGCAATTGGATAGGTCGGTCTGAAGGCGCATACATAGATTTTGAACTGGATCTGCCGACAAAGGAAAAAGTAAAAGTATTTACTACCAGGCCCGATACTATTTTTGGCTGTGCCTTTGTCGTACTCGCCAATGATCATGATCTGGTGCCTTTCCTGATAACATCTCAACAAAGAGATGCCGTTGATCAGCATTTGAAAGCCTCTGGCCAAACTTCAAAGACGGCCCAGAAAACAACAGCAGGTGTCTGGACCGGATCGTATGCATTTCATCCAATCACTAATGCAAGAATTCCTGTTTGGATCGCGGATTATGTGCTCAAGGATTACGGTACAGGTGCAATCATGGCCGTGCCCGGTGATGACGAGCGCGATCTGGCCTTTGCACAATCACATCAATTACCCATACTACCAATCATAGAAAGATCAGGAGTAGCCGGTGCTGAGATAGGAGATCGTCAGGGCGTAATGGTCAATTCCTCGTTCCTCGATGGCATGTCTGTTGATCAAGCCATTACAAAGATGTTAGACTATCTGGAAGAACATCAATTTGGAACAAGACATATTGCGTACAAGCTAAGGGATGCTAATTTCAGTCGCCAACGGTACTGGGGTGAACCTTTTCCAATCACCTACAATGACGAAGGACTGATTCATGCCCTTAATTCGTCAGATCTTCCTCTTGAACTTCCGGATTTGGATGACTTCAAACCTTCTCCAGATGGACGTTCACCGTTAGCTCGATTGGATGCGTGGGCCAAACCTGCACAAGGAGTCTATCGCGAAACAGATACCATGCCGGGCTACGCAGGTTCTTCATGGTACTTCCTGCGCTATATGGATCCGCATAATCCGAAAGAGTTTGCCGCTAAAGATGCACTGCAATACTGGCAGGATGTGGATCTCTATGTAGGAGGTGTTGAGCATGCCGTGGGGCATTTGATGTATTCCAGGTTTTGGCATAAGTTTCTCTACGACCTTGGGTATGTACCTACGGAAGAGCCGTTTAAGAAACTGATCAATCAGGGCATGATCCAGGGCATTATAGAAAGCCTGCTGATGCTGAAGGACCGCACGGATGGTCAGATTCATTTCGTTAGTGCTGATGTAGCTGCCGCCAGGAATATTCCTGATGAAGCACTTGCGTCCATACCCGTGCATATCAGCTTTGTTTCTGCGTACGGACAACCTAATTCCCATCTGGATGCCACCGGACTTGCTTCTTTTATACAATGGCGTTCAGAATTTGCCAATGCTGTATTTGAATGCGCAGATGGAATCTATCGTGCACCGGATTTTACCAATGCTGTTTTCTATACACAGTCTGAAGTGGGCAAAATGTCAAAGCGTTATCACAATGTGGTCAACCCCGATGATGTGATTGAAAAATACGGCGCGGATTGTTTCAGGATGTATGAAATGTTCCTTGGTCCGATCGAACAATCCAAGCCCTGGGATACGATGGGGATTGAGGGCATCAGTAAGTTTTTACGTAAACTCTGGTCCTTGTATTATGATGACCAGGGGCAATGGCTCGTGACGGATGATGATCCAAAGGAAGGCTCCATGAAGATCCTGCATGCCACCATCAAAAAGACCGGTGAGGATATCGAGCGATTTTCTTTCAATACGGCGATCAGCCAGTTTATGATCTGTGTCAATGAATTGCGGAAAACAGATGAACGTTCCAAAGCGGTATTACAACCATTGGTGCAACTTATTGCTCCATTCGCTCCTTTTATTTCAGAGGAATTGTGGCACCGAATAGCCGGGAGTGGTTCCGTACATACTTCAGCCTTCCCAGGTTTTGATGAAAAATGGCTGGTGAGTTCAACCATCACCTATCCCGTATGTGTGAATGGCAAAAGGAGAGCTGAGATTACGCTACCTGCAGGAACTTCAAATGAGGTGCTTGAAAAAAGTGCCATGGAAATGCCTGACATCACAAAGTGGCTCGAAGGACAATCCATTAAAAAGGTAGTGATTGTTCCCGGCAAAATGGTCAATATCGTCCTTTGATCAATCGATGATGGTAAACGTCGTACGACGATTTGCCTGATGCTGAGCCTCTGTGCACTGTTCGCACTCACAAACCACCGCGGGATTTGTTTCACCAAATCCCTGTGCCATGAGCCGTCGTTCAGGTATACCGACTGATTTCAGATAATCTACGGCCGCTTGAGCGCGCTTCTGGGACAATTCTATGTTGTACTCATCAGTCCCTCTGCAGTCCGTATGTGATGCGAGTTGTATACGAATAGAAGGATTGTTTTTCAGAATGACTGACAAGGCATCAAGAGATGGTTTGGCATCCTCCCGAATGTACCATTGGTCATAATCATAGAAAATATTCTCGAGCACGATTTCCTTGTTCTTAAATATAGGATCCAATTCAAGCGTTTGACTAATGGTCTTTACGGGCTTTTTAGGATCCTTTTCAATATCTGCCGTGTTAAGGTCATACGTGACCGCAAGATGATCGCGATACCTGGCCGTAAAAGAATACTGCTTGTTCCATTCAAGCTTAAGGATGAGCTGACCCAATTCATCTGTTACAAATCGTTGATCAGAGAGCCCTTCAGTCACGACCACCGGGCCATTGGGTAATGGTTTTTTGCCAACGCGTTTGCTATTGGGGTCATCCTTGACTTCAAACTCAGGCTCCATTACGCGTAAGGAAAGGAACAATTGGTAGTCAATTTGTTCTTCCTCAGTAGTGTCGCCCGGTGTTTCAGTGACAATATCTTCAGGTTTGGGTCCCGTTACTTCAAAGGCATAAATATCATCCTGGCGAGCGGCGCCTCCGCGTGAGGATGTGAAGTACCCTTGTAATAGCACATTATCCCTTTTAGGTGCAAAAGTGTCTACGACAAAGCCAAAATCATCCGCTCCGCTATTGATGGGTGACCGGAGATTGATTGGAGGCATCCATTGACCTGCGGCATTCATGTACGTTTTGAAAATATCCAGTCCGCCCAGTCCAGCCAATCGATCTGAGGAGAAGAACAAGGTGTCCTTGTACACCGTTGGATATTGTTCATTGCCCATAGTATTGATCACAGCCCCCAGGTTGATGGGATCAGACCATACTCCATTGCCGTCTTTCTGCGAAAAATAAAGATCATGGCCACCCTGTCCGGCTTCCGCATCCGAAGCGAAGAATAAAACGGTTCCGTTAGCTGCGAAAGCGGGCTGTCCATAATTTATTTTCGATTTGACAAATGGAAGGGGTTGTGGCGTGGACCATTCATTTCCCAATCTTTCACTGAGCATGAGTTGGCACCACGCATCGTAGTCATCATCCACATAGCACCGGGTGAACACTATCGTACGCTGATCCGGGGTAAATGCGGGCGTACCATCGTTGTCTTCAGAATTGATGACCGGATCATATGTCTCAACTCTATCCGAGTTCGAGGTCTTTACATATAGATCGGAAAAGCCTCTTCCCGTCCACAAATATGTTTTACCTGACTCACTGATATCCCTGTCGCTGGTAAAGATTAGCTTGCCAGGTCCGATGGGCACAGGTGAGTATTCAGAGGATGCTGTATTAAAGGGAACCGATGTAATCTTATAGGCAGGATTGGGATTCTTCTGCCACTCCATGGCTTGCCGGCAGAGGGTTACATTTGATCTGTACCCGGCATTTCCGGAAGCAGATTTCAACAAGTCTTCATAGGCCTTCAGTGCCTCTCCATACTTTTCCTGTTTTTTCAGCGCTTCTGCATAGCGCTCAAGTGCTTCCGGACCGAAACCATCCTGGTGGGCTTTAAAATACCATGGCGCGGCAGAGGCAGGGTCATTCATTTGGGAGAACGATTCACCGGCGTAATAAGCCAGTATGGCTCTATCCTGCTGGGAACGGCTGTTTTCGTACTCCTTGGTAAAAAGTTGGGTAGCGACAGAAAACTGCTTGACCTCATAGGCCTGCATACCCGTTTGCACCTTGCGGGTAAACGTGCAGGCACTCATTCCGAAAACGATTAGATATACGGCAATCGTGATACGCATGAATTTGTAAACGATTATGGAAGTCAGTCTGTTGCAAAATAGTGCTTTCACCGGAGTAAATCTGTTCCTAAAAGAGAAAGGGGAAAGTACCCTTCCGGATAGCCCTCCCCTTCCTTATGCAGTAGAGATGATGATTATTTAATGTCAGCTGTCTTTTTAAAGCTGTGTGTTGTGCCGCTCTTAGGCTTAATCTCCCCGGAAAGGTCAACCAAAATAGGTGCGGCAATAAAGATAGTACTATACGTACCGGAAATCAAACCTACAACCAGGGCAAAAGCAAATCCTTTGATGCTGGCACCTCCGAAGAAGAATAGAGCCAGAACCACCAGGAACACCGTCAAAGAGGTGATCAAAGTACGACTCATCGTAGAGTTGAGTGACATATTGATAATCTCTCCTTTTGTTTTTCCCGTGTACAGTCCAAAGTTTTCGCGGATACGGTCAAAGATGACCACGGTGTCATTGATAGAATAACCGATCACAGTCAGAATGGCAGCGATAAAGTTTTGATCCACTTCCATAGAGAAAGGAAGAAGTCCTCTGAAAATACTGAAAACAGACAATACGATCAAAGCGTCATGGAACAAAGCCAATACAGCACCAAATGAATATTGCCATTTATTGAATCGAATGAGGATGTATACGAAAATCAACAACAAAGCGATGATGCCCGCATAAAATGAACTCTTTTTGATGTCATCCGCGATGGTTGCACCAACTTTAGCTGAACTGCTGATGTGGGTACCTGAGTAGTCCGTAATCTTAAAATTGTCAAGCGTCAATCCGGCTTCCGCGACGGACTGAACCCCTTCAAACAATTTCTCGGTTACTCTGGCCTGTGCATCTGTGGCATTGTCTTCGATCAGGTAGCTGGTGGTTACATTATAGGTGTTAACCGCATCAATAGCTTTGACTACTGTACCGGCACCGAATGTGGTATTTAATGTCGTACGTAATTTTTCCAGATCAACACTGGCTTCTTTAGCGAACTGCACATTGTAGGAATAACCTCCCTTGAAGTCCACGCCTAGTTCAAATCCACGGGTAAACATAGATACAAAACCTGCTCCAATAATCACGGCAGAGATGATATAAGCTACTTTACGCTTAGCTAACCAATCCACATTGAGGTTGGCAAAAGTGTTCTCTGTAAGCTTTGTAGAGAATCCGATGGTATTTCCTTTTCCAACCCACCATTCGATGAGCATACGGCCGATAATCACCGCGGTAAAGAAGGAGAATACCACACCAATCAACAGGGTTACCGCAAAACCGCGGATAGGTCCGAGTCCGAAGTAGGCCAGTACCATAGCACTGAGGATGGTCGTGACGTTGGCGTCAATAATCGCGGAATAAGAGTGCTTGAAACCATCTGAAATCGCTGTTTTCAAACTCTTACCTGCGCGCAATTCTTCCCTGGATCTTTCATAGATAATAACGTTGGCATCCACGGCCATACCAATGGTCAGTACAACACCCGCGATACCGGCGAGAGTAAGCACGGTTCCGATAGAAGACAATGCACCGAAGATGAAGAACAGGTTGGCCAGCAGGGCGATGATGGCTACCACACCACTTCCGCTATAGTAGAACACCATAAACAACATCACAATGATCATCGATACGATCATGGTGATCATGGATTTAGTGATATTGTCCTGACCCAGAGAAGGACCTACAAGGGATTCCTGAATAATGGTGGTGCTGGCTGGAAGCTTACCGATCTGCAGGATATTGGCCAAATCCTGGCCTTCCTGGATGGTGAAGTTGCCGGAGATACGGCTGCTTCCTGTCGTAATGGGTTCGTTCACACGTGGAGCAGAAACCACTTCGTCATCAAGCGCAATGGCGATTTCACGGTTATTATCCTGTGCGGCTTTGGTGGTCATATCTGCCCATGTCTTACTGCCAATATTGTCCATCCGCAGGGTAACTGCTACTTCATTCGTCACCGGATCCGGAGCGGATGTAGCTGTTACCACGCGATCGCCTTCCAATGGAGCCTTATCCGAACCACGCTTCATTTTGATGGCATACAACTCATACTGATCGGTTTCTTCCCCATTCTCGTCAGTGGTGGGGTTTGCACTCCACATGAACTTGACATCCTGAGGAAAGATCGTACGCACCTGCTCGTGATGGAGCATGTCGTTAATGGCGTTGATCTTATTTTTATTAGCCACACCCATGACCGCAAAAGGATACTGGATCGTCTGGCCATTATAGTAGTTGATGCTCAATTGGGACAGCAGCGGACCTGATGCGCCGGCGATATCTGCGTTGGCGGGAACTTCCTGCGTAGTCATGGTAGAGTCTATCACCTGACCCAGTGAATCGACGACAGGTGTATATATAGTGTCAATACGAGTGGCGGCTGAATTTGAAACTACAGATGTCGTGTCACCTTTTGCAATTTTAGCAAGCTGGGCATCTGCGGCGGTAAAAGCCTCCAGGATACCAACATCGGAAACACGATACACATCCCAGAATTCCAGTTTAGCGGTAGACTGCAGATAATTACGTGCGCGCTCAGGGTTATCCACACCTGGCAGTTCTACGAGGATCAGGTCACGCGTATTATCAAGGGATACGTTAGGTTGAACTACACCAAGTTTATCAATACGATCCTTGAGGCGTTTGAACGTCAGATCTACGGTCTCGTTTGCTTTCGCCCTCAATACACGAATCACTTCACCATCAGAGGTCTCAAAATTGATCTCCTGACGAAGGGTGGCATTGCGGGAAAAGATCGGAGCCAGTTTCTGACCATTGCTCACTTTGGTCCATTCCTGGGCAAACAGCGAGATATAATCCGTCTGGGCATTCTTCAATGCCTTATCGGCGTTATCCAGCGCTTGCTTGAACGCAGGTTCTTTGGTGTTGTTGGAAAGATTTTCAAGAAACTCGCGGAGGTCCACCTGGAGTACGGTGCTGATCCCTCCTTTCAAATCGAGGCCGAGCGCAATTTGCTGTTGTTTTAATTTTTGGTAGCTAAACGTTCCCAACAAAGGAATCTTAACCACTGGCTCACTTGACATGGAGTCCAGGTAATTGGCGCGGGCCATTTTAAAGGCCATACTCTTTGCGCCTTCATCCGTGATGGAGGCGGAAGCAGCAGTTGCGTAATCATCTGCTTTCTTCTCCACCTTGCGGGTTGGAAACAAATAAAGGTATTGTAACAAACAAACCACGGTAAGCAGAATCAGGAAAAACCTGATTATTCCTTTGCCTTGCATATCGATCTAATTAGGTAACAGGTATTTTAAAAAGCGGTGCAAATATAAGTCTATTTACAGAAGCCACAGGCCCTGCGTGGAACATAAAATATTAAAAATGTTTCCATCGTTTAACATACTGATATTCAATATATTAAGAATTAATCGACAATGAAGTAATGCTTTATTTGAATGAACATATACAATTGAATATGTGTATATTATAAAATTTTATGTACAAAATGGCTTTAGAAGGACCATTTTAGGCTCTGTCATAAAATAACTAATTTTGCCCCTCGAAAAAGTAAAAACAACTACATGGATCAGGATTTGAGTTTATTGACCACGGAGCAGATCACTTTGCTGAAAGATGCTCATGCCTATATCACCGTATTGATTGCCGGTGCAGATGGCAATATTGATGAAGCTGAATTGAGTTGGGCAGAAAAAATCGCTGAAATCCGCACCTATGCCGGAGATGAGCGTCTCAACGAATTTCACGAGGAAGTCAATAAGGAAATTGCAGATAAGATCAAGCAACTTGTTGCCGCCTTACCTTCTGATCCAGCCAGCCGCAACCAGGTGATATCAGAAACCCTTTCCGGACTGAATCCGATTCTTGCCGCATTAAATCCATCCATCGGTGCTTATCTCTACAAAGGATATGTCAGTTTTGCTGAGCGGATTGCTAAAGCTTCCGGCGGTGTATTGTCCTTCTTTACGATTGGCCCGGAAGAAAGAAAGTGGGTAGGATTGCCCATGATCACCCCGATCACATTCAACCCAGACGAAGAAGAATAACATAGCAATAAAAAAAGGTGCGGTTGACCGCGCCTTTTTTTATGCATTCCTGTTGATACAATTCAAATCGGTAAACGCTTGTTTCAACCGATCCACAAATACTTTCTCTCCCGCACGTAACCATACCCTCGGATCGTAGTACTTTTTATTGGGCTTATCCTCTCCTTCCGGGTTGCCTATCTGGCCTTGCAGGTAGCCTTCATTCTTTTTATAATAGCCTCTGATGCCATCCCAGAAGGCCCACTGCATATCGGTATCGATATTCATTTTTACCGCACCGTATTCGATGGCTTCCCTGATCTCTTCCTGGCTGCTGCCTGATCCTCCATGGAATACGAAGTTGATCGGATTTTGGCCCGTGTTAAATTGTTCGCGCACATAATCCTGTGAGTTCTTGAGGATGATCGGTTTGAGTGTCACATTGCCCGGCTTATACACCCCATGTACATTTCCAAAAGCCGCGGCAATCGTAAAGTTGGGGCTCACTGCTTTCAAGGCTTCATACGCATACGCCACTTCATGAGGCTGGGTATACAACCGGCTACTGTCCACGCCTGTATTGTCCACACCATCCTCCTCTCCGCCAGTGACACCGAGTTCTATCTCAAGGGTCATGCCCATCGCCGTCATTCGCTTAAAATAATCCACGCATATTTCGATGTTCTCATGAAGTGGTTCTTCAGACAAATCCAACATATGTGAACTATACAGCGGCCGGCCAAATTTCTCAAAATATCTTTCCTGATACGCCAACATACCATCCATCCACGGCAGCAGGTTCTTGGCACAATGATCCGTATGCATGATCACGGTCACGCCATAAGCTTCGGCCATGTGATGTACATGCTCCGCTCCGCTTATTGCGCCGATCACAGCAGCCTTCTGCTGATCATTACTCAATCCTTTTCCTGCATAAAACGCCGCTCCCCCATTGCTAAACTGCACCATGACGGGCGAATTGACCAATTGTGCAGTTTCCAGGACCGCATTGATGGAATTGGTCCCGATCACATTGACTGCGGGAAGGGCATAATTGTGCTCATTGGCGTGATTCAACAAAGCGGTGACTTCATCCCCATGAAGTACGCCTGGACGGAAACGGGTGGAGGACATGATTTGTGAGTTGTAGGTTGTGAGTTGTTAGAAGTTGGAATGGTGGTGAGCTGTGAGTGGTGAGTGGTGAGCTGTGAGTTGTCAGTTGTCAGTGGTCAGTTGTGAGTGGTGAGTGATGCATTACTATGTTTAGGAAAGTTCTAACTAATTGGGTTCCCCCTTTAGGGGGCGGAGGGGGCTGTAATTCGTAATCAATACAGAGTAAATATAGGTGTTGAAACGTAATTACACTATCTCCCTTGACGCCAGATAGCGTTCGGCATCGAGGGCGGCCATACAGCCGGTACCTGCGGCGGTGATCGCCTGGCGATAGACTTTGTCAGCAGCGTCTCCGGAAACAAAAACACCGTCGATCTTGGTCTTACTGGTGCCCGCAATCGGGATCAGGTAACCGGCATCGTCCATATCCAGCCAACCTTTGAAAATATCTGTATTGGGTTTATGACCAATCGCTACGAAAAAGCCTTTCACAGGAATGGTCTTCTTTTCGCCGGTCTTTGAATTGACAATACGTACAGCTTCCACTTCCTGGTCGCCAATGATTTCTTCCGTTTCTGAATTCCAATGCACTATGATATTGGCTGTCTTTAACAACCTGTCCTGCATAATCTTGCTGGCCCGCATTTCATCTCGTCTGACAATCAAATGTACGGTCGGACAAAGTTTGCTGAGATACATGGCCTCTTCAGCCGCCGTGTCCCCTGCACCAACAACCGCCACATCCATGTGTCTGAAAAAGAAACCATCGCAGACTGCGCAGGCGGAAACACCTTTGTTCGTGAGTCGCTTTTCTGATTCGAGGCCAAGCCATTTGGCACTGGCACCTGTAGAAATAATCACCGCGTCAGCTTCAATTTCATCTCCGCCATCGGTCCATGCTTTGTGCACCGGCCCGGTAAAGTCTACTTTATTGATCACCGCATATCGAATATCCGTACCGAATCGTTCAGCTTGTTCACGGAATTCATCCATCATCAGAGGACCCTGGATGCCTTTTGGATATCCTGGATAATTTTCAACTTCTGTGGTGATCATCAACTGACCCCCTGGCTCTGCGCCGGTATACAAGACAGGTTTAAGGCCGGCTCTGGCGGCATAAATGGCGGCGGTATACCCTGCAGGTCCGCTACCTATGATGAGGCAATGTACTCTTTCGTTCATGGTATTCTTGATTACTTATTATCTCTTGTATAAACCCAAAATGGAGCATTTGGTTATCCGGGCGCAAATGTAAGCGATTAGTTAACAACTGTTAAGCGGAAAGGGGATGGAATTCGTCTAATGTGGGATATGGGTCACACAGAAAGCACTAAATTGACATCGTATTTGTTTATTGCATATGCTCAACCTACTCTATCCTGTCAGTTACCTGTTGTCCCTCACAGGCCTGATCTTATGGTTTTATTTCAGGGAAAACAGCAGCATGAGCCGAAGGATGAGCGGTTTGTTCCTGATCTCCTTCCTGATCTACCTTTGTTCCCTGGCCTTTACCGAAGCTTCACTTTCATACAAACTGCTGATCCTGTTCCGGGATATGGCCATTCTTGCGATTGTATCACAGGTTTTCAATTACGTTCGCGCCCATCCGATCGTGGTATTGTTGCTGGCTTTGATTGTTTATGGGTTGATTCAGTTTGCGGGATTCAATATGTTGTACAGTACGTTTCCCGAAACCTACAAAACGGCCACTGCCGCGGATGATCAGTTTGAATTGTTGGTAGAGACCAAAGATGGCACGATGCCTAAAGGCTATGCACGACTGATCGAACGGTATGGTTTGGTCGTTGAACCTGCCTTTAGTCCTTCAGATTATAAAGCGAGTCGTTTGGATGAATTTCTGGTGATCGGTATTCCTGACGATGCTGAAAGAAAAACGAGGGAAATCATCCGCGAACTCAAGCGCATCAGCGGCACGGAACATGTGGAATACAACGAAGTGATTCAGGTTGAAATCCAAGCTGACCAACCCGAAGCAGGTACCTTTCAGGTTAAGCATGTCAATGATCCAATGGCAAATCGTCAGTGGGGATGGAATGCGATTCAGGGAGATATGGTGCATGACAAACTAAAAGCATCTGGAATTAAGCCCCGTAAAACTGCAATCGTTGCCATTCTTGATACCGGTGTTGATGCCCAGCACGAAGATCTCAATGGACAATTTAAATCGAGTGGCACTACAAATGATAAAGATGTCGTGGGGCATGGAACACATTGCGCGGGTATTGCAGCCGCGATATCCAATAATCAAGTGGGGGTAGCTTCGCTGATCCCCAGTCAGGACTTTGTCAAAGTGACCAGTATCAAGGTGCTCAACAATAGCGGCATGGGTACACAGCAAGCGATCATTCAGGGTATGATCAAAGCAGCCGATATGGGGGTGGATATCATCAGCATGTCATTAGGGAGTATCTCATCCGATACACGGCAGAAAGCATATAACGAAGTCGTGGCCTATGCCAATGCCAAAGGTGCTATTGTCATCGTTGCGGCTGGCAACAGCAATCAAAGCGCAAAGGATTATGCGCCTGCCAATGCAAATGGAGCCATCGCGGTAGCTGCCATAGGCCCGGACGAACAAAAAGCATCTTTTTCAAATAGCGTAAGTGGGATTAAATATGGAATAGCCGCTCCCGGTGTCAATATCCTATCCACTTATCCCGGCAATCAATACAAAGCTATGGATGGTACGTCGATGGCCACGCCGATGGTGGCGGGATTAGCTGCGTTATTGAAGTCATTTAACCCTGCATTGACGACGAGGGAGCTTTATGATATTCTGAATGATACAGGAAAGCAGATCCCGGGAGGAAATAATACCGGAAGGCTGATTCAGAGTGAAGCCGCGCTGGAGAAGGTGGTGGATTGAAGCGTCAGTCGTCAGACGTGAGTCGTGAGACGTCAGATTCGTGATATCAGATGCCAGATGTGAGATGCCAGACTCGAGATATCAGATGCCAGATGTGAGACGCCAGACTCGAGATGAATTATTTAATCAATTCCGAATAGATAATCTGTAACCCCTAATACTCACGAATCACTGCTCACTGCTCACTGCTAACCATTCATGACTCACAATCATTTTCTCGCGCAACGACGCAACGACGCAACGTTTTGATTTTAACTGAAGACTCTCAACTCACGATCTTTATCTCGCGCAGAGACGCAGAGGCGCAGTTTAAAATTCACAATTCACTACTCACTACTCACCATTCACAACTGACAACTCACTACTCACAACTCACGATCTTTACCTCGCGCAACGACACAGTGACGCAGTTTAAAATTCACAACTCACTGCTCACCACTCACAACTGACAACTCACAACTCACCGCTCACCATATGTACCTGCACACCCTTACCAGCTGTTCCAAATCTCTCTCCGTATCGCCTTCCATCTCTATCGTGATAGCTGATTGTTCGTAGAAGGGCTTGCGATGAGAAAGGAGTGTTGAGATTTTTTTTCCTGTATCTGCTTCATCAAGTCCTGCGAGCAAGGGACGGGAGTGTTGGTGGCTGGATAGATTGGATTGGATCATTGCTTCATTCCAATGTAAGTATACGGTGATGCCGTGATGGGACATCCAGGCCATATTGTCATGGTAGGATGGCAGTCCACCTCCTGTGGCGATAATGGATTTTTCGTAAAAGGCTGTTTGCTTCAGCACGTCGGCTTCGAGTTGACGGAAGTATTCTTCACCGAAGCGGGTAAAAATTTCAGTGATGGAGAGTCCGGCCTGGGCTTCTATGACACTGTCTGTATCTACAAAAGGAACCTCGAAGAATGTCGCGGCACGCTGGCCCAGCGTGGTCTTGCCGCTTCCCATAAAACCGATGAGGTAAATACGCATGTCGCGATCAAAAATAATAGATTTGCGTGGTGAACAAGTCATTTTACATCCTCATAGCATTCGTACTAGGCCTGCACTTCAGCTGCAAGAATGAAACGGCAGCGCCCCAACAGGTGAAGGACAAGGATTTTTCCCCCACGGGAAATGTCGCAGATCTGGTGTATAATCCTGTTCGGTCTGATGGCAGCATTGATAGCTCCTTTCTGCCGATCATGACCTGGCAGGATACACTTTTTGATTTTGGATCGATCAATGAGGGCGATGTGGTAGAGCACACTTATAGGTTTACGAATACAGGCACAGCGCCGCTACTGATCAATCAGGCGACCTCTACCTGTGGCTGTACCATACCTGAATGGCCCAAAAATCCGATTCCCCCGGATAGCACAGGAGCTATAGTGGTGAAATTCAATAGTTTAAATAAACCCGGCCACCAAACTAAAGTGGTGACTATCTTTGCCAACACATTCCCTAATTCGAGCAAAGTCTCCATCACGGGAAATGTCAATCCAAAAAAATAAACAGTATGACGTTGATTACTTTTCTTCAGGCCCAGCCTAGTCTCCTCGGATCACTCTGGCCTTTGTTACTGATGTTTGTTGTTGTGTTTTTCTTCTTTATACGGCCTCAGGCCAAGAAGCAAAAGGAACAAGTAAAATTCCTTGAATCACTGGATAAAGGTGAGGAAGTCGTGACCGCCAGTGGTTTGATTGGTCGTGTCAACCGAATTGATGGCGGTATTGTAACGCTGCTGATCGGGGAAAAGACATTTGTGCGCATTACGAAGGGTTCTATCTCTAAAGAGATGACCGAAGCGTACAGAAAGATGGAATCTACAGGTTCGACTGATTCCTCTTCCAACGCATAAGCAACAGGTCCACTTCCTGTATTCGCTACTTTACTTTTGCTGACCTATTGTACTACAATGGGCTGTATTGCTTTTATGTGGCCATCATGGCTCACGTTTAGCAAGTAGAGTCCGGGTGGAACGCGCGCACCTAATTCGATTTGTGATTCCTGCTGTGCTGCAAGTAGGGTGGAAAACATGATTTGTCCTGTGATATTGATCAGGTCAAGATTGAAGGTTTCCTGAAAAGGATTAATCACATAGATTGTTTCCTTTGCCGGGTTGGGATATACAGTTAGTCCAGTAAGTGGATTAGCAGTAACTGAAGTTGGGTTGAGTTCATTCCATCGCGCTTCAAATTCCTGCCGGAAAATATTGGTTACGGACTGATCATGAATGATCAGGGTATTCTCGTCATTAATGTTATCCGCGCTCCATGTCCAGTTATGTGAACCTGTTACGACAACAGGATCGGAGTCTAAATGTCCTTCATCAATGATGGCATACTTGTGATGAAAGATCGCGGATGGATCGTGTGTCACCACGGGCACACTTGCAGCGCGTAATCTTGACAAAGCTACTGCTGAACTCTCTTCATCATCCACAATTATTCGCACCTCAATGCCGGCATCATGTAATGCAATCAACTCATCCGTCAAATCATATCGGGTCAAAAGCAATAAACCAACCAGGGCTTGGTGATCAGCGCTTTGCAATACCTCAATAATACGGCAGTTGGTTTCATCCGATGGAGAAAACCAGGATTCGATTCGTGTATCTCCTAGCAGGAATTCATGCACAGTGTTATTGGTTTTGAAATCTCCATACCTCGGCATGGTCTGGCCATCAAGGGCGCCCCACAATTCATCAAACTCTCTTTGATAATTTAGCGCAAGGCCCTGATCGTGAATGATGTGGGCATGATTGGGATCGGTGGAAAGCTGATTGGAACTCAGATTGGTACTTCCGGACCAAAGCCAGGCTTGATCTGCTATGGCTGCGTCTGCGATGACAAACTTATTGTGCATGATACCATCGCCGCCTCTGAAGCGCACTGGAAAAGAAAGCAGACCATCCAGCGCGTTATTGGATGTTTCATCATCGGCGATATAACGCACCTGCACACCACGGTTCACCGCTCTTTCGACAGCATCCACTATGGAGGCTCTGCCGGTATTGTACATGGCGATATCGAGGGTCGATGTGACCTCATCAATTCTTTCAATTAAATCTGTTTCAATCACAGACGAACCAGTAGCCAACGGCATACTGCCATCCGAAAATGAAGCATTCACGCTACGATTAAATAAAATATCGATGTTGAACTCCGGAGATGGCATGGCAAATTCAACAGGCACAGAATAGAAATGGCCGATTCCCGGATGAAACTGATGAAGTCTTGCTTTATATAGCACCCCATTTGTAAATGTAGATGCTGATGGAGTGTAGGAGATCAAGCCACTCTGAATATCCACCTGTTCCGAAAATGTGTAGGTCTCCTCCCCTATTTCAACTTCAGTCTGTGTGCCTTCTGTCTGAAAAACATCATTCCATTGCACCTTCAATTGTCCTCCTGTCAAATCGACATTTCCGGGAGGGATTGAAAAACAAGAATCTGCATCTGTTGGAATAATCGATTGGGCCAACAATTGAAATTGATCTTCAAAATGGGTCCAGATTCCGTCGATCTGAAACGGAGGCTGTGGGATTTGATCACCTTCGATCGGATGATTTTCAGCAATCCAGAGTCGGGTGAGATGGCCCTGATCGTCATAGAGTTGATACCAGCCGGATTCAAATGCAGATTCGCAAGTTTGGATACCTGCGCAAGACAAACTTACTTTCCTCGCATCAAAGCCGTCCAGAGCAATTAAAGTAAAATCACTCACCGACAATGCTTCTACACTAAGGTCCGTACTGAGGACCTGGATAGAAAGTATTGGAGATAACTGCAACTGACCGCGATACGTAGACAACACGCCCGTGACCAGGACGGAATCACCTTCGTTGATGTTGTTCAGGGCATTACCAAACAGGGCTATGCCGGCTGTGGCATCCTGCATATACCTGGCGTCCCCTAAATCATCTTCAGAAGTTAATGTACCTGAAGTCGTAACTACGGAACCCAGAGGTAGCAATCTAACTTCACTCAGGGGTTGTTGAGCGGATGTGATATGAATAATGCACAATAAAAGAGCTCCTGTAAAAAACAACGGAAGCTGGTATCGTCTCCAACCCGTCATCAAAGTTCAGTCACTTTTACATTGTCAATCCGCCAGGAGGTGGTTTGTCCTCCGGGTCCGCTTCCAACATATTTGAATCCGATACGCACTGTGCCAGAGAATCCTGAGAGGTTTACATTTCCTGAAGGGATAAAGGCGTGTTCGGTATCTGATGACTGTGCCAGCGTGGGACTGAGTTGTGTCCATGTGGCCGCATTGACGTCAGTACCATTGAAATTATTTGAGATCCAAACCGTCAAACCATCATGCGTATAGAATCCATATGCGCTTTCAAAATTGAGTTGCTTGGCTACGTCAAGTTCGATCGGGGGTGTGATCAGCCATGACTCCATTTCGTTTGCGGCGTCATTGAAAGCTGTGGCCTGGGCATAAGTATTTCCGCTAAAGATTTGTGAGCGCCAGAGTCTTGAACCTTTGACGGCAATATTGGCCCAACCGGAGAGATTGATATCTGTGTTGTGCGAAAGGCCGGTAAAATCTTCATCAACGTCGCCTCCACCGCCGCCACCACCGCCGGTAACATCATTTGTATTCCGGATGATTAATTGTGGTGAATTGAATTCAGATACAATGGCTTTAACGGTTACTACACCGGATGGAAGAGGATCACCTGAAAAAGTGGCCTGGCTCCGGGTAAACATGATCATCGCGCCTGATGCGTCAGTGACTGTCACCGATCCGTTATAGGTTGTTGTGCCAGACAACGTAGCATCCTTGATCTCTACGAGCGTAGACTCCCATGCCTGGGCATTCGCCAGCACTTCAGCTACAGTTGAAGTTCTTGGTGTAACATCACCGGGGTTGCTTTCAAGTGAAGCTGACCCTAAGGTTATACCATCAACTTGCAACAATCCATTGAACTCGCCAAGTAATCCTCCGGATAAATCGACCAGGATTTCATTTCCTAAAGCAAATGAATGATTGGCATCAAACCTGAGGACTATACCGCCGGTGGCATCCTGGATGTAAAGATTTCTTCCAGTAACGCTGGCAGATGAAAAATCACTAATGACCACGCCTCTGATCGTTCCTCCTGTAAGCGTCGTTTGACTGCCTGTAAATTGATTTCGTATAGATTCGATGGTTACAACATTACCCACTCCGCAACGATCACCCGTCATATTGACGTCATCGAGATCCCGGAGTGTCAACTGGAAATCAGTCCCAAAAATTCCCAGCACGCCTACCAGGGTTCCGTTCTTAGTAGGCGTGGTATCACCGGCAAACGTAGCAAAACCACTGGTGCGGATGATTACTCTTCTTTTAGCACAATCTTCGATCTCCCGGTTCAGCGATTGCTGCAAAACCGCATCCGCGTATGTCTGACCTGCATCTGAACCGATAAATTGCACATTATCAAACTGAACCAGCGTACTGACGTCACTTACGTCGAGCTGATCGATGGTGATCACTTTAGGAGGGGTTGGATTGCCATAAGTCGCTGTCACGATATACTGACCGAGGATGGACTCAGGAATACGGATCAACTCCGGATCGCCATTACTGCCTGTGCCTATACCGGCGCCTAGCTGAATCAGTCCGTTATAATCACCGAGGTATAACCCTTTTGCTTTGACATAGACTTTGCGACCCACCGGATAGACATTGCTGAGGTTGGTCATTTCAATTCGCATCTCAATCCCTCCTGTGCTATCCTGGATCACGAGTTGTTTGAAGAAATTTCCTTCGGCATCATCAGAGATGACAATACCAGAGAAAGTCCAATCCTCCGTAATCTCTTCGTAGGCATCTAAGGTATGGGTGGCCTTGATCTCGGCGATGGAAATATTGACGGGTAAATTTGGATCGTTACCGCCCACGGGTGGTTGGTCAAAGTCCTGATCCACGCATGCGAGTGGCACTAAGAATAACCCCAACAGGAGTGACCAAAAAGAAATAGAAAATCTGGTTTGCATATAATTAGGTATGTAAAATCATTCAAAAAAGACTTGAGATGAAAGACTATAGACGATAGACTAAAGACTGATCATGCACAAGTTTATTTTCGCGCAACGACGCAGCTAAAACGCTACGCTCTATGCCCTATATTTCAATTCGCGCAACGACGCAACGCTTTGATCAAACTCACGATTCATTTCTCGCGCAACGACGCAAAGACGCAACGCTTTGATCAAACGCACAATTCAGAACTCACGTTTCTTACTTCGCGCAGAGACGCAGAGACGCAGCGTTTTGATTAAACTCACGACTCACAACTCACAATTCACTCCTCGCGCAACGACACAAAGACGCAGCTAAAATGCTACGCCCTAAGCTCTCTGCTCTCTGCCCTCTGCTCTCTGCCCTCTGCTCACCATCAGAATCGCAATGTCCCCTGCACAAAGTATCCAAGTCCCTGCATGTACGTGTACTTATTTGGAAATGTGCTCGCGTCTTTGCTTTCAAAGTCGTAGCGGTATTGTTCAAATCCATTATTGACAAAATCCTGGTTGTTGAGGATGTTGGTGACGCCGATATTGAGGGAGAGGAGCCCATCCTTTACCAGCCAATCAGCTTTCCATGATTTATAGAAGGAAAGGTCGACCGTCACCGCATTATCCAGTTTTTCCTGTGTGAGGATTTCATTCCAGTTCTACCAAATCAACGGCTTGTTCTGTTCGACGGATGGGGTTGAAATTCACCCAGCTTTCCTGGAACAAATTGACGTTTAAAAAGAGGGACCAGAATTTTTTAGATCTGTAGGTCAATCCACCGGTAAAGGCTTGTTGAGGGGTACCGCCTACATAGAGATTATTGGCATAGACGGTGATATCCTCCAATAATACTGCTCCATCATTATCCTGGGTTACAGTAGCGAGTGGTCTTGACGTATTAATGTATTGTCCGATGGTCGCGGCGGCTGAGACAGTGAACTCAGGGGTGAGGTCATACTCCACAGCAGCTTCAATTCCGGTATATTCCTTATCGATCTGGGTCAGACTGAAGTTAACAAAGGTGCGAAGGTCGTCATGGTAAAAGCTGGTGGATTCTATGGCATTTTTACTGTTGATATAAAATGCACTGACCATGATTTTCAGATATGGCGCTTTCAGGTCATAACGCACTTCACCAAAGAGAACATCTTCCGCTACCAGTCCATCTACGACACTATCGCGTGTTCTTGGAGAAAGATATGCATTCCGGAAGGTAGGTCCGCGCTCCGCATACATTCCCGAAACGGTGAGATAGTTACGACCATCAAATTTATACCGTATCAATCCTTTTCCAGAAGGCAGGAGGAAGTCATACTTTTCGCTTTCTCCATATGAGTTATCGGGAAACCTTCCATTCTGAGTCTGGCCATCTCTCCAGAATACCTGGTTTCTGACTGAGCCTGAGAGTCCAAATTCCCATTTTGGAAGATTGAGTGTGTAGGATAACCATGCGGATTGGTGGCGCATTTTGGCATAATAGTCCCAGCCAAACTGATCGCCTTCATAGACTAAGCGGTTGGGACGCAGGAGATCATTTTGCAATGCATCTTCATTGCCCGGAAAATCCTGTTCGGCAAACTTGTCATAGTCTACATAGAATTCACCACCCATCAGGTCGCCTACTTCCTTGTAGTTGCGTGTATCCTGCATGACGACAGCGATGCCACCGTTGAGTTGACTGCGGTCACTGATCTGCCATTGCAATGCGACATTGCCTGATATTTTCTGGATATCACTGATACGATCTTCCATGACATAACGTGACAGAGCCCCGGTAACATCATTACCTTCAATGCCATCAACGTCTTCGACTGTAAAGTCACTGTTGAGATTGACCTGGTAGAGATCATCCCATTGGATTTGCAATAAATCAGGGTTTGATGTCAGGTAATCGGTCATTTGAGCTGCTAATGCAGGATCATCCACATAGCTGGGTAGACGTCTGTAATAGTCCGGACGCGGATCATTGGCCTGATACCAATCGAGGGTGCTCAATGCGCTCTTGCCTTTTTGATAGCCGGCAGCAGCGGTGAGGTCAAGGCGCTCGTTGATTTTAAAATCATAGCGAAGACTAGCCATAGGCTGATGTCCTGTGTACACTCGTCCGCTCCGTTTTTCCCCTTGTTGCCACCCCCAATAAGAGTTGTAGTAATTGTTGTCGGCCAGGTCATACATTTCCTGAATCGCGGGACTTGCACCACCGCGTTTGTAGGGTGCACCGAGCACCACCAGGTTGAGTGCATGTTTGTCGCCAAATCTTTTTTCTACCGAACCAAAGTAGGACCATGCATCGTAGAACGTACCATCGACATATCCTTCCTGGGCCCACCTTCTTGATCCTGATAAACTCACGGCCCATCCTGAGGGTAATAAACCGGTGGACCATGTGCCCATGATGCGGTTACGATAATTACGATTGGTCACCGCGTAGCTGATCCTTTTTTGTTTCCACTGCGAAGAGGCGCGGAGGTCTGTATTGAACGTATTGCTAACGCCACCAAAACCCCATTCTGCCAATTCACCACCCATGACATCATCATCTATTCTGAAGACATCATTCAGACCGCCCCAGTTGTTCCAGAATATATTTCCTGATTCAAGGTCATTGACCGGGAGGTAATTGAGGTATGCATCGGTATATTCGGGATCAAGGCCGCGGCGATTAAACCCGGCATTGCTGAATGTAAAATCTGTCATTTGGGAAAACAGATCATCACCCGACTGAAGTAAACCTGAAATAATGACATCAGATTGATCATCGTTTTCCTCCAGATTGATGGTTGGGAGATCATCCCTTAATGGATTGATCTGAAAAAAATTTAAAGAAATGGTCCCGGCATCGATTGTATTTTGGCCAGTATAGGCAATGTGGTATTCTTCAGTTTCCTGATCGCGGAAAAACCGAATGACCAGATCGTCAGCCATCGGGTGTCTGATTGAAAATTTGCCATCCGCGTCAGAAATGGTTTCTTCCGGAAAAGAAGTTTGCACCCGTATTCCAGCGAGTGGTTGTTGGGCAGATTTATCGACCAGGGTACCGGTGATGATGACCTGGGCATTGACCGCCGCGAGGGTTAAAAAGGCAGAAATGCCCAGCAGAAGGCTCCGAATCATGGCGTCAAAAGTAACCAAATCGCCGTGACAATAAAAAAACCGGAATTTTGCCTAATCTTCGTCCCATGAAATGGATTGGTGTCCTCTCTTTTATCCTGTTCAGCCTTCAGTCCCGGGCTCAGAAGGAATTTACCGTTGCTTGTATTTCCTTTTACAATCTGGAAAACCTTTTTGACACCATTGACAGTCCGGATACGGATGATTTTGAGTTTACACCCGGCGGACCTAATGTCTACAACAGTAAGATCTACTGGGAAAAACAGCAGCATTTGTCCAAAGTGCTCAGCGAGATCGGGTTGGAATACACGCCGGATGGGCCAGCCCTCATCGGCGTTTCAGAGATTGAAAACCGATCGGTCCTCGAGGATCTTGTTAAGCAACCATCACTGGCCTCCAGGGGATACAAGATTATTCACCAGGACTCTAAGGACAGTCGGGGGGTCGACGTGGCCCTACTCTATCAACCTAAGTATTTTACACCTGGCAAGGTACACTGGTATCCTTTGCCAACGCATGAGCCGGGCGAGGAAGAAGATTATTCAAGAGATATACTCATTGCGACCGGCACATTATTTGGCGAGCGGATCGCGGTGAGTGTCAATCACTGGCCATCAAGACGCGGCGGAGAACAAACCACCGCTCATTTGCGACAGGCCGCTGCAGCGTATAATCGATACTTTCTGGATAGCCTGGCTGAGCAGGAAGGCATCCATCATGCGATCGTCATGGGGGACCTCAATGATGATCCTGTAAATGAGAGCGTGCACAAAAACCTTCGCGCGCATAAATCTGCAGATGGCCTGGGCCCAAACGATATGTATAATCCTTACGAATCCTTTTACCGCAAGGGATTAGGTACCACAGCGTATCAGGATGCGTGGAGTCTCTTTGATCAGATTATCCTTTCTTCTTCGCTCGCTACTACGGGTGCAGGATTGAGATACTACAAAGCAGGCATATTCAATCCTTCTTATTTGACCGTCAAATCCGGCGCATACAAAGGGTATCCGTTGCGTACCTATACCAGTGGTGTTTATGCAGGCGGGTATAGTGATCACTTTCCTGTATATGTATTGTTGGTTAAAGAACGGGCATGAAAGAGCCGCTGGTGCTGGACAAAGCCTTCCAGGACATTCTCCAGGAACTTGAGTTCCGTAAAGATCACTTCTTCATCACCGGAAAAGCCGGCACCGGAAAGTCCACTTTACTTCAGCTCTTCCGAAAGACCACCCATAAAAAAGTGGTCGTGCTGTCCCCTACCGGCATCTCCGCCCTCAATGTGCAGGGACAGACCATTCATTCCTTTTTTCTATTTCCACCAAAGTTGCTACAACCCCATGAACTGTATATCAATAAACGGCTTGTGGGTTTATTGAAAGCCGTAGAGACGATCATCATTGATGAGGTCTCTATGGTACGCGCGGATGTCATGGATGCCATCGACATATCCCTACGTATGCATCGGAGGAACAACGAACCCTTTGGCGGCATACAGATGCTGTTATTTGGTGATTTATTCCAACTACCTCCCGTCGTCAGTTCGGCAGAGGAAAGAATATTTTTCCAAACCAATTATCCATCCCCGTATTTTTTTGATGCCCATGTGTTTCAGCGCGAGGTGGAATTACGCATGATCGAACTGACCAAAGTATATCGCCAGCGAGAACGATTTTTTATACACCTCCTTGATTCCATCCGGACGCGTCAAATTGATTTTGAAGAGCTTGAAGATCTAAATGAAAGATATCTGCCTGACGCCGTGATTGAAGAACCATATCTCACATTATGCAGCACCAATGCGGCAGCGCAGGCGATCAACCAGGAGCGGCTGGCACAACTTCATACCCCTGCATATTACTATTCCGGAGAGGTCAAGGGAGATTTCAATCCTAAACTTTTTCCGACGGAGTACAAACTTGAGCTTAAGGAAGACTGCCAGGTGATGCTGTTGCGCAATGATCCTGAGAAGCGATTTGTCAATGGCACTTTAGGGAAAATAGTGAAGCTTGAAGAGGAAAAAGTTTTCATCAGCATTAATAGAGAAGACGGTGAACCATCCATTTTTGAACTACCCCGAATGACCTGGGAAATCAACAAGTATACGTTGGGCGTCGATCAGGCCCAACCGGTGAAGGCCGAAGTCACAGGTAGTTTTACGCAATACCCGGTGCGGTTAGCCTGGGCGGTGACGATTCATAAAAGTCAGGGAATGACATATGATCGTGTAGCCATTGACCTGGGAAAAGGCGCTTTCGAGCATGGCCAGACCTATGTGGCTTTAAGCCGCTGCAGGGCGTTAAATGGTGTTTTCCTGAAGCGAAAACTGACCCCAAGAGATATTCTCGTCGATGAACGGATCGTGGAATATTATGAAACTATGCGTTAGGAAATTCTTTAGCCTTTATGGCTGATCCTGATCTTGTGGTTCGGAAGCCTTCATTTGTTTTAACAAATAAATACCTACCCATCCGCTCACGATATCAATGACGGTATGGATCAACATCACCAGGAGCAGGGATTTGCTGAAAATGAAAATGGCCGCAAAGAGAAGGGAGAAGATGAATATTTTAATCATGGCGACCAAACCCTGGTAGCCATGAAGGAAGGCGAACAATATGGAAGAACATAAGGCCGTGGCAGCAATTCCAATGGGTGTGTTTCCAGCCCAATAGAGAAAGTAGTGCATCAGATACCCCCTGAAAATAATTTCTTCGCAAATACCGGCAGCCAATGCCAGAAAGAGGAAATGCGTGAGTTCGCGAAAATCAACCGGTACAAAATGTATCGCCCCATGTTTTTCTTTGAGTGATCGTTCCCGCCAACGCTTTGTGCCATATTGAAAGAAATAATCAAGGAAATACAAGAGTAAAATAACGCCTGTGAGCTGCAGTACCAATGGGTTGATCACCGGCCATGAAAAACCGAGTCCGGTCATTGGTCTTCCGGGAAGGCGCCAAACCGTAATGACGACCAGGGCAAAAACAATGAGCAACAATGCGTTGCTATGGTAGAGTTTGATCTTATCGCCGGGTTCAAAATCGATCTCCTCCTCCGGCTCCTGTCTTGACCGCACAGCCATAATCGGGGCTATAAGGCACAGGACTACCGCCACCACGTGGTCGATCCAGGTTATTTCATGCAGCGTCATCACTGGTGGCATAGGAAGCAAAAGTAAGGATTGTGCCTGCTAAAAAGACTTCAATTTGTATATTAGCCCGTGTAAATTACATTTCCGTATGACGATTCATAAAAACAAGTTGCAACGCCAGGTACGTGATCATAAGCAGGAAAGAAAGTTTTTTATGGTCCTGGGTATCATCACCGTATTGCTCATCCTCGTGCTGTACCTGATCTACAGTTAAGAAACCGGGCATTGAAACTCAATCTGGACATTGGGATTCCCAGCTCACCCGGCTGGATTGTGGCAGGTTTGCCCCTAAGGGCAGCACTCCTTTGACATGAGGTTTTGATTACTTCGCAGGAACTGCTTTAGATGACGTGATCCCAGCACTTGAATTGTTTCCTGATCGCTTCAACTTTTCTTCAAGACATGCTTTAATGAAAGCTACGAATAACGGATGTGGCTTCTCCACAGTGCTCTTGAGTTCAGGATGATACTGTGATCCAAGGAAGAAAGGATGCTTCGGGATTTCCATGATCTCCACGAGTTTGGTATCCGGATTAGTTCCTGATGCGATCATACCGGCTTGTTCGAAATCACGCAGGTATTCGTTGTTGAATTCATACCTGTGACGGTGACGTTCGTAGATCAGGTTAGTCCCATAAGCCTGATGTGCAAGCGTACCTTCTTTGACATCACAGGCATAAGCGCCAAGACGCATGGTACCGCCTTTCATTTTTACGTTCTTCTGATCATGCATGAGATCGATCACCGGATGTGCCGCATCTGGTTTCATCTCTGTGCTGTATGCATCTTCAAGACCAAGAACGTTTCTGGCAAATTCAACTACGGCGCATTGTAAGCCAAGGCAAATGCCAAAGAATGGGATATTGTTTTCTCTCAAATACTTTATCGCATTGATCTTTCCTTCAATGCCCCGTTCTCCAAAACCTGGGGCCACTAATACACCATCCAGGCCTGCCAATGCTTCGCCAAGATTGTCCACGACTTCAAGGGCTTCGGCATGAATCGATTCCACTTCCACTTTGCACTCATTGCTGGCACCGGCGTGGACAAAGGCCTCATTGATGGATTTATAGGCGTCCGGCAACTTATTGTATTTCCCTACCAGGCCAATGCGTACGGTATGCTTTGGTTCCTTTAGTTTTTTCAGAAAACCTTTCCATGCTGTCAGATTAGGTTCTACAGATGCATCAAGATTTAACTTGGATAACACGATTTTATCCAGGTTTTCATCCTTCATTAATAGAGGAACATCGTAGATGGTATCGGCATCCATCGCTTCAATGACGGAATGTCTGTCGACATTACAGAACAGGGAAAGCTTACGTCTCAGCTCATCATTCAACGGATGTTCGGTTCTGCAGACCAGGATATCCGCCTGATTACCTGTCTGGAGTAATTCCTTGACACTGTGCTGCGTTGGCTTTGTTTTCAATTCCCCTGCAGCACTCAGGTATGGTATCAGTGTTAAATGGATGGTGATTGAATTGGCAGCACCCAATTCCAGCCTGATTTGACGAATGGCTTCGAGATAAGGGAGGGATTCGATGTCCCCGACGGTACCGCCGATTTCTGAGATGACCACATCATATTCACCGGTCTTTCCCAGGGCCCGGATTCTGCGCTTAATCTCATCTGTGATATGGGGGATGATCTGGACGGTTTTGCCGAGATAATCGCCTGCCCTTTCTTTATTGATCACCGTCTGGTATATCCTGCCTGTGGTGACATTATTATCCTGAGAGGTCGGCTTTCCTAAAAATCTTTCATAGTGACCCAGGTCGAGATCCGTTTCCGCTCCGTCATCGGTCACATAGCACTCCCCGTGCTCGTAGGGATTGAGTGTACCCGGATCGACATTGATGTAGGGATCGAATTTTTGAATAGTCACAGATAATCCTCTGGCTTGCAGCAGTTTAGCCAAAGAGGCGGAAATGATTCCTTTTCCGAGTGAGGAGGTAACACCACCCGTAACAAAAATATACTTGACCATGACTTGTGGAGCTTGTTACGGGGTACAAAGATAAAACAAATAAACCGGATCGAAATTGGGGAGCGTTCGTTACAGCATATTTACATCCAAAGCCAGGGGGGCACTCCAATATTCATTTACTTTACAAGTTCAAGTATGGTAGAACTCAGTTGGTTTGGCATTCTTCAGGTCCTTGGGGCCCTGGCGCTCTTCATCTATGGGATGAAAGTCATGAGCGAAGGAGTTCAGCGCATTGCCAGCATTCAATTGAGAGACGCCCTGAACCGGGTCACGCAAAATAAGATTTCCACCTTTCTGACGGGCTTTTTCACCACGGCAGCTTTACAGTCCAGTTCGGCAACGACTGTGATGACCGTCAGTTTTGTCAATGCGGGTATTCTCTCCCTTACCGCGGCAGCCGGGATTATCATCGGGGCCAATGTGGGAAGCGCCGTAACGATCTGGATTGTTACGATACTTGGCTTTGAATTCAATCTTTTTACCTTTTGCCTGCCCCTTATCGCCCTCGCGGCGCCTTTTATCTTTATCAAGCATGGTAAATACAGGCATTGGGCCGAAACGTTTATTGGGTTTTCGATCATCTTGATCGCGATTCAATTCCTCACCAGTGTCGTTCCGGATATCCAAAAACAACAGGACGTCATTTCTTCCATTTCCCGTCTGGGCAATCATGGATTTTGGTCCATAATATTATTCCTTACCATTGGTTTTATTTTTTCGGCACTGATTCAATCTTCTGTGGCTTCAATGGCACTGACGATTTCGCTTTGCCTTAATGGATGGCTACCCTTTGACATCGCCGCCTTCACCATATTGGGAGCCAATATTGGCACAACACTGAGTACGGAGATTGTATCGTGGGTTGGAAACAATGAAGCAAAAAAAGCAGCAAGAATTCACGTAGCATTCAACGTCCTGATGGCTATTTTCTTTTTGCCCTTCCTGCCCTTACTGCTGGATGCCATTGCATGGATCACGGTTTATATTTTTAAAAGTGGTAATCCCTTTCTGGACAGATGGGCGATGCCTACCGGACTGGCGATCTTCTACACGTTATTTCATCTGATCGGTGCCGCCATCTTTCTGCCATTGCTTTCCTGGCTGATCCGGGTGGCAGGCAGTACGGTAAAACCCAAACAGGCAGACAAGGAGGAAACCAGATTTATAGATCTTGGTAGTAATACCGCGGAACTATCGCTCCCCATTGCGCTCCAGGAAATCATCCAGCAATGTCAACGGATTAAAATGTTGAATGCGCTGCTCAATAAAGTCATCCATCTTTCTTCGACCTCCGAATTTCAGGAGTATATGCATCAGGCTCAGGACTCGTTGAAAAGTATACATCAGAATCAAAAAGCCACAGGGCGATACCTGATAGGCCTGGTAGAAGACAAAAGCTCTTTGGTAACCTCCAAGCAGATCAAAGCGTTGCTCAATATCAATTTGCTGATCGAACATGTGGCGATTCATTATGATCAGATATTATTTCTGATCCAGGAAAAACGAAGACAACGCATCTGGTATGGTCCTACACAGCGTTCCGTATTGCTCCATCGGATCAATGACGCCATGGTGATGCTCAAGCGCATTATCTATCAATTGGAAACCACGAGGTTCAGCCGTCATGCCTGGAAAGGGCTGGGACTAGATGCCCGGGAACATACCGCCGATGATCAGGACTATGAAAATCAATTGATCCAGGAACTCGAAGAAGGTGAAATGAAAATAGCGTCTGTCCTGAATTACTATAAAATGGCTCAACATCTCGAAGGTATCAACAAGGCGCTATGGAGCATCATTCATGAATTGTCAGACGACATACCGGACATCCTGCAGAAGGATTTGCATATCAGATGATCAGCCCTCAATGACTGAGAAGACAGGAAGGAATTTAATGCAGATCAACCCAGGCCTTTGTGTTCACGAGGGCATTTACTCTGAAGTCAAGATCATCTAAAGGCGAAGGCACAAAAAGACCTGAAGCGGAGTTATAGGAAAATAGCATCCCTCCTGTATGTTCCCCTTGAGGATCACTATTGCTTCTGAGCAGACCCAGAAAATCTGATGAGACTTCAGCAGGCTTCAGGATGATATGATAGGTCGTGTTTGCATTAATATTATTACCTGGAAAAGTGACGGTATTCCATCCCAGCGAACCTACAGTGACAATGGCCTCATGCAACCAGAAGCCTTGTCCAGGCGTATCGCCTTCATATAATTCGATTTTCAGTTGAAAGCCAGGTGAAAGGCTGCTCACTTTGTATTCTATACTTTGCACAAGGCCCTGGAAACTTGTAGAAAACGTCTGGGCCACAAAGTCAACATTATTGCCATCATCTCCAATAAAATACGTGGCTGCGGAAACATCACTTGCAGACACCGTCACGACTCCGGAATCACCGACGAATCCCTGGAATTTCTGCGCCTCAACATTGTAGATGATCATTCCATCCGAAGCACGTAATGCGTTACGTTGTGCCGTAGTGAGCCGCGGCAGTATTAAAGCGCCAGTTTCTGACTTGATCTCCAGGGCAGCATTCGGGTTGATTTCATCTGCCCCAATCGTCATATGATTGGTTTGGGCATCAAAAAGAAAATGTTCGTCGCCATCGGCATCACCATCATTATTAAAAATAATCTGGGAGTCCTGTCCGCCTACAGGTCCGGGATCTCCCTCAGGACCTTCTGGTCCGGGATCACCTTTGTCCCCCTTATCCCCTTTATCTCCTTTGTCACCCTTAAGTCCTTCAGGACCGCGTTCGCCTGTCTCTCCGGTATCTCCTTTATCTCCTTTTGGCCCTGCAGGGCCCACAGGGCCTTGTGGACCTTGAGTACCGCCGTTTGCGGCATAAAGGGCATAGGGTACACTCAATAATTCATTTACGCCCGTGATGGAATAATCGGTTCCTCCCGAAGGATCCGTTTCTGTCCTGATAAAGAAAGGTCCATTTGCCCAATCGATGTTGGCCATATCTCCGGATATGACATTTCCTCCTCCGACCTGCAATGAGGCCAGCCCATTGGTATTGGTGGTCACGAGGTGAGTTTCCTGATATTGAAGAAGACCTTCAGGATCTCCCTGCAGAAGGCTGATCCGCACGGCCACTGGTTGATCTTTAACCAGTGCTCCGGTGTTATCCCTGATCACGGATTGATAGCTCATTTTCAAAGGCTGGGCGCTTAGGAAATTCCATTGCACAGCGCAGCAAACAGCGAAAAGGAACACAAGTGTCGAATACCGCATAATCTATTCTGCTTTGATGATCTTATGAGAAGTAATTCTGGATGTCTCGTAAAAAATACTCACCAGGTACATGCCCGGTTGTAAATGCCGGGCTGAAATTTTGGTTTGATCTGCTGTGAGAGATCCTTGTGCCTCCTGACGACCCGTGAGGTCATGGATTCTATAGGAAAATGCATCCTGATCATGGAATGTCAATGCTCCACCAAAATCGATTATAAATTCAGTGCTGACAGGATTGGGATAAAGGGATAAGCCGGATATAAATCTGTCATATTCAACACCTACCATCATGCCTTCAAAGGAATGCTGAACACCCTGACTTAATGAACCTCCCGGCCCAGCGAGGTATTGATAAGCGACCTGGCCCAAGGAGTACGAAACAGCACCATCAGCACCGGAGATATCGCCACCGGCAGTCGTAAAACCTTCCTGTGCCTGCAGGGCAAAAGTCAAAGGTATCAAAAACGCGAGTGAGAAATAGCGGGCAAGGTTCATCACAATCATCAGGAAGCCGGGAATATCGTTCCCGGGGATTCAAGATACAACGATTGTGGGATTCTCAGGTAATACCCCTGGGATGGCTCAGACCGGCTCCTTTTTAATGGGTTTCTTTGTAAAAGCATTTACGGAAAGAAATCCCAGCAGGGCCCCATAGGCCGTACTGATAAATGGGTTGGAGGCAATCATGCATTGGCCGTCGCAACCTATAAAGTGATAATAAGCATATCCCAGCAATGCGCCAACCACGATGCCTGTGATGAAGGAAGAATATTGCTTAATCATTGAAGCCATGATCCATTTTTTTCATGAGCAAGTGGAATAGAAAATCAAAAAAAAGGACAAAGGATGTTTTCACATTCCCTTGCCCTAAATCACACCACTAGCTTTTGTTATTAAAGTACAATAGTCAACTTTGATGATGTAAAAGTAGGTGGTGGGACAAGGACGAACTGTGACATTGGTTACAAATCGCGCAGCAACTTGATCTGATTACGATACAATAAAAGTTTCTTATCGTTTTCCAGCGCCTTAAGGAGTCGGGAGATTACCACCCGGGTTGTAGCTAATTCCGTAGCAATCTGCTCATGTGAAAGATTAATCAATGTGGAGCCTGTCACCCTGGATTTTTCTTTCAGGTAATTTACCAGGCGCTCATCCAGTTTCTGGAATGCAATCTGATCGATGACATTGATCATCTCATGGAAACGGTTGCGGATGGTCTTCATCACAAAACTTTTCCAGGTGGGAAACTTGACCAGCCATTCGTCCATAAAATTGATCGGAACGGTCAGCATATCTACATCTTCTTCCGCGACCGCTTTGATCTCACTTGGATATTGCTGCATGCAGCAGGTGAAGGTCATGGCGCAACTTTCATTGGGATTGACGTAATAGAGCAACAACTCCCGTCCATCCTCATCGATTCTGGACACCTTGACTGTTCCGCTGAGGATAATGGGCATCGTTCTGACGATGGAACCGACATCAAGAATGACATCACCTGCCTTTATCGAAACCAGGCGGGCGTGCTTTTCCATGGCCTTGACCAATTCAGGCTCAAAAAGGGTCTTAAATTGTTCAAACACTTCCATACGGCTAAAGTACAGGAATCCTCAAACCCACCAAGACCGGACTTAAAAAAAAGAAGAATCTTCTCCTTAGTTCATATGGCTCTTGATGACCTGTTGCAGCGAAGCCGCCGGCACCACTCCTGCCTGTTTCCAGACTATATTGCCATTCTTGAAAAGGATGAGTGTGGGGACACCGCGTATTTGAAACGCCTGAGCGGCTTGTTCGTTTTTATCCACGTCCACTTTTAATATTCTGACCTGTTCGCCCATAGCCTGATGCACTTGCTCCAGGATGGGTTTCATCATTTTGCAAGGGCCGCACCACTCTGTAAAAAAGTCTACCAGAACGAGGGGTTCTGTTCGAATAATGTCGGCAAAGGATTTTGATTTTTGCGCTGTATCCATCATTAGCATTTTAAATTATTGAGATTGCCTGTTACTTTGGGGTACATCATCGGGCATACATGCACCTCCACCGCACTGGCCCGAGGCACATCCAAAAGAAAATAACCCCATGGAAGCAAAATAAATTCCAAAGGCGACGCCAAACCACTGACCGTCAGTCACGGACATAGCCACTAATCCGGCACCTGCCACCAGGTAAAATATCCGGCGGATATTCCATCCGGTCAAAAGTCTTTCTCTGATCATAATTACCTGAGATATGCGGTATACATCCAAACCATCTTCTCCTGTTCGCGGATATAATCGCTCATCAGTGCATTGGTCCCTTCATCATCTGCTTCGGCCGCCAGATCAAGCAATTCACGTTGCTTGAGGATGACAATCTGAAACGCGTCAAGCAGGGCTTTGACAGATTCCCGCGCATCGGACACATTGTGCATTGGGGTGATATTGGATACGCGGCTGTAATCGGCAAACGTATGAAGGGGTGTTCCTCCGAGCGTCAGTATGCGCTCGGCGATTTCATCTACCTTCAGCAGCAGATTAGTATACAACTCTTCAAACTTGAGATGCAATTCAAAAAACTTCTCTCCTTTAATGTTCCAGTGAAAGCCACGGGTGTTTTGGTAGAACACCATATAGTTAGCGAGCAACTCGTTGAGTTTATCCACCAGCACATCTGCCTGGTGCGTTTCGATGCCTATGCCATTCTTCATTCTGGTAAGCTATTATCTTAATTTTTCCTGGAGACGCTGCCATCCGCCGCCGTTGTATACCTGTGTAAAACCATTGGAGGCCAGGATATGTTTAGCCTGGGCACTGCGGACACCGGAGGCACAGCAGGTGATGATTGGCTGATCCTTTTTCATCTTGGTGTAGTGGTTGGACAGATTGTTGAGGGGGATGTTGACCGCCCCTTTGACGTGCCCTTGCTGAAACTCCGCTTTGGTGCGTACATCGATGATTTGAGCGCCACTTTTCAGTAATGCTTTAAAATCAACTGCAGGGCCTCCGCCAAATAATTTTTTTAGCCAGCTGATCATGGTGTCACCGCGTTTTCAAGTTGAATCCTGTAATTGACTTCCAGCCAGCCGCCGCCGTTCTCACATTCAATCCCTTGATTGCGCAGGTAATTTGTAGCCTGACCGCTTCTGGCACCGCTCGCGCAGCAGAGAATGAAAGGCTGCTTCATGGCTTTGATTTCTTCCAGCCGTTGTGGAATTTCCTGCAGGGGTATGTTCACACTGCCTGCAACATGACCACCCGCAAATTCAGCAGGTGTCCTGACATCGATGATCACTTTTGTATTCATATTTCTATTTTGTAGTGCAAAAATGGGGTATCAGCGGGGCGGATGATAGTGACAATTGTTACACAGCCGGATCAGGACTGTCCTGGCTGGTCATACCCATACCATTTCATCGCGAAATCAAGCCGTGAAGCGATATGCGTGCTTTCATCCGGCTGATAGGCATAATTTCCCTTTTCAAATTTCTTTTGTTCGTCCAGATACGCTATAAATTGGTTCCTGGAGGATTCAAAACCTTCCAGGTTTAATCTTTCATAAATGGCTTGCATACCTTGCAGTGGATCCTTTTCAAAATCCTCATACTTGATTTCCACCAGATGCTG
>CAZYHJ010000023.1:29955-34941 GCA_964646645.1 uncultured Saprospiraceae bacterium | reverse complement strand
TACTGTACTACAGGCTTGATGCCGGTGAGTACACCGCTACGAAGAAGATGGTGATTATTGAGTAAGTTTTGAAATATGCCGGTAGCCATTCCGGTCAGTAAAGAAAAGCCTCTCCGGTGTCCGGAGGGGCTTTTCTCTTTGTAGCCTGGCCGACATAAGAGCCACCTTAATGTCCGATTTTGGAGGAATTCATTACATTCAACTAGCCAAATCCAGCGGAGATGGCCTTATTTGAGCGAAATTCCAGGGGTATGAGCAGACTATTATTGTTTTTTTTCATGACTATAACCACCATCCTATGGGGCCAAACTCCCGAGGAAAAGTTGGCCGCAATGGGGATTAATCTTCCTGCCGCACCCAATCCGGCGGCTAACTATGTCAATGCTGTCCGTGCCGGAAATTTGCTTTTCCTTGCCGGAAAGGGGCCCACGAATGCGGATGGAACATTTATCACAGGCAAACTCGGAGAACACTTAAGCATAGAAGAAGGATATAATGCAGCCCGAAGTGTGGCCATCAATCAAATTGCTGTACTTAAACAAGAGCTTGGTGATCTGTCCAAGGTTAGGCGTATTGTAAAAGTGCTGGGCATGGTCAATACCTCTCCGGAATTTAAGGACCATTCTAAAGTCATGAATGGCTTTTCGGACATGATGGTAGCTGTTTTTGGAGAGCAGGGAAAACATGCGCGTTCTTCCGTAGGCATGTGTTCATTACCTTTTGATATTGCGGTAGAAGTGGAGCTGGTAGTTGAAGTTGAAGAGTAATTTAACCTAAAATAAACCCTTATGAAAAAGACCATTTTCAATTCGTTCAGGTTAGCATGGATTGCCCTCATCATGCTGCTATTTATTATGTCGAAAAGCTATGCTCAGGATACCTGCATGGTCAACGATCAATGCGTGGATGCCACGCTCATGCCTCCGATCAGTAGTGATGTCTCCTTCGTTTGCATCGACGGATGTAACCTGTATGCCGCGCCTGATGATATTTTTCAGGATTGTCAAATGGGAGATTATCCAACGGTATGGTATAAGCTCACCACGGATGATTTGGCGCAAGTGATGAATATTGAGGTATATAGTGCTGATGTTGAGGCGCCCATCATTAGCCTGTTTAGTTCTTTTCTCGGGTGTGATCATCTGGTTCCGGTATACCTTTCAGGGAACAGTACGTGTATCATCGGGGCTGAAGGCCTGGCAAAAGTTATCGGTATTCCAGTCAACAGCAATATCAATTATTATATCGCGGTAAGCTCACTTCATAGTATTGGAGGAAACTTTGAATTATGTGTGAGTACAATTTCAACAGGATCTGTTTGTGTCAAGGATAGAGACATCGAAGTAGTGGCCAGATCAAACGGAGGGCCGCTTGAAGGTCCTTATGATCCGAATGAGACCATCAGTATTTGCTTAAACATTCATCAGTTTACAGCCGCGGGCAATGGATGTCAGTGGTTCCAGGGCATAGTTCCGGTATTTGGAAATGGATGGGATCCCGCATCGTTTGACAGCTTAGGACAACCAATCAATGCCAGAATCAACGGAGTGGTTATGGGAGAGTTGGGAAATGGTCTCTATGGTGCATCCACCTGGGATTGGTTTAAAGATGTGGATTACCACTATGATCATCCCTCCATGACCGTTGCAGATTTGGATGGGAACGGTACAATTGATCATTGTAATAGCGTCTACGAGATTAACTGTCCGCACATGGGACTGCAAGGAGGCTGTTGCGGTCCCTGTTGGATTGACATGGAAGGAGATTTATTGCCTCCGGGATGGTTTGCATATGGCATCAATGGATCGTGTTCGGAGCCTGGTCCACCAGTCGGTGTGGATTGGGGTGATGGAAATACATGCGGGGATGGTATGGGCCCCTGGCGTTTTTGTTTTGATCTTATCACCCGGAATACACCGGATTGCATGACGGATTCCACAAAGAAAGATCTGACGATAGGGTTTTCAACATTTGCAGATGGAGAGACGGGGGCATGGACGGGAAGCGCCTCTGTATGTGCGTTAGATGGTCCTTTGAAAATGAGCCTGAAGGCAAAGTGCGGAAGAGTGTCTTCTCAACCCATTGAGACCTTGCCGGATCTTTGTTCCGGTGACACACTGGAGTATTGGATCGAAGCTGAAGGAATCGATCGGTGGGAATGGAATATCAGTCCGTTTACAGCAGTGCCCTATCTTCCAAATCAAGGAGCCAATGGAACGATGATCCAGGCTCCAGTGATCAATACCACAACAGAGCCGATGGAAGTCACAGCGATCCTCATCGGCTATATCGATGGTTCAGAGGATCTGCTGATCAGGAAATTTATGTTCAATCTGCTGGATGATGCGACCTGCGGAATTGTTTCCACATCCACACCTATATCTGCTGAACATTCAATTGACGTAAGACCCGTCCCTGCCCGGGAAGAAGCTCTGGTCACATGGGATTTTGAGACGAGTGGTGCATCACGGATAGAAGTACATGATATCAATGGCCGGTTGGTGGTAAACCATCAGCTACGGGCTGAGAAACAGTTTAAGCTGGATACAGGAGATTTTCTTCCAGGAGTGTATATCCTTTCGATAGTGGACGGGACAATGAGAAAGACGACAAGGATGATGAAGTATTAACTGCATTTATGTAACCCTTTAACCCTGGAATATGAAAAGGAGTAACCCTTACATTCCCTTTTTATTTTCTCTCCTCATCATATTACTTTCTCCTCTTGCACTGATCGCCGAACAATTGTCGGACACTTGCACCGTGCATGATATTTGTCAAACGGCCATCCCGATAGACACTGTGATTGCTGATGGGGGATTTGTCTGCATTGACGGATGTAACCTTGGAGCCGAGCCTGAGGTTTTTAATAATCAATGCATGATTGGTTTATATCCTACTGTTTGGTATCGGGTGATAACAGAGGGCGGATCCTTGATGAATATACATGTCAGTAGCAATGATATAGAGTCTCCAACGATTACACTCTTTCAGAGTCTTTCAGGCTGCAATAGTTTAGTTCAGATTCCTCTGTCTCAGGGAAACATTCCGTGTGTGATCGGAAATAACGGTGTTGCGGAGGCGATTGGAACAGATATCGGATCCAACGTTAACTATTTCATTGCAGTTAGTTCCTATGATACACTTGGTGGCACATTTTCAATATGCGTCAATACAATCTCGGTTCCCTCTATCTGCGTCACTGACCGTACATTGAAAGTTGTTGCCCGATCAGAAGGTGGAGATTTGTCCGGCCCATTTAAGCCTGGAGAAGTAGTGAGTATTTGTATGAACGTTAATTCATACAGTGCTTCAGGCAATGGATGTCAATGGTTTCAAGGCCTGGTACCTGTCTTTGGAAATGGATGGGATCCGACTTCATTTAATAATGACGGGCAGCCACTGAATGCTACAATCAACGGCAATCCTATTGGTGAGGCGGGTAATGGATTGTATAGTGAATCCACCTGGGATTGGTTTACGGATGTGGATTATCATTACACAGATCTTAAACGGTTTGTGGGTGATCTGGATGGAAACGGAACATTGGAAATGTGCAGTGAACTGTATGATCCTGATTGCCCAACGCAGGGTGGAATTATTGGTGGATGTTGCGGACCTTGTTGGGGTAGCCCCTTAGGTACTATACTTCCACCCGGTTGGTTTTCCTATGGAATAAATGGATCATGTGCCACACCTGGTCCACCGATCAGAGTGGATTGGGGTGATGGTAATACGTGTGGTAGTGGAATGGGTCCGTGGTCGTTTTGTTTTGATTTGATGGTTCGCTCATATCCGGATTGTCTTGAAGATGAGACCACCAGTGATCTCTCTCTTGGGTTTTTCACCTTTGCGGATGGGGAGACCGGTTCATGGACAGGCGCAGCATCCAATTGTTCCCAAGATCAACCCGCAGCAGTCATGTTCTCACTCCAATGCGGCATTGAAACGGATCTCGGCATTGAAGTAGCAGAAGATATATGTGCGGACAACTTGTTTGAATTTACGATTAGTGAGCCAGGTATTGAAGAATGGACCTGGTCCATCTTTCCGGCATGGGCCATAAAGCATTCAGCTAAAGCAGGTGCAAATGGCTTTGCCATCAGTGATACGGTAGTCAATACATTTTCAAGTCCGGTTGACGTGACTTATTTTTTTACAGGATACGTAGAAGGCTCGTCTAATACAGTCGTCAAACAAGTGCGCTTTCGGATCATCCCCGGTATACGGAGTCCGTTGCCTGAAATAATTTATGTTTGTGAACGGGACAAGGACTCATTAGTCATTTCAGCGGAACCCGTAACAGGTGGGAGGCCACCCTATCAATTCAACTGGCTTCCAGGTGGCAACACTACTTCGGCTATTACTATATTTCCACCATTTGAAAGTTCGCTTTATACGTTAGAAATAAACGATAGCCTGGGTTGCAAATTTAAAAGAGATATTCAGTTTAAAGTTCGTCCGTGTCAGCTCGATACGATCATCGACACCGATGAATCAAATGACGGGCACACCTTCGAAGACCCACCTCCTTTTCATGGAAATAAAATCACCTTTAAAGAAAGCGAAACTGACCCAACGGATCTTGAGCCATCGGGGCTGTTGAAAATATTCCCTCAACCCGCATCGGACCTGGTCAATATTGATTGGACCGATATAGCCTATGATGCAGAGGAGATCATCATCACGGACACGAAAGGCGCTGTGATCCACCGGTCACGATTGTCCATTGCTGACCGAAGGGATCATCGTGCACAGCTCAGCATTGGAAGTTATGCCAGGGGAGTTTATTTTGTCTTGCTTCCTACAGCGCAATCGGTGCTGGCCGGGCGGATGGTGAAGATTTATTGATTTTACCCTGACTTAGGGATGGGGATTAAAGCTCCTGCTCTTTACCGGAGGTTAAAACCCCTCTTGGGTGCCAGGGATTAAAGCTCCTGCTCTTTACCGGAGGTTAAAACCCCCGGTAACAAAATGGACCGCCCC
>CAZYHJ010000023.1:0-29855 GCA_964646645.1 uncultured Saprospiraceae bacterium | reverse complement strand
TATTGTTTTTTGTCAGGGGTTTAAGCTCCTGCTCTTTACCGGAGGTTAAAACCCCCGGTAACAAAATGGACCGCCCCGATGGGGCTCTTACTGTGAAGAGATTTGATAAAAGCCCTGAAGGGGCGGAAAGTAGCAAAGGGGTTCAGCCCTTTTCAGGATGATCAAATTGATGCCAGGTTTAAGCTATTGTTTTTTGTCAGGGGTTTAAGCTCCTGCTCTTTACCGGAGGTTAAAACCCCTCCTGGGTGCCAGGGGTTTAAAGCTCCTGCTCTTTACCGGAGGTTAAAACCCCCGGTAACAAAATGGATCGCCCCGATGGGGCTCTGACAGTCTTACTTTCTTACAGTCTTACTCTCTTACCCTCTCACTTATGGTATCATTTTTGATCTTTCCAAGCGGCAGCATGTTGTAATTAAATGAAGGTACTGATCTACGGCCAGGTGTATAAACCCAACCACCGGGAATGTCTCATTGAGGTATTGGGTGCCCTGGATAAGAAGGGTATCACTCCCTATGCCTATAGGCCATATTGGGATCAGGTGGAGCCTGAGGTGCTGGAATTCAAGGGAATAGAAGCATTTCAGGATTTTGAAACCACCCCAGTCGATGTGGTCCTTGCTTTTGGAGGGGATGGCACCATGCTGGCAGCTATTTCCCTGATCAATGAATACCAGGTACCGGTCATGGGGATCAATCTGGGCCGATTGGGATTTCTCTCCAGCATTGAAGATAAGTTTGCCGCCTACGCGGTCAGCGAACTGGCCAAGGGAAATTACCGGTACGATGAACGAACGATGATCCGGCTGGAAACCAATGCAGATATTTTCCCGGGTTGTAAAATTGCCCTCAATGATTTTACACTGCATAAGCGGGACAATTCGAGCATGATCATCATCCATACGTACATCAATGGCGAACTGCTCAACTCCTTTTGGGCAGACGGATTGATTGTAGCTACCCCTACGGGTTCAACAGGATATTCGTTGAGTTGCGGTGGGCCAATTGTTTTTCCAAATTCCAATAATTTCATCATTACCCCTGTTGCACCGCACAATCTTTCGGTTCGTCCTATTGTCGTGCCGGACAGCAGCGTGATTTCGTTTGAGATTGAAGGTCGTGCGGATAGTTATTTGTGTACGCTCGATTCGAGATTTGAAGCCGTGACTTCTGAACACAAGCTCACCATCCGGAAAGCTGTCGTTGCAACAAGATTTATTCAGCTCTACAATTATTCCTTCCTGCGCACCTTGCATGATAAATTAACCTGGGGAAAAGATTCACGCAACTGATGTCAGTCACCAGCATACCTGTGGAATGGAAGGGAAGGAACTACACGGCTCATCTGCGCGAAGGGCATTGTCTGGCCATCCCGCTGGATCATAATCACCCGCAGCCAAATGCGTTTTTTGCGCCACTGTATGAAGCGGCACCGCATAAGGTGGGCGATTGGGTTGGTGATACCCGGGAAGGCGCTTCAGTCAATTTTTTCAATATCCGCATCAATCCTCATGGAAATGGCACGCATACAGAATGCGTGGGCCATATCACAAAAGAGCGGTACTCCATTCATGAATTTCTGGACAATGGTGCCTGGATCGCGGAAGTCATCTCCGTATACCCAACATTGCAAGACAATGGCGACCGGGTGATTCAGGATATCACCTGGGAAAAGGGAATAGAAGCTATTATTCTCCGTACCATGCCGAATCCGCCTGATAAATTGGTACGTCATTATGGAAATACCAATCCTCCATATCTCGATGCCGGTTTGGCGGGACGCATGGCGTATGCAGGTATCCGGCATCTTCTGCTTGACTTGCCTTCTGTGGATCGGGAAGAAGACGGTGGGGAGCTGAAGGCCCATAAGGCCTGGTGGCAATATCCTGAGTCGACAAGATTTGAAGCAACTATTACTGAAATGATCTATGTTGACAATGTCATCCCGGATGGATTATATTTACTTCAGATACAGATCCCTGCGCTGGAACTGGATGCGTGTCCGAGCAGGCCATATATCTACCCACTGAGATGAAACCATTGTACACCGGCCGGTCTGCTACTTACGATGCCTTTCTGGGGATCGAGGCCGGCGCGTACAAGGAGAAGATTCAATTCATTGAGGAGAATTTTTTCAAGCTTCGCGAACTCGATGCCGAAGAGTATTTTGATATGATGGTACTCTATGGAGAGGCATTGTTTGAAACCGGGGAGTATGCCCGACAAGCGAAACTCGCTGATCATATCCTTGAGATGAGCATTGAGCGCAATATCATCATGCACCGTGAGGAGGATGTTTATTTTGAAACCTTATTTAAAAAAGCAGCCTCGCTACATAACCTGGAGAAGATCGACCAGGCCGTACACATTCTTAAAGAACTCATCAAGATCAATCCGGATCATGAGCGCAGCAAGCTTTTCCTGATCAATTGTCTGATCCGTCAGCAGAAACCTTCCGTCAAGCCATACCGACATTTCAGTCTTGTCTTATTGATGTCGAGTGCGGTGGTCATTGCGTTTGAACTTATCCTTGTTCGACGCCTATGGCCATCCTGGACCGCGGTCACGGAATTGATTCGCAATGGATTATTTCTCAGCGGTGTCATCCTGCTCATCACCGGAGAGGTGATGGTTCGCTATCGTGCGGTAGAAGATGTGTATAGTTTTTCCCGCAATACAAAGAAAAAGAAAGAGGAACACGAAGTTTGATATTTTCTCATCAACGACTGGTCAGATGCCGAAAAGCCTTCTTCCATTAATATTTTTTTTCTCTACACTGGCAGCTTGTAGTGAATCTCAAAAACTTCTGACCGAACCACCTTTGTATTTTACAGGTGAAGTCGATAGCCTTAAAGTATTTCCATCAGGCCAAAATATCCTGAATGAGTTTGTATTTAGTCCGTTGACAGGGCATGACAAAATTTGGGTCTATAAATTTGCGACGACGCCTATGGAATTGGATTTACTTTCAGAAGAATGGACGCCACTTTCGAAAAAGTATCATGAGAAGTTATCCCATGAATTTCTGGCAGAATCTATCTGGAAGGATTCCTTAACAAATGAAGTTTTTATTACATTTTTTAACGATGGAGTGCTATATTTTCCAGTTGACGGCAGCGCCATAAAAATTTTCCCGCTTCAAGGGGTTCAATCTGTCATCAACACAAAAGAGGAAATTCTGGCAGGTACATCAAAGGGATTGTACACCATTGATAAAAGGAAGGGGACCGCTCTTAAGGTGCCAGGGTTTCCGATGGATATTTGGGTCAAGAACATGCAAGTCTTGAATCATGACACTCTGGTCATCAATTCCGGAAGCATGTATTTTCCGTATACCACAAAGTCTCCCGGTAAAATGCTTCAATACCAAAGTGGTGCCGGTGTGGTGTACAGCAATCCTTTTTTAAAAATGCTGCCTCGCGACCATGGCGGTACGCATTACCGTTTATATCACGATGATCTTTATACATATATGTACGCGGATACCCGTCTTTATATTCAGGACACTTCTAAAGTAGTATATGAAATCAAGAACAGACCTGAAGGGAATATAATGGGTGTCAAATCAGATGCCAGGTATGTGTATCTGTTGTATAAGGATGCTTTTGTTATACTTAACAAAGAGAAAGCAATGCGGCATGCATCGCTTTTTGACGCGGAGACGTATCATCAGTACAGAGAGCAATTGCGGACGCAGCTTTATGCGCTTGAGGAGTTAAGTCTTGATTCTTTTCTTGTCTCATATGCACAATTGAGATCGGACACCATCTTCATGGCCATTCCTGAATTTCAACAGTCCTTTTCATCGGCGCTGTCAGAATACTTTACCCGGTTTTGGATGGAGGATCGTATGACTGAAATTGAATCAGCCGTGACAACTCATCAACTTGAACAGGAATTTGAGCCTTATGCCCTTTTAGGCTTATGTATGAAATATTTCAGAGCTGCTGATTTAGACAAAACAAGTATTTTCTATCAACAGATGACAGACGAGTATCCGGAATTTGAGTATCAGGAAAGTAAATCAGTTTTACAGTGTGCCATGGGCATTAAGCCGAGGATGGACAGCCTTAACCGATTGTCTTTGGCGCGAGATGAGTTTTTGTATAAAGAGGCACAATTGAAGAAAGAACTTGTGGAATGTGGGTGGGCCGCTCACTCCATGTATGATTATACAATTGTTGCATCAAATTATAAGGAGATTTTGTCAAAGTATCCAAATGGAGCTTATGCGGATAATGCTGCTTTTTATTTTCTATCTATGATGCAATATGGGGATGAAGGGCAGGAGTATTCAAAAGATCAGGTCAATGCATGCCATTCATTCCTGAAGAAGTATCCCGGTTCTGACGTGCGACCTAATGTACAATATCTCATAGCCATAAATTATTATTCGTATTACGGCGAATTGGACAGCATGATTCTGATGAAAGAGGCTGCGCTGGCAGCTTTGGAGAAGATCGAGATTCGTGAGATCAGGGATTCTAATCTTCTTTATACTATAAGGGAATATAAGTTAAATGCTAAGAGAGAGATTTTAGATGCTGTATTTGAGGCAGAGTTGCATACTCCTAAAACAGAGTATAAGATTGGTGAAGATGTAAATGTGACCATGAGTTTAAAGAACGTTTCTTCCAAGGTTCGGCAGATCAGGTTATTTGCTCATGAACCGGTATGGTCAACTCATGTTGGTCCCAGAGATCAGGAAAGATTTACTCCCGAAGAAACCCGGACGGATACATCCACCCATTTAATCAGTATACTTCCAGGAGAGACGATTAGCCATGAGGTCAATCTTACAAAGAAAGCGCGCTATTGGAAGGATTCAAGTATTGGTCGATATACATTTGAAACTCCAGGCAACTATTATGTGAATTTTACCGACGGTTCACAAAAAACGCTTTCCACTGCACTCCGGATTTATTTTTATAACTGACCAGGCATTGGTTTATTTGTCGTTGACCGGAGGGTATAAGTTTTACTGATTCGGAAGTAATATCACCTCGCTATTTTTGACTCTGCTATAACAATCAAAATGATCTGTTGCTTGTTTAGCATTCTGTTGATTAATAATATCTTTGCCCTCCAATAAATTAAGTCATGAAACGTAGTCTCTTTCGCCTCACCTATAGTGTGATCCTTACTATAATAGCTGGCTCAGCTATAGCTCAGATCTATCATGTCGAACCCCCGAATTGGTGGTCAGGGATGAACAACCGGAATCTCCAACTGATGGTGCATGGAAAAGATGTGGGTGAAACTACTCCGGTCATCAACTATGCCGGCGTCGTGGTGCAAAAGACAAATCAGGCGGATAGTAAAAATTATCTGTTTGTAGATCTCTTTATTAATTCTACAGCCAAGCCAGGTGCCTTTGTTATCTTTTTTATGAAGGACGCGGATACGATCTACACCCATAAGTACACGCTGTTGGCCCGACAAGCAGATGCGCCGATCAAAGGGTTTAATTCCTCCGATATCATTTATCTCCTGAATCCTGATCGCTTTGCCAACGGTGATTATACCAACGATGTGGTACGTCCGCTCAAAGAACAAAAGGTAGATCGCACCTCACCCTTCGGACGGCATGGCGGTGACCTGAGAGGCATGATCAACAACCTCGATTACATCGCTAAACTTGGTTGTACGGCGATATGGCCTACGCCACTGCTGGAAAATGATATGCCGGAGAATTCCTACCATGGATACGCCATTACTAATCATTACAAAGTGGATCCACGGTATGGCACCCTTGATGATTATAAGGAATTCGCAACAAAGGCCAGGCAGAAGGGAATCAAGCTCATCTTTGATGAAGTTCTCAATCACACAGGCACAGGATACTGGTGGATGAATGATCTCCCGTTCAAGGATTGGGTGAATAAAGTTGACTCTTTTCAACAGACAAATCACCGCAGAACCGTTAATCAGGATCTCTACGCCTCAGAATACGATAAAGACTTGTGGAAGAATGGTTGGTTCGTCAAAACCATGCCGGACCTGAATGGCCGAAATCCTTTTCTCGCCACGTATCTTATACAAAATTCAATATGGTGGGTAGAGACATTGCGTTTGGGCGGTATACGTCAGGATACGTATGGATACTCTGATAAGGATTTTTTAAAGCAATGGACCTGCGCGGTGATGGCAGAATATCCTGACCTCTCCATCGTAGGTGAAGAATGGAGTTACAATCCACTGATCACATCTTACTGGCAACGAGGCAAAGTCAATCACGACGGATATACCAGTTGTCTGAGCACCATCATGGATTTTTCCACCCAATCCGCTCTGGTCAATGCACTTAATGTCAAAGATCCGGCGAAATACAATGATGGATTGAATACTCTGTATGAATCCCTGGCCAATGACTTTGTTTATCCGGATCCGAATCACCTTATGGTCTTTGGAGATAACCATGATACAGACAGGATCCTTACGCAACTCGGAAAGGATGTACAACTGACTAAGATGGCAATGACCTATTTGTTGACCATCCGCGGCATTCCACAGATTTATTATGGAACAGAAGTTTTGCTGGACAACTCACTTTATCCTGGAAACGACGGATATCGAAGAACTGATTTTCCAGGTGGCTGGAAAGAAGATGCCAGCAGCGGCTTTACCAATAGAGGATTGTCAGAAGATCAGCGGTCCATGCAGGCATATATGACCAGGTTGATGAACTGGCGGAAAAACAATCCGGTGATCGCCGAAGGAAAGACTATGCACTTTGCTCCGTTCAATGGCGTTTATGTTTACTTCAGGTATACAGATGACAAGATGGTCATGGTGATCCTTAACAAGAATGAAGGAGATACCACAATTGATACAGCACGCTTTAAAGAGCTCATGGGTGGAAAGACGAAAGCCGAAAACGTCATGACGGGAGAAATGCTCCAGGGGCTATCCACCATTGTGGTCAAAGGCAAAACGGCGACAGTGCTCAGTCTGAATTAATTCACGTCACAATATTTATTCAGATGAAAAATGTCCTTAAGCTGGAGCAACTTGGATTGTTGCTCCTCTTCACCTTCGTATATTTCTATTTCTATCCCGGGGAGTGGGGGTTGTTTCTTGGATTATTTTTTGTGCCGGACATTTCTTTTCTGGCCTATCTGATTTCGGCCAGGATCGGAGCGTATGCTTATAACTTTCTCCATCACAAAGGCGTCATGTCCATCGTCATTCTCGCCGGCATATGGTTCAACAATGATCTGGTCATTAAGATCGGCTTGATCTTTTTGGCTCATAGTTCATTTGACCGCGTATTGGGCTATGGACTGAAATATGAAGACAGTTTCCAGCACACGCATTTAGGTATGATTGGAAAACCGAAGGCCTAGCTATCGCACCAGGGTAATATCCCCTTTAAGTTTTATCTCTTTTCCATCGGCGAGCCGGAGACTGGAGATAAATGTAAACACACCCGGGTTGTATGGTTGACCTTTAAAAGTGCCATCCCATCCCTGCCATGTATCAAGTGTGAAGTTTTCCCTGGCTAAAATCAGCGTACCCCAGCGATCAAAAATCATCAGGTCGTAGACGAAAGTGGTCTCCTGTTTGCTGAACATGCGCCAATAATCATTAATGCCATCCTGGTTGGGCGAGAATACATTTGGTGCATATACCAGGTCGGAAGAATCCTGGTAAAGGAGAAGAACGGTCTCCAACAGATACACACAGCCTGAGGAATCTGTTATCTGGATTTGCACTGTGGTAGTGTTGGCGGGAAATGCCCAGGATTCTGGACAAGTACTGCAAGTCAGTATGCTTGCAGGTTGCCATGAATAAATCAGCCCGGGTTCCTGGATATCCCCTTCAATCGTGATCAGTACGCTATCTCCAATGGCGACATCGTAACCAGAAGGAATATCAAAGGAAAGCGGGGAATTACTTGTCACAGCAAATGACCCGGTTGTGCTGCATCCATTTGCATCCGTAACTGTCACAGCGTAATCTCCGGGTGCGAGATCGGTGAGCAAGGTATCTGTTGCACCCGTGTTCCACTGAATGATATAAGGAGCCATACCAACAATATCGAGATCTATGGTTCCCTGTGTATTGCAATTCCAGGTGACTGTACCGGTAACTATTGCCGGAGGATACACGGTGACAAAGAGATCAATTACCGTGTCACATAGTGTAACAGGGTCACTATGCACAAACGTATATTGCCCGGCATCGCTGATCCACTGTCCGTCAAACAACAAGGAGTCACCGGAGCAAATCGATTCATTGTAGATCACAAAGGTGGGAGCGCAAAGGGATTCGATAAGAAATTCAAACGCAATAGACCCACAAACAGTATCAGGCACTGTTGTTTCGAAAATAATCGCTGCAAATGAATTAGATAAAAGCATGGTGTCGATGGCCACCGCATACATTGCCACAGGCACATCAACAGTGACAACACCTGATGCATCTGTAGTTAATTGAGTTGTAAACCCTGATGGAAGCTCTGCGATATTAATCACGATGCCTGAAGCCAATGTATCAGACGGGGAAATCATACCGTCATGATCCACATCCACCCAAACACTTGCTGTGATATTGAAACTATCCGGGTTAGAGATGATGACCTGGAACATCGAGTCACAGCCCGCCACACTATTCATGTGCATGGTGTATGTGCCTGCACTCGTCCATGTACTATCCCCGATGCTGAGTGAATCACCTTCGCATAATTCTGCGAGATAATCCGGCCCTGTGACGGTGCAATTCTGACCGAGTAACAATTGCACTACCACACTATCCTCACAGGTATTGATCTGTGTGTGCACACTGTCGATGATCACCCGGTATTGAGATGGTAATAAGGTCCGATCAATGAGAGAGAGATAACCTTGCGCCGGATAATCTACAAAGACAAACCACCCATCTGGTACTGTTTCTGTTTTTCCGGTATACTGCCCATCATCTGAAGTGATCTCCACAGTGATGCCCGGAAGCAATACATCCCCCGGACCAATCATGAGATCGCCATCCTGATCGTACCATGTCTCCACCGTGATACTTCCTACGCCGGTATACAACATCACATCCAAAGGATCGGAGACGGCCACACATCCATTGGTGGTGATGACTTCGATGGTATAACTTCCGTCATCGGTTATCGTGTAGTTGCCTGGCCAGTTTGTGCCAGAGGAAATTTCAATTCCATTCTGGTAAATAGAGTAACTACTGACATTTTGAATCGGAGGCAGACACACTTCCAGTGGATCACATTCGACAAAACAACCTCCGGGGATTTGATCCACAGGAGCAGAAGGCTGGATAGTAATTGTATTGCTGAGGGAAGTACATCCGTTTGCATTGACAGCGGTCACATTGTAAGCTCCTGCCAGTTCGGTGGTGATACTTGTTCCTTCCTGTCCATCTGACCAGATATAATTGACTCCAGGTTGAGGATTGGTTACTTGCAAAGTGTTTGGACTAAAACTGCATGCGGGGCCACTTGTCAGGCTGATCACCGGCACAACGGGGAGATCAAAAATTTCAACGATAATAGTGGCAGTATCGGAGACACAAGTCGTGGATAGGTCTGTAGTGATGACCGTATATTCATGGGTCCCAACACCGGGCAGGTTGGCCGCTTCGTTGATAAATTGAATGGACTGTGTATTGGATCCGTCGTACCATTCATAGGTTACGTTACCGGTGGAGAAAGCAAACAATTCAAACTCTTCACCATAACACAGTTCCAGGGATGAGGTCCATGGGCCATATTCACCGGCACCGATGATTTCTCTGGCTTGTATGATGACAACAGGAGTAGGATTAACGGTGATGAATACAGGGGGCGGAGTATAGGTGCAATGAAATTGATCAGTGATCAGCACACCGTATTGGTTGCTTGCGGTCACCTCAATAGAGGTTGTAGTTTCATCCGTACTCCATAACCAGGACACGCCACCTGCAGGGGCAGTAAGTGTTGCAGTATCCCCGGCACATGGTGGAGCGAGAGGTACAACGTCAATTAAACCGGATAAGGTATTGGCGGTGACATCAATATTGAAATTGGTGGTGGATTGACAACCATAGATATCTTTTCCATTGACCTGTATAAAATACTGGCCGGGCAGGTTGTAGGTATGGTATACGGAATCCGTGAAGGATATATTTTCAATACCGCTGGCCGGATCTCCGAAATTCCATTCAATATCGTAGATATCACCCGACAGTATAAAAGACATAGCCTCATCTTCACAATAGAACGGTTCATAGACGGGAGCAAGTGCGGGTCCATCGGAAATATCAACCATATATTTCCTGGTCGTGATGCAACCGCTGGCCATGGTGACGGTGAGCGTGACTTCGTAAGCACCGGCGGCATTAAACAAGTGTGAAGGGTCCTGCAGGGCAGATGTGTTGGCACCGGCACTGGCGGGATCACCAAAATCCCATGACCAGGATGCAATGGTCTCAGCAGGTAAGAAAGTGGTCAGGTCTTCAAAGGTGACAGGCAGCCCTGCGCATTTGCCTGTAAATTCAAAATCAGCAACGGCACGGATGGTGTCCACGATTTTCCCGGCATGGCCACACGTGGTCATGTCATACCCAAATCCATCCAGCAAGGCCCGTAATATGATATGATAATACCCGGGTTTCTCATAGGTGTAGTTCAGCACATCACTGGTCACGATGTCCAGCAATCCTTCACTGTTGTTGTATACATACCAGGTTGCAGATCCTGCAAGGAAATCCGGATGCCCAGGCACATAGTCCTTGATCTGGCACTCTGTTTCATTTTTCACGATTTGAAAATCCAATGGTGCCAATACACAACCTCCGGGCAAGCCAGGAACACCAAAGCCGCAGGAGACCGGATCACAACAATTGAGGAAGGTAATTTTTTCAGAGACGGCACTGCATCCATATTGATTGGTCACTTCCACATGGTGAGCACCAAAAGTGGTGACATTGTATATAGGACCTCCGGGACCTACCGGAAGATCATCTATAAACCACTCGAACATATACCCTGCACCATCCGTGTTGGCTACGATTTCAACACCACCGGGAATATTGACACAGAAGTAAGGATCATAAGGGGTAGACAGCAGCACTTCAGGAGCAGGCAGTGTCGTGATGGTAAAGGTCTTTTCGTTTGTACATCCCATTCCATCTGTTACTTCGACCGCAAATGTTCCGGGCGGAAGGGCAACAGCATTGGCTATGCTGATTGTATTTTGATTTTCATCAGACCACACATGACCCAGCAAGGGTTGATTGGTTGCAATATTGACTAATCCATTAGCACAGGCAGACAACGGACCAGTTATATTGAAGGATGGAGGTGCGTGAACAAGAATATTTTTATCCACGACGGTACCGCAGATAGACAGACGCAATGTTGCGTTTCCGGATTGTGTCCAGAACACACTCACTTCATTGAGATTGCTTTTGCGGATTTCACCATGATCTGAAGGAATGACTTGCCAGGTATAATCTGCTCCGCTGATATAATCAGTGGAAAAAGAATCAATCGCATTGTAACATACTTCGTCCGGACCCTGTATGGAAATATTCTCCACACCATCAAGGACCAGGGAGATCGGATCAGAAGCACAAGCCCCATATTGAATATCGGTATGATATGCCAAAACGATATAAGGTGGAGCCGGACCGAAGGCATGTTGGCATGACTGACCATCATACGTTATTAAAGACGAACCGTCTGTGATAAACCATGTGGTGGCATAATCCCCGGCGCTTTCAATGGTATAGCCATACAATTGTCCCGGACATATTCTTTGTTCCCCATGGATGGCGAGGGGCATAGCGGGTATCGCCGTCACCGCTATGTCGAGTCTCGCCTCTTCGGTGCAATAGGCGGGGTTAGTATTGGTCGCTACCCAGGTATACAGTCCGGGTGGGTAGTTGAAATTGTGTACGAGTGTGGATGAAAGACCGGGAGCGGTATAGATGACCTGACCATTTTCATCTTCAATGTGCCAGGCTACATTGGCAGGAGAGAATCCTCCGAATCCCGCCTCTGCAGACACTGAAGCTGAACCATCCGCACAGACCTGGATGTCACCGTTGAGATGAATTTCAGGCGTGATGGAAATGTTCATCACATCGTGACCGAAACAATCCAGGAAACAGTTGTTGTAGTAAACTTCGACCGTGGATGACGTAGTGCTATTGACATTGGCCCATTGGATCGTCACCCCGTTTGTGTTTTGTCCGCCGAGAATGGAACCATTTGGTCCTACATTCCAAAAGTATTGTGTGCCTGGAAAGTAGGGAGCGGTATACGTTGCGATTTCTCCGGAACACACACTCGCATCCCCTTCTACAGGTCCTTCCGGAGAGATGATTGGAATACGGAAGGTATTCGTGAACGAACAATATGATGTGGCGCAGCCGCTCACGGAAAGATAGATGTAACCATCAGGTCCTTCGTGCCAGATCACATCGATAAAATCATCTGTGGGACCTCCACCATTTACGATTGTACCATTGCCGGAGATGGACCAGGTGTAATTGCTGCATCCGGCGGGTGTAACCGTATAATGTTGTCGTGTCTCCGGGCATATGCTATTGACACAATCGAGCATAGGGGCAGGAGCAGGTAACACTTCCACAACGATTTGCTTTTCGTCTGTACATCCGCAGATGCTATTGGCAGCCAATGTGACCGTATAATATCCTTCATTGGCAAACGCATGCGTGGCATCATAACTGATGCTTTGATGGCCGTCGCCGAAGGACCAGAGATAATCCAGTCCATTGACGGAATTATTTTCAAAAAAAATGTCCTGGAGTTTGCATACTGTGAGCGTATCGTTGATATAGGGTGGATCGGTATTGAAATCGGCTACCGGTTGAGGGAGGATTTTAAAACAAAGTACGGTTTCACATCCTTGACTGATCAGTGTGACTGAGCCATCGCCGCCCGCGCCCCAGGTGATCTCGATGCTGCCAAAGCCATTGTTCGTATAACTCTCGGCACCTGTGACTTCCCATTGAATATTGGTGGATCCTCCGGGATACTGAATGATCGTTTGGGAAAATGCGCATACCTGATAGCATTTACCGCCGAGTGAATCACTTTCGAATTCATAGCACCCGATGACCTCCGGACGCTCTGTTGAACCGAATACATAGATCGTAAGCGTATCCGTCAGAAACTCCTGGTCAACCGTTAAAGAGGACACGACAAGTAAGTACGTGCCGGGGCTAAAAAACTCGATCTCCGCAGAATAAGTATCAGGAATCACACTTCCTGTGGAGGGAATCAGAGACCAGGTGGTATTGACCAATTCGGCACTCGTCTCAATACCATAGAAATTGTTACCAAACGAACAACCAACAACATCTACTGGACCGTAGACTTCAAAGACTGGATCCTGTGCCTTCCCTGCTTGGTAGGACAACATCAGCACAAAGAAGGTGGCCGCAGCCAAAACATGACTTTTCATTCGGGGAATCATAGGATTAAAGATACAGCAGAGGAGATACACTTAGGTGCAAACCTGCTGCCTGTTGATCGGCTTCAATTCTATCTCAAACGTATACACATATAAAAAAAACAACCTTCAAATAGAGGGCCATGATTTCGCTCCGGAAATAGAAGTTTGATTTCTTGAGGAGTTAAGTTTCAGGGGACCGTCATGACGCTTCAACCGTCATTTTCTACGTTTCAGCGCGCGGCTATTGGTTTCCTTTTGCCTGGGCCCAACCTTTGTGATGTAAATACAATGTCATCATGAAATACATACCCTTTTTTCTACTCCTCATTATACCATTCACAGGTATAGCCCAACTACCGGCAGACGGATATCATCGGCTTGGACTTCAGCTTGGCAGTCAACAATCACATGTACTCGACCACCAATTTTCTCCACTTGTGTATAAAGCCAATGAATTGGCCGCCGGGATATGCTACGAAGGCAAGCATAACAGCTCTAATTGGCATCTTTCCATGCATTTGGCTACCGGTGCATTATTTCCGGCACAATACCCGGACAGGTATGTTTATAACTCAGAAGAGGATATCACCGGAGAAATCACCACAGATTCTTTTCTCGTCAGTGGTACATCACGCACTATACTTTTCAGCACCGGTTATACCCATGATGTAATCCGGAAAAATGGATTTGAGTTAAATATTGGCGCAAGTGTGCGGAATCAGCTCATGTATCCTGAGACGTTTGTTAACCTGGGCATATTGAATTCGGCTTCCTTGTTAGTATCGACTTCCGCAACCTGGCATCTGAATTCAAAAAGTCAATTTCGCGGTGATCTCTATATTCCGGTCATCGGTTTCAATACAAGATTCCCCTATAGCGGCACGGTTTCACTCCCTAATCAAACCCTACTGGAGGCCTTTTTTGATGGTGGGACCAGATTTGTTTCCTTCGGGCAATACATGCAGATCAACTTTGGAGCGTCCTTCAGACAAATGCTCTCTCCAAAATTTGCCGTCGGACTCCGGTATGATTTCATGTGGCAGCAGTACCGCCACCCTGAACTCCTCCGTTCCTATGCGGGCAGTTTAAAAATTGCACTTGATTATTCATTTTAAACGTATAAATCTCCTGATATGAAAAAGATATTTTTTGCCCTTTTGCCATCCTTGTTATTTCTCACCGCGTGTGAAGAGGCATTGATAGGGCCGGCTGTTGAAAATGATCCCGTGACCAATTTTGAAACCATGTGGAAAGGATATGATGAACACTATGGACTCTTCGGAGTGAAAAATGTGGATTGGCAGGAGACGTATGATCTCTATCGTCCACAGGTAGATGAGTACACTTCCGCTGCCGAACTCAAAGAAATATTTCGCGCAATGATCGATCCGTTCAATGATAATCATACATATATCATCACGGATGAAAATGAACCAAGAATTGAGTCAGGTATTTTTGATGCGCTGAAAGTTCAGACCGATTTTTCACTTGATCTTATCCCTGCCTATGTTCATGATTTTACGCATTACGGGGCAGCTGTTGATTATGGGATGATGGATGATCACATTGGATATATCCACCTTGGTGATTTCATTCCAAACCAGAAGTTCTTCAGGGAGGCGATGGATCATATTCTTGGCCAGCTGGAGCATGTAGATGGAATGATCATAGATATCCGGGACCATCCCGGAGGCAACGATGCCACAGCGCAGTATGTCGCCGGTCGGTTTGCGGCGGAAACAAAACTGTACATGAATGTCCGGAAGAAAAGTGGCCCGGGTCCGGATGATTTTACACAAAGTATTCCATGGCATGTGGACCCAACAGGCGTTATCAGATATACAGGCCCTGTGGTGTTGCTCACTTCACGCTGGACGCAAAGTGCTGGAGAAACATTTACCCTGGCGATGCAGGAATTAAGCAATGTAACCCAACTTGGCGATTATACCTCGGGCGCATTTAGTGATAACATCGCCAAAGAATTGCCCAATGGGTGGTTTTGTTTCATGAGCATCGGCGATTACCGCGCAGCAAATGGCCAGAGTTATGAAGGAGTTGGGGTCGCACCGGATATCTGGATGGTCAATACCAAAGAAGATATATTGGCTGGAAAGGATCTTGTGTTGGAAAAAGCAGTTGAAATCCTGCGCTAACTTCATAGGTTTGTGCCGCATCTGTATATGATGAGAAGAAAAGCAAGACTGAATGACGGACGCCTTAGATGGATAGGGATGATCTTGCTTTCGCTCCTGTATACTACTGCGGTCAACCTGCCTGCCGTCATTGAGCAGCACCGGTCCTGGATCAGACAGTATGCAACCGATTTCGTATTTGTCGTCATCTGCTGGACCATTTCACGGGAACTGATTATTTACACTCAGCGTCGGTTTCCTGGTATACATAATACGCGGCCGAGAGTCATCACGATGGTCCTGGGCACTATCCTGCTCTCCTTGCTCCAGGGTTTTGCGATTGTTTATTTTCTCAATGCCACCGCCTATTATGCGCAGCGCTTTTCATTGGGAGATTTCTTTTATACCGGAGGATTGATCCTTGTATTTTCCATGATGATCATGGCGATTTATGAAGCCATCTATTCGGTCACGCAATGGAACACATTGGCAGTGGAAGCAGAGACGTTGAAGCGGGAGAACCTGCAAAGCCAGCTGGATTCATTAAAGGAACAGGTCAAGCCTCATTTTCTGTTTAATTCCCTGAGTACATTGATCGGACTGATCGAGGAGGATAAAGTGCGCGCTCAGAAATTTGTGGAGGAACTGGCCTATGTCTACCGGTATCTGCTGCAGAGTAGTGAGAAGGAACTCATTCCCCTGGCCGAGGAACTTTCTTTTATCAAAGCGTATTATTATTTATTGAAAACGAGATTTGAAAATCGGCTGAATCTCGATATTCAGGTCAGCCAAACCACAGCGGCGATGTTGATTCCTCCACTCACTTTACAGATCCTGCTTGAGAATGCCGTAAAGCATAATATCATTTCCACTGAAAGGCCTTTAGAAGTGAAGATATCGGAGATAGCACCGGATAGGCTCGAAGTGAGTAATGTATTACAGCGTAGATCGCCATCCGCGATGTCTACACAAACAGGTCTCACGAATCTCGCCACCAAATTCAGTTTGATGAAGCAACAGCCTCTTGAAATCAGTATTACGGATGATCACTTCAAAGTTACCATCACCTTATTTCCAATACCCGGCACATGAATGTTCTGATCGTAGAAGATGAGGCCTTGTCCGCGAGACGGCTTGCCACCATGATCCATGAAGTAGATCCTTCATTTCATGTCGTAGCGACAACAGAATCCGTTCAGGACACTGTGGAATGGCTTAAAACGCATGTTGCTCCTGATCTGCTGCTCCTGGATATTGAACTGACCGATGGAAAGAGTTTTGACATCTTCGAACAGATTGAGATCAGGACACCGGTGATATTTGTGACCGCCTATGATGAGTATGCTATCAGGGCCTTTAAAGTCAATAGTGTGGATTATCTCCTCAAACCCGTCAAGCAGGAGGAACTGGCGAGAAGCATTGAGAAATTTAAATCGTTGTTGAAGCCTGAAATGGGTTCAGGAAATATTAATCTTCAATCCCTTCTTCAGGCATTTAAAACTCAGGGCGGATATAAAGACCGGTTCCTGGTCAAACAAGCTGATCAATTATTGCCCATTGATGTTATGGATATTGCCTACTTCAGAACAAAGGACAAACAAAATCTGATTTATACATTTGATGGCAAAACATATCCTGTTGATTATACACTGGACGACATAGAAAAATCACTTGACCCTAAAAAATTCTTCAGGGCCAATCGCCAGTACCTGTTAAATGCCGCCGCGGTAGTGAAGGTGCATTTTTGGTTTAGTTCGAAACTCAAGGTGGACGTAGCTCCTAAGCCAGGGGAAGACATCATTGTCAGTCGGGAGAAAGCCATGGCGCTGAGAGTTTGGCTGGGTGAATAGGAAACAAGTGTCCATGTCCCTTGTGTTTTTGTAATTTTCGGGTTGAATTCATACTGATGATATCTATGCTCCAATCCTTGCGTCTCTTTTTCCTACTGACTATACCGACTTTGATTTTTTCCTGCAAACAAGATGCGCAACCTCAGGAAGCTACCTCACCGTTGCATGTACTGATTTACAGTAAAACGAAAGCGTATCGGCATGAATGCATCGGGCCAGGCGGTAAAGCGCTGCAATCCTATTTTCAATCCAAAGGAGTGCTTTCTACAATGACAGAAGACAGCACAGTTTTTCATCCTGACCGACTGAAAGATTTTGACGCCGTCATGTTTTTTCAAACCACCGGCAATGTGCTAGACAGTGTACAACAAGTGCATTTTCAAAATTATATCAAGTCCGGAAAGGGATTTGTGGGCGTACATGCCGCATCGGATACGGAGTATGACTGGCCATGGTATGGTCAGTTGGTAGGTGCGTACTTTTCAAGTCATCCGGACATACAACCAGCCGCCATTATCAAAACCGATACATCGCACATGGCCTGTAAGTACCTTCCCGATCGGTGGACGCGCACAGACGAGTGGTATAATTTTAAACAGATCCCATCCAATGTAAATGTCATGCTCAAGATTGATGAGGCTACATATACGGGTGGAACGCATGGGGATCCGCATCCGATGTCATGGTATCACACCTTTGATGGTGGGCGCTCCTTTTATACCGCGATGGGCCATACGGTGGAGAGTTATCAGGATACGATGTTTCTGGAGCATGTGCTGCAGGGGGTGATGTGGGCCGGGCAGAAAAATCAGTGAGCAGTGAATTACCGAGGCATTGTTGGTCGTGAGACGTCAGACGTGAGTCGTGAGTTATTGATTAACGCTCAGTTAAAATTGTCAAGCTCAGGTTGTACCTGAGCTATCGCACTACGGATCACAAAGATCAATTTATGGAAACCAGATCAATGGCAGATTTTAGCTGCTGGCAAAAGCATACTTATGCTAAATTCGTCAAGCTCAGGTTGTACCTGAGCTATCGCACTATGGATCACAAAGATCAATTTATGGAAACCAGATCAATAGCAGATTTTAGCTGCTGGCAAAAGCATACTTATGCTAAATTTATAGCACCATGTCCCGAATCAAACGCTACCTCCTCATTTTCCTTTCCGTTCTGTTGATCATCATCGCCTGGTTCCTCTGGCGCATCTCCTACATCGCCAATGGCTACACCGCCAAATATTTATGTTCGCTGACGTTTAATTCGGGGCTGGATCCGGAGCAGGGTTTTGAAGAATATGTCAAACCAATTCACATGCTCTTTGCCGGCGTGACACCTACCGTGGATCGGGTGAATAAGCAGGTGAACACGGTCTATCTCGGCTTTCTGCGGCCTCGCACAGCCGTATGGCGTGAAGGATGCGGATGTACACTGCTGGTGGAATCAACGGCAGCGGAATTGATTGCACGCCATCATCTTCCTCATCGTTTGAATTCAAAAGATACATTGATCCAGCAGGATGCGCTGTGGCCTGATGGGAATGCTGTTCAGCGAGATAGCCTTCCTCAGGATATTGACTGGAAGGCCATTGATCGCATACTGGATGAAGCGATGAAGGAACCATCGGATGATCCTGCATTACAGCACAACACCCTCGCACTGGTGGTGGCATGGAGGGGTCGGATCATTGGGGAGCGATATGCCAAGGGTGTAAAACCGGACACGCCATTGGGAGGATGGTCAGCGACAAAAAGTATTACAGGTGCATTGACGGGTGTGATGGTCAAGGATCATGGATTCGACATCAAACAACCGCTCATGCTGGAACAGTGGTTGACAGATGAACGCAAGGATATTACTATTGACCACTTGTTGCGGATGGAAACCGGTCTTGACTTTGAAGAGGACTATACCCCTCTCGCGGATGCAACGGCGATGTTGTATGCCTCTTCGGACATGGGTGTATTTGCCGCGCAGTATCCTCCGCGTACAGCACCTGATCAGCGATGGAGTTATTCGAGCGGGACTTCCAATGTATTGGCGGATGTTTTATATACAAAAGCCGGTGGCACTCCGGAGGCGATGCATCAACTCGCGTATGATGAATTCTTTAACCGCCTTGGGATCACAACAGCGATTTTCGAACATGATGAATCGGATGCTTTTGTGGGATCGAGTTATCTCAGCATGAGTGCGCGGGATTGGTTGCGCGTCTGTAAGCTCTACATGGATGATGGTGTGTGGAATAGTGATCGTATACTACCGGAAGGATGGGTTCAGTATTCGTTGACCCCTACCCCCAATGCTACTGATGCTTGTTTTGGTGCCCACATCTGGCTCAATGCGGTTGCTGATCCTTCCAAACGCAGATGTCCTCAATTACCTGCGGATGCGTTTTTCTTTCGCGGGTATCAGGATCAGTGGATCGTGGGGATACCTTCGAAGGATTTGATGTTGGCCCGGATCGGGGTGACGAATCATGAGGAGGGGTGGAGTCCGGAAGGGATGATTGTTGAATTATTGGAAAAGCTGTGAGTCGTGAGTCGTGAGGCGTCAGTCGTGAGTTGTGAATTGTCAGTTGTGAATTTTCTGTTCTACTAAGTTGTAAACATTGGTCGTAAATTATTCAACACTTCGTCCGATAGCAATGGATGATCCCGTTGGCCCCCCTTTTTCCTACTTCGACGCCGCTCATTACAACGCCTGAATGGGGTACCAAATTTATAAAAACACTAAATATTTATTGTAAAACAATAAATATATATTATATTTGTGCCACAATTCGTAAAAATGGCATCAATATGAAAAAAGCTTCCACCACCTTTCTACAGGCCGTTATCGTGCTGATCGGCATCGTGGCCCTGATCCTCATGCTCCGGCTTCCCCTTACCGAAGGCAGGGCTGCTAACCTGGATTTATTCAGCATCTATGCGGATCCGCTCATCTTATATGTGTACGCATCGTCCATTGCTTTCTTTATGGCCTTGTATAAGGCATTCAAACTGCTGGGATACGTTGGCCAGAACAGGGTGTTTTCCTCCGACGCGGTCAGCGCTTTGAGGAGCATCAAGTATTGTGCGATCGGTCTGGCCATCATGATTGTGGGGGCGGGGATATTTGTCAGTATCACACATCCTAAAGACGATGACGCAGCGGGTTTTCTATCCCTGTGCATCATCACGACGTTTATCACCATCGTGGTGGCCACAGCTGCCGCCATATTTGAGAAGATACTGCAAAACGCGATCGATTTGAAATCTGAAAACGACTTAACCATCTGAGCCATGCCCATAGTCGTAAACGTAGATGTGATGATGGCCAGGCGCAAAATGTCGCTCAACGAACTTTCGGAGCGCGTGGACCTCACCTTATCCAACCTCTCCATTTTAAAAACAGGAAAAGCGAAAGCGATTCGGTTCAGCACCCTGGAGGCTATTTGTAAAGCATTGGATTGTCAGCCGGGGGATATACTCGAGTATGTGGAGGAGTAGTGAGAAAAGTGAAAAGTGAAAAGTGAAAAGTGAAAAATGAAGAGTGAAAAGTGAAAAGTGCAAAGTATAGAATGCATGGTATGCCACGGTTAGGTGTAGATTGTTCAACCCGTTGTCCGATGGAAAATATTGTTGGGCGTAGATTGTATCTACGCCTGCGTGTAAAGGAGCACAAAGATCATTTGCCAGAGGAGGCCGTATGAAACAGGTTTTTTTTATATTGCAGATACTTGTCTTCAGTATTAAAACCCTTCCAGCATGTTGTATTACCGGATATACGCATTTATTTTATTATTCAGCTGCTTTTCTACATCCACGGCTCAGAACGGATGTGTGATCAAGGGCGACGTATATATATTTAAGCAAGGCGAAATTGATCGTTTCGCGACGGATCATCCTGGCTGTACGGCCATCAGTGGCAATCTCACCATTGAGGAAGAATATGAGGGCACCATTCTGAATCTGGAAGGGTTGTCTCAGTTAGAGAAAATTGGAGGCTATATACGGATCTGGGACAATCATGCATTGAGCAGCCTGAATGGGCTTGAAAATATTGACACTATAGGAAATAGTTTGTGGATCGAAGGAAATCTTGCACTCACTGATATTACTGGTATTACTTCCATAAAGTCAATAATGTATGGCCTCAACATCGGGTATCAACCTAATCTCCATCAAATAGATACTTTTTTGTTTTTAGACACTATCGGGACATTAATTATCAGCGGCATTCCAAATCTCAAAGACCTTTCATGCTTCAGTCATGTCCGGCATATTACCCGATCATGCATCATCGAAAAGAATGCGGGACTGGAGAGTTTGAATGGACTTTACCAACTGAAAAGTATTGGTGAATCTCTGGAATTGAAGGGAAATGATAAATTAATCAACCTGAAGGGTTTGGAAAATCTGAGCCACTCAGGTGGACTGACGATTAGAAATCAACCGATGGTCCGGGATCTGGAAGGACTGGATTCCCTTAAATGGATACATAGTCTTCGCCTGGAGCAAAATGAGCAATTGGCTTCCATTCAACAACTGGAGCATCTGATCTCTGATAGCCTGAAGTATATTCATATCACGTCCAATCCTCTTTTAAGTCAATGTCAGATTCTACCCATTTGCGATGCTTTTCCACACACGGAAGAATACCCTGAAATTGAGGATAATGGAGCAGGATGTACCACGCCGCTGGAATTGATACACGGATGCGGATTTAATGGCTCCTGTCCTCAGGATGTTGTCCTCTATACACAATCCGATGTTGATCGATTTGCTGAGGTGTATCCCGGATGTGACAGTATATATGGAGATCTGAGCATTCAATCCAATACTATCACCAACCTTCAAGGGCTGGCCCAGGTCAGCTACATCGGTGGCAGACTATATATTTATAACAATGATCAACTCACCACATTGGATGGACTGGAGCAGGTAAGATCGATTGATGGTGCAATTGAAATTATTGACAATGACAGACTACATTCAATTACGGGGCTGAGCGGACTGCAGAAAGTACAGAATGGATTTAGGCTGACCTCGAATGATTCTATTGCAGCACTACCTGAACAGGAAATGTTCCATAATATTCATGGAGACCTTGTCCTCGGTAATAATGCTTCCCTGCAAAACATAAATGCTTTAGGCAATCTTCGTTCTATCGGAGGTGACCTGCGGATTTATTCTAATCCCGTATTATTGAGTCTGACGGGTCTGGAAAATCTTGAAAGCGTGGCGGGACAACTGTCTATTGAAAATCTCAAAATTGAAGATTTGTCAGCTTTCGCTAACCTGGACACTATAACGAATCGATTGTACATCAGTAGCTGTCCACTGTTGCATGACTTAAATGGAATAGAGAACCTCCGCTTCCTCAAGAGTCTGCACATATCGAATTGTGATGCTATTCAGTCATTGATTGGATTGAATGCCATAACTACACTGACCGGCAATATAGAAATCAGTAACAATGCTGCATTAGTGTCTATATCTGGTTTAGCCGCTTTACAACAGGTGGATGGGATGATTATAATCAAAAACAATCCTTTGCTTCAACAAATGAATGCATTCCGTCCATTGACCTCAGTGGGTGGAATTACATTAGAGAATAATCCTCAATTGACCAGCCTTGAATATTTTCAGAATTTGCAATTGATGACAGGAGGAATTATCATCAAATCTATGCCAGGCCTGACCAGCTTCACAGGTCTCCATCAGTTACAATCCATTCAGGGTTCACTAGACGTTTCAGCCAATGATTTCCTGTTGTCACTCAATGGAATGGATCAGTTAAATGTCATCGGAGGCAAACTCCAATTGAAAGACAATAATTTGCTGAACTCCTTAAATGCTTTGGATGCACTGGATAGTATTGGAGGAGATTTTTTGCTGGAGAATTGTGGATTGACCGAACTTAATGGCTTTATATCTTTAAGATCAATCGGTGGTGTTTTAAATGTTTCTAGAAACCCAGGTTTGAAGTCAATTTCAGGATTTGACCAAATGACAAAAGCCGGAGGATTGTATATCATCTCTAATCCTGTGCTGAGTAGTTTTTACGGATTTTCCGGATTGTCTGTATTGACGGGGATAATGGAGATCAAAAAAAATTTTGTATTAGCTCAGTTGCCCGCATGGGATAAACTTACAGAAACAGACACTTCAATCCGAATCGAGGATAATAACAAACTGAAATCCATTGCTTTCTTGAATCATTTACAAAGTGTTGGGAGCCTGGAATTGTATAGGAATCCTATCGATACGCTCTTTTGCAAGCGTTTAAAGCAGGTTCAAGGAGAACTCTCCATAGAATATTGTGGTGGACTGGATGTAATATTTTTGGATAGTCTTTCGCACATTGGGGGAGACCTGACCATCAGCACAAATGGCGAACTGGATTCTTTGGGATCGATCCAGTCATTGGTGGAAACTGGCGGTAGCATTCGGATCAGAGACAATTTGAGCTTGTTAAATATTGAAGCTTTGTCTTCGTTGCAGCGATTCAATGGCAGATTGGATATTACAGGTAATAAAAAATTAACGTCCATTGAAGGTCTGAGGAACGTGGAGCGATCCAGTTTTTATGTTCCTGGCAATCAGGTCAACCAAAATGTATTTACAATCACGAATAACGGCAATCTCAGTGCATGTGCCATCCCTGCCATTTGTGAGATCCTTGAAGATCCATCGGCCAGCTATGATCTGAATTCCAATACGACCAGGTGTAATAACAGCATTGAAATCCAGGCCCAGTGTGGACTTCCGGATGCTTGTATTGCAGACAGCATTGTTTTTGATTCGCAAGCGGGTATTGATGCCTTTCCAGATGATTATCCGGGTTGCACCTTTGTCAGGGGCAAAATCATCATTGAAGAGAGCCAGCTTGGTGGTGTGCTCAACCTGGATAGTTTAATTTCCATCTCTCGTATTGGGGGTGATCTGGTCATCAGAAACAATGCACAGTTGATTGACCTGAATGGGCTGGACCATCTGACTGACCTTGGGGGCTCACTTTGGATTCAAAATAATTCTTCCCTCAATAGTCTTATGTCGCTGAAAGAACTTGCACCGCATAAAGACCTGATTGGAAGTGCCGGTCACAAAGAATTCGTGATCACTGATAATCCCAACTTATCCGCATGCAGTATTCCTTTTATTTGCAGTACAATGACAGACCCATACAAAGTTTATGATCTATCCGATAACAACACTGGATGTGGGACTGTTGCAGAAGTGCAGTTGTATTGCGATTATCCGACGGAGTGTAAGTTGGGCTATGTGTCAACCAAACAAGAGCTGGAGCAATTTCCTGTTCGATATCCGAGATGCACCCATATAACAGACTATATAGACATATTCATAGACTATGAAATTTCCGATTTGTCTCCTTTGGCCCTCATAGAGTCCGTCGATGGGCCAGTCTACCTGGAGCATATGCAAATTCTCACTACACTCGACGGCCTGGATCATCTGGTGAGCATAAACGGTCCCTTAGTTATCAGAGACAATGATCAGCTTGAAGATATCTCTGCCTTGAGACAGTTGGATCCATCCTCCCTTAGAAAAAGAACTAACCATTTTGAACTCGCAGATAACCCTAAATTGTCTGCATGTGCGATTCAAAGTGTGTGTCAGATTGCCGAGAATCCTGAAATAGCAACAGACATTTCGGACAATGGCTACCGATGTGAAACCCGGGAGCGAATTTTAAAGAATTGTACCGTGGGTGTGTTGACCCCGGACGAGCAGCTGGACATCATAATATATCCCAACCCCGCAACAGATCAAATCCATATCTCCTCCTCTACGGATTTGCATGATAATATTATTTCAGTGGCTATCGTGGATATAAACGGATCCGTACGCACAGTCTCTCCTTTCACTTCTTCCGTAGATGTAAGTCATTTGCCATCAGGGCTCTACGTGATCCTGCTGCAGAGTCATCAACATGGGTTGCTGACGTATCGATTTATAGTAGCCCGATAAGAGTATTGAATTTGCTTGAATCAATATGCATTGAATTATGTAAGCAGATTCCTTTTTGTTAAGGGCGCTTCTAATAACTTCCAAATAGACAGCAATAGCTATTATAATGGTCTGACAATTAACATGGATAATTAATAATTATTGGGTTATTAGAGACGCCCTTAAGTATTGATTTCACTTACACCAAAGCAAATATTGTAAATATTTAAACCAGAGGCTGGATTTAAACTTTTCAGGTTGTCAATGCGATATTCTCTGTTTCTTCAGTGAGATCACCTTTTATTGCAATTAATATTCTGCAAGTTCTCTATATTCGTCATTTAACCCAATAACCCATCAATCAAATGAATATGAAACAACGACTAACCACCCACCTGCTTCTTGTGTTTTCTGCCCTTCACCTTTTTACCTTCAGCACAAGGGCACAGGGCACCTATCCTGTCTTTCCAAACATAATGGATCACGGACTCGCCTCTGGTGCAGTACTTCTTGGGGCGTCTGGTAACCGCCTTGTCTACTTTGATGTAGTCAGTGGAAAGAACAAGCTATGGTTGTCAGATGGCACACCCGTTGGCACAAAACAAGTAAGTCCTACCAGTCAATCTGAAATACAAGTATTCTATCATGATGCCGTTGCATGGTATTTTACCGAAAAGAGAGGGTCAACGTATTATATATCCATGCTGACTCCCGACATGGATACGTTGGTGCCATTGCATAACAGCGGAATTAGTTATCAGGATATTCTGTTTTGGAAAGGCAAGTTCGCCTGGATCCAGAATTCCGGGAGCTCAGGGTACTCACGTCTCCAGCTTTACGATCCGGCGGATCTTTCACTGGTGACCTTACTCAACCTGGAATATCTTGATCTGAGAGCACTAGGCGGTTCGGATAGTTTGTTGTTTTTTATTGCCAGTACTGATGCCGGTATGATGCTGGGGAGTTCGGAAGGTACATTGAGTTCGACCAAGTATATCACAACACTGTATCCTGCAGGCAATAGTTTTGATCAGCAGTCCCGCTTTTTTTCAAATGGAGATAAGGTTTATTTCTTCTATCATCCCGAACCTGATCCTTTTGTGCTCTGGTCCACCGATGGTACACAGGCAGGCACCGTTGAGTTAGGTTTATTTCAGAACCCGGATTTTGGATGGCCAGCGGATCCGGCTATTTTTCTGGAGGAGAAACTTTTCTTCATCCTCCGTGAACTGGGTGCCCCAAGTGGTACCACCTTCGAACTCCATGTATCCGATGGTACCCCTGCCGGAACACTTACCCTGGATGATAATCCCAACAGCTATACAGAGCCCAGTCATTTGACGCTTTTTAACAATAAGATTTATTATATATCCGATTACTTTGGAGCTGAACTGCGTGAAACAGACGGAACCCTTGCGGGAACCAAAGTGGTGCTTGACGCCTTTGGACACCAGAGCGGGGGATTCGGCGTCATCACCACACTTGGAAAGTTTGAAAATGATCTCATGGTTCAAGCCTATACCTATGCAAATGGATCTGAGTTGTATCGATGTGATGGTACACAGAACGGCACTTATTTATTATCAGATGTTATCCGTGGTCCGGCATCCGGCGATCCCAATCAATTTACGGAAGTGAACGGAAGAATGTTCTTTACTGCCAGGTATGCCAACAAAGAAAGACTTTGGATATATTATCCTGCGTTTTCGCCGTCCTGCGATTCTTTCCTGATCGATACGGTCATGGTTCAGGCCGTCACAGACAGTGCCCTGGGAACAGTGAACATGACGATGGCGGGAGGTCAACAGCCATATGTGTTCTCCCTGAATGGTGGTACCAATACGTATAACTCCACATTCAATGATCTCCCGGCCGGTGTGTATGATTTGCAGGTGACGGACAATCTCGGGTGTGTATTGGAAACCACGGTGATCGTGGATGAAACCTCTTCTGTTGCACGACCTGACCTGGTAAAATCATTGACGGTGAGTCCGAATCCTTCCACACTTCATCAAGGGATATATGTGGCGTTGGAAATGGCCGATGGCAAAGTGGCTGAGCCTGTTTCCTTATCAGTGTATTCGCTGAAGGGGAAAGTGCATTATCAGCAGACCCTTGCCAACACCCATGCTGTGATCAACCATCGCATTGGGACCCGGGATTGGCCTTGGGGACAGTATATTCTGATCTTACGGGCTGGTCAGACGATTCTGGCTACGGTGACATTGGTCATTCAGTAAGGAGGGTTGGATGGCGGTTTTAGTGCACTTGTTGGGCGGAGATGGTGCAGCCCCTCCTGCAAATAGTAAAAATATTATGGTGTAAAATTTTCAACCCCTCCTCCGATGGCATCGAACGATCCCCTTGAAAGATAGAACCCCTCGTTCGGGCGAACGATCCCCTTGAAAGCTAGAACCCCTCGTTCGGGCGAACGATCCCCTTGAAAGGGGATGTTTAGCGTGCTTCGGATCCAGAGATCAATGCGTAAGGCAAGATCAAAGGCAGTTTCCGACTGCCTGCGAAAAGTAAAGAAAAAAAGAAAAGTGTTAGGCGTAGATTGTATCTACGCCTGCGTGCTTCGGATCCAAAGACCATTTTATGGCACCTGGATCAACGGCAGTTTCCGACTGCCTGCCATATCATAGAAATATCATATCGTTTAGCGTTTCGAAAACCAAAGAATACCTGCTATATTTATCTCATAGCAGGCTCAACTTGCGATACCCCGGAAAATCTTGGACTTCATATTAACCCCATAGATCGACCTCATTTCGCACAGGGAGGCGGCACCCAGAGGAAAGATTGGTGTATAGTAATCAGGCTATGCTGCACTTTAATGTGATGGCTTCTCCTATTAGAGGGCTAAGCGTGGTAAATGGAATTTGATTGTGGAGGTGGATGAGCTGAAAGGAGGGGTGACATGGTTGGAGCTGATGGGTGCTACATAGGGGAGGAAATCGAACATTTTAAAAGCGCATACTTCGGCTCCGCGCATTACAAGATTTTGGCTTGCCGCAATGAATATATAGGAAAGCGCAATAGGTAAGCCTTGATAATCAATATGGGTGGCCTGAATTTAGGGGCGACAATACAAGTGTTATATGCCATAAAATAGTCTATGAAGAATTGTCCCTATTGTAAAGACAGCTTAAATTACCTTTACAACAAAGAGGATGTGCAAGTCAATTATATTGGCAATCTGATACCCATGTTTGAATTGAAATATGGTCGGCTTTTACTATGTCCAGATTGTGAGAATTATTGGTATGAGGATCAGGAACCTTATCGATATTATCGTCTTTTATTGAAACAAAATCTACAACGAACATTGGATTGGAATGTGAGTCTTCCAATTGCCAGTGAAGAACAGAAAGCAATTTTAAAGCAAATTAAAGCTCATTCACAAGATAGTTATGGCACTAATAGTGGTTTCATTGATTTTCCTGTTTCATGTTATCATGAGGATAATTGGATTGATTTTTGTATAGTAAGATTCCAGAAGCTACCACCTTTTTTGGTTATGTTTAAGTATTCCATGGATTTCCTTAGGCTTGATGCGATCAAGGATATCAGGCCATCTGAGTACGCTTTGCCTGCTGTAATTAGAAGTTTTAGTGATGTTATGTATGAGTTGGGACTGGGAGATCATCCACTATTAACTTCCGCTCCAAATCAGGAATACTATGGTGTTTGGGTAATGCAAGACTTTTTTTTCTCTGATGGCGTAAAAGGAAGAGACCTGAAGCTTGAATCTTTTCTAACTAGTCGCATAGGGAAGTCAATTAATTACGAACAATCCTCATTACCTATTAAGTATGTAGTTGCAGATTGGGATGAAGAAATGAATAAATATAGAGCATAAGATGGCATACAACATTGGATGCTCATAAGCAGGGCTATCTATATTGAAAATGATAAAGTAAATTTGGTAAAAGGAACCACGGAGACAGCAAAATCAGAGTCGGCCTGCCTAAGACCATCCTTTGGCGTTATCATCAATTAGTTTAGATGAAAAGAGACAACTCAAAAGATTTAGATACAGTAATTGGAAAGCTGTTTGATGAATTCATAAAAGCTGAAAAAGTCAGACATGACCCAGATTTACTTAACTTGGTTCTGAAGACAGTTAAACATTTCGGAGAAATACAAGATTTCAAGGGATTGTATCGAAAATATATCATTCCAAAGGTCAATAAATATCTCGCTGATCTAAACAAAGTAATTCAAGGTTCAAAATTTAAATCTTTGATAACAAATGAATTTGTAAATCTTGAAGAGAATAAGAATGAAACAATTAGATTAGCAATAGTTGGGATTTATCATAAGTATGAAAGTTTCAGAAAGGATCTTGTAAGAAATTTTAACGAATATCTTAAATCTAAAAATGTGGAATTGGATATTGAAAATTACCTATTTCAGAACTATAATTTTAAGGTCAGTGATAACGAGAGTGTAAAATACTTTGTGTAACTGCATAATCGACTCTCAATCAAAAGCTCG
>CAZYHJ010000022.1:0-35278 GCA_964646645.1 uncultured Saprospiraceae bacterium | reverse complement strand
GCGTTTGAAGATGATTTGACTGGAACGCCGATCACGGGCAATGGCGTCAGGCTGGCAATCATTCCTGGTAAATGTGCAGCACCACCGGCTCCGGCGATAATGACACGAATCCCACGTGTATGCGCTTCTTTTGCATAGGCAAACATTTTATCCGGTGTGCGGTGGGCAGATACGATGTCGAGTTCAAATGGAATTTTGAAGAAGGCAAGCATCTCAGCTGCCTGGTTCATCACCGGAAGGTCGGAATCCGAACCCATGACGATACTTACCAATGCCTTGCTCATGATATAACTTTAATGTGCTCTTTGAGAAAATTCGCTGTTCGGATCGCCTTATTGACACTTCGGTTGGCTACAGTGATATGGCCCATCTTACGGAACGGTTTGGTAGTTGTTTTACCATAAAGGTGTACATACACAGAACCGAGTCGAAGGGCCTGTTCGATCCCAACATATTTCACAGGTCCTTCATGTCCTTCTTCGCCGAGGAGATTGACCATGACAGCGGGCAGGTATAATTGCGGATCCACCAATGGCAGATTACAGATGGCCAGCAGGTGTTGCTGAAACTGGCTGATATTGCAGCATTCTATCGTATGGTGACCACTGTTGTGCGGGCGGGGTGCCACTTCATTGATGAGCCAATCACCACTTGTGGTCAGAAACATTTCAACGGCGAGCAAGCCGCATAAGTCCAATGCTTCAATAGCCGCTTGAGCGATTTGTGTGGCCTCCAATTCAAGCGCGGGCCCCAGTCCGCTTGGACAATACAAATATTCCACCAGGTTGGCTTCCGGATGAAAGGCCATAGCCACAGGAGGAAATGTTTTGATTTCTCCATTCTGATTCCGGGCAGCGATAACAGACACCTCTGCCTCAATATCTACTAAGGGTTCAACAAGGCTAAGTCCTTCCAGGAGATCATCAAGATTGTCTTCGGAACGGATGATCGAAACACCCCGGCCATCGTAACCACCTGAGCGTAGTTTTTGCACAAAGGGGAAACTGATTTCCTCTTCCCTGAGGGCATCAAGTATGGCTTGCCTTGATTCAAATAACATTTGAGGGGTAGTGGGGAGTCCCTGGTCAATAAAAAATTGTTTTTGAATGGCTTTGTCCCGGATGATCGCGAGAGATGATGGTGAAGGATGGATGATTTTACCCATCTTTTCAAGATCCATCAACGCTTCGAGGTTGACTTTTTCGATTTCAATCGTGATTACATCCACTTCTTTTCCAAAGCGCATGACGTCTTCATAATTGGTGAAATCTCCGGGAACAAAACGCCAGGCTATGCGTGCGGCAGGATCATCTGGTGACTTGTCTAAAACGGCAGTTTTCCAGTCCCATGCGGAAGCGGCTTCACAAAGCATTTTTCCGAGCTGACCTCCACCACAGATACCGATGATGGTCCCCGGTTTGGCAAAAGGATTGGTGATATGCATGAAATCAAAGATTGGCCTCGCAAAACTATAAATTTTTAACGCTTTGGACCCGGAAGAGCAGTCAAAGCAGGTATCTTTAACACTATGAATAACATTGTTTTTAAGGATGCCCGGATCATCAACAGGGGCAAAATCGTTGAAGGAGACCTCTGGGTCCGTGACGGTATCATAGAGCGGGTAGATCCGATGATTGCCCTCGATCCGCGCGTTACGGAAGTTCGTGTGGAAGGCAGGTATCTTATGCCTGGTATTATTGATGACCAGGTACACTTCAGGGAACCGGGTCTTGAACAAAAAGCCACAATTTTTACGGAGTCCCGAGCGGCGGTGGCCGGTGGGGTGACCAGTTTTATGGAAATGCCTAATACGAAGCCCCCTGCCGTAACACAGGAATTGCTGGAGCAGAAGTACCAGATCGCCTCAACGCAGTCCTGGGCCAACTACTCCTTCTTTATGGGAGCTACCAATGATAATCTTGATGAGGTCCTAAAGACCGATCCACACCGTGTTTGTGGCGTCAAGGTCTTTATGGGAAGCAGCACCGGCAATATGCTGGTGGACAATAAGGAAACACTAGAGCAGCTTTTTGCCTCCTGTCCTGTATTGCTGGCGGCGCATTGTGAAGACGAAGCCACCATCCGGCAAAACATGGAAGAGGCAAAGCAAAAGTATGGTTCCGTAATACCGCCTTCCGCCCATCCCTGGATTCGCAGCCGTGAGGCATGTATGCTGAGTTCTGATTTAGGGAAGTCACTTGCTAAAAAATACAATACACGTTTCCATATTCTCCATATCACGACAAAAGAGGAAGCAGAGGCTTTCGAATCGGGCCCTGTGGCAGGAAAACGTATTACATCCGAAGCCTGCGCGCATCATCTCTATTTCGCTGATCAGGATTACATTCAGTTGGGCAATCAAATCAAATGCAATCCCGCCATTAAGACCTCAGATGATCGGGATGCTATATTGCGGGCAGTGTTAAATGATCAAATAGATATCATTGCCTCTGATCATGCTCCGCACACCTGGGAAGAGAAATCAGAACCTTATCTCCAGGCTCCATCCGGATTGCCATTGGTGCAACACACCTTGCAAATGATGCTGACACATTGGAGATCAGGACTCATCAGTCTGGAACGCATTGTTGAAAAAATGTGCCATGCGCCTTCAGATTGTTTTAAAATGGATAGGCGAGGGTATCTGGATGAGGGAGGATACGCTGACATCGTGCTGCTCAACCTTGATTTGGAAACCATGGTTAGCAAATCTAATCTCTATTATAAATGCGGATGGTCACCTTTAGAGGGCAAAGTATTGCCTGGTAGAATTGACGGAACCTGGGTAAACGGTATAAGGTTGGTGGAAGATGGTGTGGTCATTGGTTCGCCTTCGGGTCAAAGATTATCTTTTAATTTATAATCTCTTTTACTTCCTCTTACTTCTTTGGGTCTAAAATAAAATCTCCTCTGCTTTAAATTTGAATCATGATGGAATCAGTACTGGGCTATTTAACACCTTTGATGGTTTATGGTGTTATTTTTCTCCTCAACATCATGTTGCCGGGAAGATGGGTGACCGGCTATGTAAATCGTGAAGGGTCAAATGAAAAATTAAGATATCGGCTAAACGGCCTTATGGTGCTTGTCGCTGTGATCTCTTTATGGATCATTGGCGGGAAAGCCGGATGGTGGCCATGGGATTGGTTTTATACTCATAGATGGGAGGGGCTCATCGGAGCAGTGATTTTTGGAATCATTTTTTCGATGGCGGTGGTCCTCCCTTATGCGCCGGTCAAACGTTCATTTTTCGTCGATTTCTATTTGGGCAGAAAAGAGAATCTTCAGTTGTGGGGCGGCAAGGTAGATGCAAAGATGTGGCTCTATCTGGTCGGAGCCATTATGCTTGAGTTAAATGTACTCAGTTTCACGGCCCATCATTTCATCGTGTTTGGTGACGCAGCTTCATATGGTGTTTTACTTTGTGCGGCCTTGTTGACCTGGTTTGTATTTGATTATCTCACCTTTGAGGAAGTGCACTTGTATACCTATGATCTCTTCGCGGAACGCGTAGGATTTAAGTTAGGGTGGGGGTGTATTGCTTTCTATCCTTTTTTCTATGCGATTCCTTTATGGGCCACCGTTGATCTTCCAGATCCCGGAGTATCCACATTGTGGCTGCTTCTGTCTGGACTTGTCTTCTTCACCGGTTGGGCCCTGTCTCGCGGAGCCAATCTGCAGAAATATTATTTTAAAAAGGATGCTTCACGACCCTTCCTTGGTCTCCCATCCGGCATCATCACGGATGGTCAGCGACAATTACTCACCGGAGGATTCTGGGGCGTGAGCCGGCATGTCAATTATCTGGGTGAGATACTCATGGCTACTGGGATAGTCCTCAGTTTAGGATATCCCGCCATTCCGTGGCCTTGGCTTTATCCTTTATATTATATCGTGTTATTGTTTCCCCGCCAGCTCGACGATGACAAACGCTGCGCAGCTAAGTATGGACCACTCTGGGATCAATACAAAGCGAAGGTTAAGTATAGGATAGTACCATTTATCTATTGAGACTTACTAAAGTAGGTTTGGCGTCCGTACGGACGTCGCGTGCGGAGAATCTAAAGATACAAAGTTGGGAGTTGTATCATTTTGAAGTTTTAACTTCATGTAAAATCTTAACTGGATTATACCTTTGGTGGCCGAAGCGCAATTCCGAGCGAAAGAGACCCTTCTCTGCCCTTTTGCTCCTTCGTTAATTCGTCAATCTTCATTTTTCATTCTTCATTTATCCTGTACATCTTCTTCGTCGTATCCCCCATCACCGTCACTGCTTTTTTGCGGGAGAGTACCCTTTGCATAAAGAAGCTGGCGATTTTATTGGAGCGACCTGTGATAAAGGATGGGGTAGTGCCAAGACGATTTATGCATTCCCCGACTACAGCATCAGGAGTTTGAACTTTTGGAGCAAAGAAATTTTGCTTACCGGGATTTGTTTTTAGAAAATTGGGAGAGGATGTAGCTCCGGCACAACAGGCTATGACATCTACACCACGATTCTTCCATTCATACCACAGACTTTCGGCCAATACCTGATCAAAGGCTTTCGTCGCTGCATAAGTAGCAATGTATGGGGTGCCTTGAAATCCGGCCAGGGAAGCCATCAGGATTATAGCTCCTTTTCTTCGCTGCAGCATTTGTGGAGCAAAATGATGAATGAGGTTGAGCGGCGTCATCATATTGGTCACGGCAATTTCATGGTGAATATCCAATGACTTGTTTTCAAATCGATCGATGTAGGAGTTACCGGCGTTGTACACGAGGATATCGATTTGTTCGTGATCAAGTTGGGTGGCAATCTGAATCGCCGCATCAGGATGCCCCAGGTCTTGAGCGATACAAATGGCTTTGATATTGTAAAGGGAAGAAAGTTCCTGCCCAAATCGTTCAAGTGGTTCCTTCCTGCGGGCAACAAGTACCAGGTCAAATCCAGCTTTGGCAAAAGTGTGTGCATAAGCGGCGCCAATACCCTCAGAAGCTCCGGCAATTAATACTTTATTACCGTAGCGATTTTTTAACGTATGAAGTTTATGCATAGAAACATTTCATTAAAGTAATGAAAAGAGGGGTTCTTCATCCTCAAGGATAAGAAAAATATTTATACGCATACGCAATGAGTCCTGCTTCGGCAGTTCCTGGCCGGTACTATTTCTATATGGTGCACCGGGATTATAGGTATACTGTACGGAATATCCTTTTGGTTTTGCGGAAAAGCCTATTCATGGATTTTCAAAGTATTTCCTGTTGTGTGCTTCATCATTGCCGTGTGTAAATCAAACCGGGAAGGTCCGTGTTCTATGTTAAACTTATTGATAATGTGCTTATTCGACAACCATTTTGAAGCCTTGGATTCCCCTATGAGAGGAAATTTTAATGAGGTAGAAACCAGCAGGTAACTGGTCGAGGTTTAGTTCTTCCTGGTCATGTAATCCACTCCACGCCATTTTCCATTCTTGTATTACATCCCCGGAAGCATTGATAATCATAACATTTGCCTGATGTGGTTCATGTATTAAGGATCTGATATAGCATTGTCCATTTGTAGGGTTTGGAAAAACCATATAATCATTTTCAACAGCCAACAAAAAATCGGAGTTGGTTTGAATCGCCGAATCCGCCAAAATAATCCTGTATGTTTTTAACTGCTGGCCAAGGAGCGTATCAGACAGCAGGCTTGTTTCAAAAATTAAAGGTTTAATGTCCTTTTCCACATGACTTGTTTCGAAAGCTCCTTTAATGCCTATGCTTGATGTCAAGTTAAACTCTGTTTCATCACCCTGATTCCATACACGTGCAATAATTCCATTCGCCGGGCCTTCTTCCGAAGGCTTAAGGGCCCATAAGAGCACTTTCGGATCATCGATTTGAAGCAAGCTAAATGAAGTAGCCGGATATTCATCCCCTCCGGACACCTCACCGGTGACCAGGGGAGTCTGATGCTCCATGGCTAATTTCATAGAGCTCGCCTGATCAAAAGCCGTTTGATGCGGTATAAGGGAAAAATTATAATCAAACTGTGTATCACCACCCTGATTATTTATACCAATCGTTCCGTAAGCCACCTTTCCCGTAGCCAGAAAATGTATTTCATTACTGGTGTCATCAAACTCCTCAATCGTACTGTGACCAAGTTTGAAAAAGTGAGCCCCAAGATTAGAAATCGTCATACCCTCCTGATCATTTCCCACAAACACAAATTGATTAGCCGTTTGCCAATCGTACCGGGCATTCTGATCCGCATAATGACCTCCATGACTTTGTTTCTTTGCTTTGATGACGGCACCGATCTCTTCATGCCATACAGTGGGATCGTCCACAGCCACAGGATATGTAAATGTCAGCGTACTATTGCCAGGATTACCGGTCAGCCGGTTGTGAATGTCAATTCTGGGAAGTTGTCTGAACATGGTAATTTCTGTCTCATGAGGAAAAGGACTGGAGCTCGTCATTTTAATAGTTGCAGAAACAGGACCTGCGGGATCTTCCAAATACACCTCCCCATCATTAGGATTCCCCGGGCCGATCTCATTCATTGGAGAAGATCCAACCCATTCTTTATTTTCATTCCACTTATCGACAAGACTACTGATCGTCCCGTTGGGTGTAGTGATAAGCGTATACCGCTCGCTTTCAAAGACATTATCGCTATACATCGCAGTGGGAGTTTGGTCAGCCGGTACCATATTTTTTAGTGAGTAGACTTTATACCCGACTGATGGAATATTGGATGCCAGTAATCGTACATACTGCGTTCCCTGCTTATGGACGATCTGGGTGGGCACTTCTTCGTTAGTGGTCAGATCAAAGGCAGTCACAGGAAGAAGACCATCATAGGCGAAGTCTGCAATGTCTGTTCTATCCCAACTGAGCGGATTGAAAACAAAAATGAGTTCTTCTGAGCCGGATGTTTTTATCATTCCTCCAAGCGCATAAAGGGATCGATCAAATAAGGTGTCCACGTAGGATATAAAGTGATGTGCCATATCGCGTTGAAATTGCGCGCGTCCACTAGACACAGGTCCGTCCGCGGTCCAGTCATGGTCATAATATTTTCCAAGTGAGATCCAGGCGAGCTCACGCTCTTCTTTAAGATCCTGTGCAAATGATGTATCCTTTATGGCGATAAATGAAGCCATGGCCTCTGCACTCCTGAGCTTTGCAGCGGATCTCTTGACATCACCTGATACCTGGGCCATGGTGGCCACTAACAAATCCCAGTCATTGCCATAGGACAATGACTGTGTTGGAATGAACTCTGGATACCTGGCTTCAATCTCTTGAAAAAAGTCAATCTCATTTGAAACGAAAACAGTCTGATCGCTGTCAGAATTGGCTCTGGCGCGTTCAGGAAAAAAGTCGATATAGTTTTCCAAATCATCCCAGCCATATCCGAAAGCACCGGCAACTTCAAAAGGATATTTGAGCGTGTTGCACTTTTCCCTTAAGTCCTCAATGGCCTGATTAGGGTATCGGCACTCTGCATATCCGCCCAAATGCTGATTGGTGATGAGGTCATACCATTTCATAAGTATACCCTGACCATCCAGGCCACGGGCATAGTATACCTCATGTTTTCGGTCATGATAATTGAGGTAAGGGGAGGCGCAACTGCATACTCCTTTCCAGCTATATTTTACACCCGCCCCGGCCCAAATACTGGCAATGCCTAATGGCATAGTTTGATTTTCCATCATCACTGCCAGATCTATATCGAGGCCATAACGTCGTTCCAGGTATCCGCCATAATACATTCCACGTATGGCAATTTCAGCATTCTGAGCACCGTATACCGGAACGAGAGGATTGAAGGGAACGGAAATATGCCCGCTTTTGATTTTATCAATTAGACGTTGAAAATCTGCAACAGACTTACCCTTTTCATATTCATATACCCAAAGCGAGTTGTCACAGTTGTATCGGTGTTGGAATGGGTGAGGAAGGGTATCGTTTTGTGTCTCCATCAGCGCGATATAATAATCCAACTGGTTGATAAAAGCCTGCCGGTAAGTCTCGGCATCCGCAGTCCAGATGTAATCCGTATGGTCATCGTTGGCGATATACAAATGACGTTTCAGTTGGCCATGCAATGGTGAAGTATGCAAGAATGCAGAAGTAGTAAGCAGGAATATCAATGTTCTATATCGCATAAGTATACTTTGGATGGCTTAGATTAAAATAGTAAAACTTCGGCGTTTAAAGCAGGCACTAAATTTAAAGACCTTTCAGGAGGATCTGGCTCATTTATTTTAGTCATCAAAATCTTGGTTTAACGTATATTTAGGGTATTAATCTTACTAAACTTGAAACGTATGAAAACCACATTTATACTGGCTATTGCCATGAGTTGTGCAATACCTTTCAGCGCTCATTCCCAGGCGGATGCCTTTATCAAAGAGGCCCAACAATTTCTAACGGAAAAGAAATACAAGGAAGCCGTTCTGAGCCTTCAGGATGCCATCAATGACATAAACTCCCTGATTGCTGTGCAAATCGGAGAAGCTATGCCTGCGGAAATAAACGGGCTTAAAGCAAACGGCGATGCGAGCATCAATTCGGCAGGGATGGGAATGCTCGGTGGAGGAATGGGAATCACTAAAAACTACGCACATCCGACCAGGAAGGAAAACTCAGCGGAGGTCAATATCCTGGCCAATTCCCCAATGCTGGCCTCCATCAACATGTTCATGAGCAATCCCGCCATGATGGGTGAGGGCTACAAAAGCGCCCGCGTAGGCACACGCAGAGCCATTTTAAAATCGGAGACTGAAGATTATTACGGCGACGATGGAAACAGTAAACCTATCCGTTCCACCGAATTACAGATCCCATTGAGTCAAACGCTAATCTCGCTAAACCTCAAGGGATTTGCTTCAGAGCAGGAAGAACTTGCATTTGCCAATAAGCTGGATATTGAAAAATTGGCAGACTTATTAGGGGAATAGGAAATTGAAACTGTTTTTACTGTTTGGATTAGAGGCTATACTCCTTGCCCTTTCGTCGTGGAAACTTCCGTTGCCATCGGATCCTCCTGTACTTAGTGCGCCTGCTCCTTATTCTGAAGGAGTATCGGTTCCGCTCTCTTGTGATTGTTCGATCACCCAGGATGGGAATACCTATGCGATTTCTGCGTTGTTAGGAAACCAGAGTGCTGCTGCATTTTACAGCTATGGGAATCCGGTCGCAAGTAGTGCAAATACAGGTCTTGAAATCGCAGATGCTCTGATTATTTTTCTTTACCAGGATATTAATACGAATATTACGAGCCTTTTCTTGATTGCAGACATTGGCAACAGTGGCTCAGGCGGTAATATGGAATTTGAAGCCAACTGTCTGCCTTCGACAGCCTATGTTTCCGTGCAGGATGATGCGGGAGAATTTTTTGGGGTGCCCCCGTTGATCACCGGAAGTTGGTCTTGGCTTCCCTGTTGTACGGATGGCGGAGTCATTGAGGATATTGGATGTAACAATACGTTAAACCTCGACCTGCTTGTTTCCAATGGGATAAGTAATATTATCTGGTTGACAGGGGATATTGCCAACCCGACACAAATTCCACTGAGTCTCACAGGAGAAGCGATTACAATCAACTGCGGAGGAGGGGTTTGCTGCCCCGTTGATTTGGATACCGCTGCTGATATCGAAAATGCTTCTTGTTCGGATACACCGAACGGTAGCATCACCGTACACCCCCAGGATGGATACCCTCCATACAGCTATAACTGGTCTAATGGAGAAACGGACGAAACCATTGAGGACCTTCTGCCCGGCATTTATTCCGTGACCATTACCGATTCTCAGGGATGTACCGAAGAAATACAGCTGTCCGTCGATGTGTCCCCGGGTGATCCTAATGCGCTAGGCGCCACATTAGAGATATGTTCAGAAAGCGCAGAGGCTCTTTTTGATTTGACTCAACTCAATGAGACAGTTAATCTTGGAACAGGTTTAAATGTCCTTTGGTTCGAACAGGCGGACATGACAGGGCAGATTATTGATCCTTCTCAGTATATGACGACCACAACAACTGTATACGCTGCTGTGGACAATGGCTTTTGTTTGTCTGATCCTGTTGCGGTTTTGCTTACTGTCCTTCCATCACCTATTGGAATGTCTGCGTCGTTGAACATGTGTGAAGAGGCAAATGGAGAAGCGAATTTTGATCTTACCTCTCTTGAAGATATTATTTCCGGAGGCACTGGAACAGTATCCTGGTATTATGATGCAGGTACAACAAATGAAGTACCGGACCCCTCGGCATTTGTTACTGCTTCCACGACTGTATTCGCCCTGATTGATGATGGTTTTTGTCTTTCCAGTCCAATAGAGGTTATGCTCATAGTTGATCTCTTGCCGCTTGGAAATCCTGCTTCCATGGAACTTTGTGGTGACCAGAATAATGAAGCTGTTTTTGATTTGTCGTTGCTGGAATTACAGATTAGCGGTGGCATCGGGGTTATCTTCTGGTATAGCGATGCGGAATTATTGGATGTTATTTCATCTCCAACAAATTTTATATCTACCACAACGACAGTTTATGCAGTTATTAATGATGGTATTTGTGATTCTGAGCCCATCCCCGTTGAATTAATTGTGCATCCAACACCCATCGCGAATGCGATCATCATTGAAGGCTGTGAAGACGCTTCAGGTATGGCTGTTTTTAACCTTTGGGATTTTGCATCGCAAGTCAGTGGGGGCACAGGGGCTATTGATTGGTTTTTGGATGAATTTTTGACTGATCCCATTCAGGACCCTGCCTTTTTTGAGACGGAGTCAACAGTCATTTTTGCAACTGCTGACAATGGAATCTGTGTTTCAGATGCAGCCTTGATCACCATTGTGGTTTCACCTGGCATTACCGGATTTCCTGTGGAGTTGGAAACATGTCCTGATTCCACCGGCCTCGGCACGTTTAATCTCATGGCAATAGAAACAGAAGTAAGTGGTGGAGTTGGTACAGTCCTTTGGTATGAAGATAATCAAGGGCTGATCCAGATTTCCACTCCTGCTGCTTTTACGACTACTGGGACCATAGTGTATGCACAGATCACATTTGGGAATTGCCTGTCTGATTTTGTTCCGATACAACTATCCGTTGTTAATTCGATCACAGTAATGCCTTTTCATTTGGATGCCTGTGATCTTGGAAATGGTACGGGGTTATTTAATCTTACTTCTATTGAAACCAATATTTCAGGGGGATCTGGTGTCGTACATTGGTATATAGATTCCGCTGGTACGATACCTTTAAGCAATCCGGATTCCCTGGTAAGTACAACTGGATCGGTATATGCAAATGTTGTGGCAGGCAATTGCATTTCGGCAATAGTGGAGATCACCCTTTCTGTACTTCCTGTTCCGGTAGCTATTGGTAATAACTTCACCATATGTGGTGATTCGAATGAGATAGCTTTAATTGATTTGACTGCATTAGATTCTTTTATTAGTCAACAGACGGGTGCAGTCATTTGGTATGGGGATGCTCTCTTTACTCAGCCGGTGATGATTCCGGATAGCTTTCCAACATCTGATACGATTTTATACGCCATTGTGACCAATGGATTTTGTTCCTCTGATCCTGTTCCGGTCACTTTTGAGATCGGCCAGGCGATGATTGCAATGCCATTGGATTTAAATTATTGCCTACCGGCCGGAGATACTTTAGAGATTGACTTGACATTATTAAGCAGTATGGTTTCTGGTGGTGGTGCACAAATTAATTGGTATACCGATCAAGGCGCAATTCAACCTATTCTATTCCCTCAGGGATTTCAAACAGATACCTCTGTTTTGCTTTATGCCCTGGCAACAAACGGGATTTGTTATTCTCCTTTGGTGGCTGTTCAAATATTACTGAATGTGATCCCTGATGCTACCCCCTACATCATCCGTAAATGTGGGGATACTAACGGACTTGTGGATGTAGACCTGACTTCAGCAGAGATGGCTGTAAGTCAAAATTCCGGATCTGTTATATGGTATGCTGATGAGACAGGGAGTACACTGTTGACGCAACCTGCTTCCGTCATTACAGGAGATTCGATCTTTTATGCCCAGGTGGATAACGGAAACTGTTTATCCCCAATCGTCACCGTGGAAGTAGAAGTCGTGGACAGTCTTGTGGCTAATCAGATCATAATTGAACAATGTATTCTTGATACGGATGCAGATACAATCGACCTGAATGCATATGAACTTTTTATCAGCAACGGCGGAGGCCCGGTGTTTTGGTTTTCAGATAGTCTTCAAACGGATACATTATTCAATCACGACCAGTTTGTAACCAGTGGTGATACTTTATTTGCATTGATTGCGGCGGACGGATGTATATCCAACCTCGTAGCTGTTCCCATAATTGTAGAAGCAGTGATGTCCCCGACCCCCGTTTGTGGTTTTGTTTCCATAGATTCTGTCTTTTTTTCCTGGGATCCTGTTGCAGTGGATTATCAGCTACATTATGAAGTCAATGGTATATCACAAGGCAATCCAATCAATAGCAACTCGACGACTTTTGGTGTGGGTATGCTGGGTCAGGGTGACACAGTTACGCTAGCTGTTACTGCTGTGTATGATGGGATATGTAATATGTCATTGATCAGTACGGCAACATGTATTACAGATGTTTGTCCTGTTCAGGTTTTAACTCTGGCAGGTTTGGATGATCAGTATTGCAGGGATGGAGACACGATTGCAATTGATCCATTCCCTATAGGCGGGCAGCTCTCCGGAGTTGGAATTTCAGGATACACATTTATTCCGTCAAACGTTAATGGCCTACAGACCGCTGTTTCCTATTCGTGGACAGACATGTCATCGGGTTGTACGTATGATACCACAGTCACTGTGGATATCATGGATCCTTTACCAGCTCCTGAAATCAATTGTAATGGATCCTTCCTGGACTCCGTTTCGTTTTCATGGTCAGGGCAAAGCGGAGTTTTTGGATTGCAATATCAACACAATTTAAATGCCCCGATACTCATACCATCCACTAATACAACCTCATTGAGCCTCGGTAATCTTGCGGAAGGTGATAGTATTCTTCTTATGGTATGGCAGGTGGATCACGGGATTTGTGGTAACAGTGATACCGTATTTACAACCTGTCATACCCGCTCCTGTCCATCTGCAGCTGTTCAGATAAGTCATGTGGATTTAGTGTGTTCAAATCGTCAGCCCTTCTACCTTGATGTGAATACGGATAGTCTTACCGGGATTCAGCAGATCACATGGTTTGGGTCGGGAGTAGTTGATCCTCTTGGATTATTTGACCCTGCTACAGCAATTCCTGGAGATAACCTGATCTCAGTTACCATTTTAGCGGATGGTTGCAATTACATATCATCAGCTGTTGTTGAAGTTGTGGCTACGCCCGAACTTCAAGTCGAAGCAGATGATCAGGTATGTCTGGATAGTACAGCCACCCTTACCATTGTGAGTGAAGTCAGTTCTTCTGCTGTTTATCATTGGAATTTTGGAGATGCCGTTGTCGTCGGTGGTTCTATGCCCTTACAGCCTGTCGTTCAGTGGAATTCACCCGGATTGCATGTCATTTCACTCTATGTGGATGATGCTGGTTGTATTTCGGATACAGTAGATGTTCAGGTACAAATAGATGAGCCATTAGCTTTGCCCGAGTTGGTTTGTCTGGATGAGCAATATTATGCCATTGTTGTTGGCTGGAATCCGGTCCCGGGCGCAACAGGGTATTCAGCTCATTCATCAGATGGGTCTGGTGTTATTTCTGGTACGACATATTCGCTTTTTAATCTGCCTGATAATACTGAGGTGCAGATACAACTTGTTGCCTCCGGCTCATCCGTTTGCGGGCCTTCCACTGCATCCGTTATTTGCAGTACACTTGACTACATCGCGCCTCAAGTGTATGTCCCTAATGTTTTTTCACCCAACGGAGATGGGATCAATGACCTATTCTTTATTCAGACTAACCAAAAGGTTGTAACGGTAAAGTATTTAGTGATCTATGACCGGTGGGGTAATGTGGTATTTAAGGATACTGAATTTTCTCCCAACGATCCCACGCATGCCTGGGATGGAACATACCGAAATGTGATGTTGAATCCTGCGGTTTTTACCTATATCGCGGAAGTGGAGGATGTAGATCTGAAAGCAGAACTTATATCTGGGTCTGTAACCCTGGTGCGTTGATTTGCAAAATGATACTCAGGAATGTTCCTCAATCCACTGGTCGAGTAAATCAATCACCCTGAATTTCGGTTTGTCAAAATCAGAAGGTTCGTTAAAGGCAGCACGTAATTCCTTCATCTCCGAAAGGTAGGATCCGCCGATCAATGCAAATCGGTCAGCGGTACGAATGACGCGTTCGACTTCCCAGCCAAACTTTCCTTCGTAGAAGTGTGATGGATGAGAAGATCTGCGGATAGATTCGCGGATTAATCGAGCCTGATTGAGGATTCCGGTTCCGATATGAGGTTTAAAGTATTCCATGTCCGGCACCTCATTGGAAGCGAAAAATGTAAATGCTTCAGGGGCCCAGTCAGAATTCAGATATCGTACCATTTCTTCGCGCCACTGCGGATTGGAATAAATTCTTTCAATCGCTTTCTCACGAACGGTGGCATCCTGATTGCCATCAGTAAACACCAGAAGAAACACCATGTTTTTACTTACATCGTTTGTGGCGATTTCGCCCAACATCCGTTGGATATTCTCATCATCTCGCTTCTGGGCATTGACAATAGCTTGTGCTTGATTTCTCACACTGCTCGTCACATAGCTTCCAATCGCGGCTGTGACGCCGATCATACCAAGTCCAAAAGCAAACAACAGGGGCCATTTATAGAGGACTGACGGAATAGTACTGCGAATGGACGGATTGAGCAGGACAATATAACTATACAGTAAAATGACTGGAATCACAATGACAATAAAATCACCTGTAGTTCTGAAAAAGGATGGCACAGGTCCACCCTCACCTTTTAATACAGCTGCCATAGCCGCGGTAAGTATAGCCGAAACAATACCTATTGTTACGATCCAAAACCTGGAGGACTTATTTGGCGAAATCCATTCATAACCGCCTTTCGCTCCCACGATCACACTTGATAAAATCATGGTGATAACAAACAACAAAGACAAAATGATTACGCTCCAGGCGTAACCAACGAGGGCATCCCCGCCGGGTTTTCTTCCAAAGATGATGGAGTAGAGACCTAACGTAATTAACGCAGCGAGAATGATCAGGATGTTTCCGAGAAGCACCATTGGGAATTGATTTTTCAGGTCCCGAAAGTACTACTTCCTGAGAATCATTAGGTCATGATCCGGATAAGACTTCAGCGAGAGTCAAACGCTCCTTTATTGACGGCCTTCCTTTTTCGTCGAGTTTAATCGAAATACACTCCGTATCCTTATCATGTTCAAGGAAGAGAAAATCCCCTTTTTCGGCCACATCTCTTAGGAAAGAGGTTTTTTCTTCAAGGGTGACCAGTGGACGGATGTCATATCCCATGATATAGGGCAGGCCCACATGGTGTGCTGAGGGGATTAAGTCAGCAGCATAGATCAGCGAACGACCATTGGGAAGTTTGATCTCCGGCAACATCATGGATTCAGTATGCCCATAGGATAATCGTATGCTGATATGCTGATCCCAAATTATACCTTGCTCCTCCGGAATAAAATGCAGCACGCTCTGCTCAAGCAGGGGTACAAAATTCTCCTTCAGAAATGAAGCACGTTCTCTTGCATTTGGAGTGAACGCCCAATTATAATGGCGCAGTGTACTCCAGTATTTTGCCTTAGGAAAAGCAGGGTAGAGGCGGCCATCCTGATCTTTGGCAACGGCACCGCCAACATGATCAAAATGAAAATGGGTGATCAATACATCCGTGATATCATCAGCGCTGTATCCCGCTTTGGATATGGAACCCATGAGTGTGCCTTCGCCATGAAGAAAGTAATGACTAAAAAATCTCTCGTCTTGTTTGTTCCCGAGTCCTGTATCGATCAGGATCAGTTTTTCACCGGTATCAACGAGAAGGCATCGCATGGTCCAGCTGCAGAGGTTGTTTTCATCCGCCGGAATCATGTTGTTCCAGATGGTTTTTGGCACCACACCAAACATCGCCCCGCCGTCCAGTTTGAAATGACCGGTGTCAATACTGAATAACTTCATATCAATACCCGATTCGTTTTTTAGTAGCTCCGTCTCCGCTCCTCATATAAGCCATTTGCAATGCAGTCATAGCTGCTTCGGCTCCTTTATTGCCGTGTTTACCTCCGGCCCTTTCTTTCGCCTGTGCTTCATCGTTGGTGGTCAACACCCCGAAGATGACCGGTACCCCGGACATCAAACCTAACTGCATGATACCGGAAGCAACAGCAGAGGCGATATATTCATCGTGTTTGGTCTCCCCCTGAATGATACAACCAAGGCAAATGACAGCATCGCATTTGCCGGGCTTCATCAACTGCCTTGCCCCATAAGGGAGTTCAAAGGATCCGGGGACATAAAGTATGTCAATATTGGATTCGGCCACTCCTGCTTTTATCAGGGTGTCTCGTGCACCATTAAGTAATGCGGTAGTGATATCAGCATTCCACTGAGATACTACAATACCTATCTTGAAGGAGGAACCATCAGGAAGATTGACCATGGAAGGTGATGCATCCCTCGACGCCATACTTATTTGCCTTCTGCGCGGGCAATATATTTGTCGATGGAGAGCGCCTCGTTACTGGTCGGATATTTCGACTTGATTTTCCGATAGATCTCGAGGGCTTTATCAAACTCGCTCCTCGTCTCATGCAGGAGGGCAAGTTTCTTTAAGTAGTATGGAGTGAGGAGTTCATTGTCAGAAGCCTCAGCTGCCTTCTTGTAATTGTCCAGCGCCTTATCCATCTCATTGAGCTCAGAATACGTGTCACCCAAAGCGCCGTACTTCAATGAAGGACCCACGGTGCCATCAGGACTAAAACTATTGAGCTGTTCAACAGCTGCGTCATAATTACCCAGATTGAGATAGCATATACCTGCATAGAATTTGGCGAGATTGCCTGCTTTAGTACCACCGTATTCCTTGATGATGGTCAGGAAACCGCTATGGCCTCCACCTGGATTTTCAAGTGCCACCTGGAATGAATCCTGTTCAAATTGAAACTGAGCCATCCACATTTGGGAAAGTGCCTTTTCTTCTTTCGGGGCTTTGATGAGATTGGCGTACACAAAATATCCTCCGACGAGGATCACCAGACCTGCAACCGCACCAATGATGGCCTTTTGATTTTTTTCAAAAAAACTACTGGCCTGTACCCGGGCCTGTGTGAGATCCAATAAGGTGTCTTCGTTTTTCTTTTCCAGCTTTCTCTTGATAGCCATTGAACTCTATTTATGTAAAAAGTGGTGCAAAGGTAAATATTTACCTGCGAATACCAAAACAACAATAACCAAAGGAATACATATAGGTAAAAGAGGCATACATAAGCCCCCTGATGCCCCGCTAATCCCTGATATAGGGGTAGTCTTCCTGGACATAATTGTCCGTGTACAACTCAGAAGCCGGAGGAAACGGTGATTGCTCCGCAAACGCTTCAGCAGCGTCCATCTCCTGGATCATAGCCTTGTCGATTTCTTCCAACTCGCTGACAGTAAGTAATTTATGCGCCAGAATATAATCCTTGAGTTGTTCGATCGGATCCCGCTCTTTATACGCTTCGAGTTCTTCAGGTGTCCTGTACTTTGCTGGGTCTGATACACTGTGTCCCCGGTAGCGATACGTCTTGATTTCCAGGAGATAAGGACCTTTGCCGGATCTGACATGTGCGGCTGCTTCAGCCATCGCATAATGTGTCTTCAGGACGTCCATGCCATCCACACTGGAATTAGGCATTTCGTAGGACAAAGCCAGTTTGGACAGATCATGCACATTGCTCGTCCGGGTCACGGAAGTACCCATGGCATATTGGTTGTTTTCAACCACATACAGTACCGGAAGCTTCCAGGTCATAGCCATATTGAAGGACTCATGAAGGGCTCCCTGACGTGCGGCACCATCCCCAAACATCGTCAGGCAGATATTCTCAGTGCCTTTGTACTGTTCGGCAAAAGCGATACCTGTTCCGATCGGAATCTGGGCGCCTACGATACCATTCCCTCCGAAATAATAATGGTCCTTGGAAAAGAAGTGCATGGAGCCTCCTTTCCCTTTATTGATTCCGGTCTGTTTGCCGAAAAGTTCAGCCATACAGGCATCACTGGAGATCCCCCTGCAAAGGGCAATACCATGTTGCCGATATCCTGTGACGATGGGATCTGTTGGGCGTAAGGCAGAAGTGATGGCAGCAGCAATGGCTTCCTGTCCGATATACACGTGCAGGAATCCCCTGATCTTATTAACCGAATACATTTTCAGCGCCCGTTCTTCAAATCTCCGGATGCGCATCATGGTTTCAAACCAATGACGGTATGTCGTGATATCCAGGCCGTTACCAGCGCCCGCTTCCTGCTTTCCTGTCTTTTTATCTTTTACCTGAGCCATAAAAACTATATTAGCCGCCTGACAAAGATACGGTTCTATACATATCCCCGGTTATGAAGCCCCTGGCGATCCAAGAAATCCGGCTGATCAATTTCAAAAATTATTCCGAGTCCGGGTTCCATTTCGGGGATAAATTCAACCTCATATGTGGCCTGAATGGGGTAGGAAAAACCAATTTACTCGACTCGCTCTATTATCTGTGTGTCGGTAAAAGCTATTTTACCGCGTTTGATCATAAAGTCGTACGACAAGGCGAACTGTTTTTCAGACTGGAGGGACAAATTAAAAGAGGAACTGACCAGCATCAGTTAATCATCAAAGTCAAGCCGGGTGCGCTTAAGGAAATCATACTCGACCGTAGCGTCCTGCCAAAGATCAGTGAGCACCTTGGCTTCATGCCGGTTGTACTTTCTGCCCCCCGCGATTCAGAACTCGTTTACGGTACCAGTCAGTTTCGTCGCAAATACATTGATCATCTGCTTTGCCAGGTAGATGCTTCCTACCTCAAATCGCTTTCGACGTATAATCATCTGCTGGAGATGCGCAATGCAGCATTGAAACAGGGGTTTAATGATTTGAAATCTATCATTGCCACGTATGATGATCAAATTGCCCCGCTGGCCGCTTATATTTTTGAGAAAAGAACATCCGTGGCGGCCGCTCTGGTACCCATGATGCAGGATTTGTATGCAAATCTTGCGGAAAAAAAGGAGCATGTTGAAGTGATATACGAATCCGGACTGCAGCAATATCCGTATGAAGTGCTCGCGGATATGCATTGGGAGGCTGATAAAAATACCGGTCGATCCAATGCCGGTATCCACAAGGATGATTTCAGGCTACTGATCAAAGGCATGTCCGCTAAAGATCATGGATCACAAGGTCAAATCAAATCCCTCATTTTCGCCCTTCATCTGGGTAAATACAGCATATTGCAAAGAGAGACCGGGCTGGAACCCATCCTGATCCTTGACGATATTTTTGATAAACTCGATGACCGCAGACTGCACCGATTAGTCGACATCCTTATGCTTCCCGAATTTGGCCAGGTTTTCATCTCCGACACCAGTCGCCAGCGCGTCAGCACCCTCGTCCAAAACGGAAACATCAACATCATCGACATGTAACCCCTAACCCATATAAACCCCTAATCTCCTAACCTCCTAATCTCCTAACCTTCTAAGCCCCTAACCTTCTAAGCCCCTAAACTCATAAACTTATAAACCTATAAACTCATAAACCTATAAACCCTCTACCTATCTTTGTCCCATGCCCGGAGACAACAACCGACCACTTAAAGATTGGCTTCAGGTCTTCTCCCAATCACCGCAGATCAGGGACAGGCTTTACCAGACCAAGGTAGAGCAATGCTGGAAAGAAATGATGGGGAGCCTGATCAGTAGTTATACCCGTCAGATCAGGATTGATCAGCAGACGCTATTTATACGTATTGAATCTGCATCTCTCAAAGCTGAACTTCACATCATGCGCGAAGAGATTCGGCAGCGTATCAACGAACACCTGGGCGAAGAGTACATTACTGACGTCAGGATTCAGTAGCATTCGCTTTTTACGACTATCTTATTGACGAGGCTTAGCATATGGTCGTTCCTGTCGTGTTAAGCTTTTGACCTGGAATCTGGTTTAGAGGTATTGCCTGATGCAGGTTTTGAAGCAGACTTTATCTTACCCTTGGTCTCTGAAGCGAGTTTCATTGCCTTTTCTACATCCACCATGCCTCCGGTAACACTCAAGGTTTTCGCTTCCACCGTATCAAAGGTTCCGGGCTCAATGACTTCTTTAGGCAACGGCCGGCTGCTTTGCATGATGATTGATTTTACCTGAGGCGCGGAAAGATTGGGATACCTGGATCTGATCAGCGCAGCGAGTCCACTGACTACTGGTGCAGCCATGCTTGTCCCACTGGCATAGTCATAAGTGCTATCCGGTGTGGTGGAAAAAATAAATACACCCGGGGCAAAAACATCCACCTCTTTCTTGCCATAATTTGAAAACTCGGCAATGGCAGAAGGACCATACTCAGGCCCAATCGCGCCAACAGAGATCAGATTTTTTGGACCCTTTGGACCAAGAAATGGTTTTTTAGCATAGGTATCATTTGGGAATTTGGGATCCGTATCCAGATCAGTGCCTTCGTTTCCTGCACCGAGGACCAGGAGAACATCATGTTTCGCGGCATATTTCATGGCCTCATCCACCAGATATTTTTCAGGTGAATAGCCCTTTCCAAAACTCATATTGATCACACTGGCTCCATTGTCCACGGCATATCGAATCCCATTTGCCACATCCTTATCCCGCTCATCACCGTCCGGAACCAATTTGACGGGCATGATCGTGACGAGATCAGCGACCCCATTCATCCCGATATCATTATTGCGAACAGCACCAATAATACCTGAGACGTGTGTGCCGTGATATGAAAATTCACCACGGACATCATTATTGCCATAGCTTCTGTTTGTAAAGTCCGTATAATTATCCCTAACGATCTGACGCGAATCAAAATCAGGGTTGTAGGCGTAATCCAGGTCTTTGCGCGCATCCTTGAGTTGGGCTGTAAACTGCTCCTTCGCCACTTCCTCAAGCCATTCAATGCTTTCCACTTTTACGCCTTGCTCCTCAATGTTTTGAATGATCTGCGCGGCGATTTTGGCATTTTCATTTTCTGATTGTTCAAGTTTTGAAAGATCGATGGAATCACCGCCAAGTACTTTTTTCGCTTCTTTCAATGCTTCCAGCACGATCATTTGCGTCCCTTCAACTTCAAGGATGATGTCACGGGCATTCTGTTGCTTTGAAAGGATCAATTCCTCTTTTTCAAGAAAGGCTTCATACGCCTTTTTCTTCTTGCCTTTTAGTTTAGCCGGATCAATCCCAGCCCAGGTCGCAGATGCTTTGGCGTATTCGCGGGTGACTTCCAGCGATTCATAGAGCACACTTTTCCCATTGGGCCCACCGATAAAATTCCAACCATGGATATCATCAATATATCCGTTGTGATCATCGTCGATTTTATTTCCGGGGATCTCATCTGTGTTAATCCAAATATGCTCTTTCAGATCCGGATGCTCAATATCCACTCCGCTATCCAATACAGCTACGATGATTCTTTTAGCAGGTGCCGCAGGAGAAGCACCATACCATGCCATGGAGTTGATGCCGGTAGGAAATTGGCTGTCCTGGCCATAGTGCTGCCATTGTTCAAACTCATTTTGCGAATCCATCCTGCCGGAAAATCCGAGCAGCACGATCAGAACATTACATACTCTCAAAAACATATGCTGATATTTTACTATTACTTTGGTTCGTTTAAATAAGAAGGACAATGATAGGGTATTGTTCATAACCAGCTATATTTTTGGATAAATCGTGGCTTTTGAAAGACGTACTCCTTGCAGCTTCCCCGCCGTACTTTATGGCATGATAAAAAATCCTTATATATCTTTGAACCTGTGGAAAAGCACACCCAATCAAGAATGACTGCAGGGCGGTTAATATCCCGGTGGTCAGGATTATGTGGTGTGTTCCTCTGTTTTTTGAATCCGGGCTTATACGCACAGGGTGAAATAGGCCTCATTACAGGGTTATCCAATTATCAGGGCGATTTAGCTTCTTATCGGCTGTCAGGCGGACTTAAGGTGCTGGTCGGACCGGTGATAGGTATCCATACTGGATATGAGTTTAACCAGCGGTTTCAAGCCAGGGCAGATCTCTTGTATACCCGAATCTCGGGAGACGATGATTTGAGTACCAATCCAAGCTCGCAATTGCGGAACCTTGATTTTTTTGCGCCGGTCATTCAAATATCGGTAGGCATGGATTGGAATGTTTTAGGCTTGAGCCAGGATGAAGCATCTTCATTTACCCCATTCGGATCGGTAGGTGCAGGGATGTTTTATTTCAATCCCCGGACAATATATCAGGGAGAAAAGGTCTCGCTGCAGCCGCTTGGTACCGAAGGTCAGTTTTTGGAGGACTATCCCGATCAGAAGCCATATACCAGGTTTCAACCCTGTCTTCAGTTTGGCGGTGGCTTGAAATGGGTTCCACAGGAAGGATTGCAGCTTTCGCTTGAAGGCATGCTCTCCTATACTTTTACCGACTATCTGGATGATGCCAGTACCATTTACATTACGTACCCCGAATTATTGGAAAAAGCCGGCCCCCTAACGGCAGCGCTTGCCAATCGACAAGGCGAATTTCTGGGTACAGAACCTGTTGTAGTTGAAACTGGGGCAGCCAGAGCCAACTCCGCTACAAAGGATCTTTTCGGCGTGATGACGTTAAGAGCGAGTATACCGATCAACATCGACAACGAGAACTTTAAGGTCAGAAGACACAATAACAAGACGATTAAGGATCCTAAATTCTGAGCACCTTATCTTCGCTTTTATCTTGGTAACACCGGTTGACATACTCAAAAAATACTGGGGATATTCCTCCTTCAGATCCATGCAGCAACAAATTGTGGCGGAAGTGATGAAGGGGAAGGATGTCCTGGCCTTATTGCCTACCGGTGGCGGTAAATCTTTGTGTTATCAGGTGCCTGCTTTAGCCCGTGAAGGCGTCACGATCGTGGTTTCTCCGCTCATTGCCCTGATGAAAGACCAGGTGTCTGGATTAAAGAAATCAGGCATTGAAGCTGAGTCATTACATTCCGGATTAAGGAGCCGTGATATAGATCGGATATTGGATAATGCGCGATTTGGAAAAACGAAGTTGCTTTATGTTTCACCGGAACGATTGAAGAGTCCGGTGTTTCTTGCACGATTTATGGAGATGCCCATAAGTCTGATCGCTGTAGACGAAGCCCATTGCATTTCTCAATGGGGACATGACTTCAGGCCCGCATATCTTGATGTAGGTGAGTTGCGAACGTTGCGACCGGACATTCCTGTTCTGGCATTGACTGCATCAGCCACCAGAGAAGTGAAAGAGGAAATAGTGGCGAAACTGGAGATGCGTACTCCGGAAATTTTTCAGGATAGCTTCGCCCGCAGCAACCTCAGGTATCATGTGATCGAACGAAATGATCTGCTCGACTATGCCGGTAAGTTGTTGCGTAAATCAAAAGGATCGGCCATTGTCTACGTCAGACACCGTCGAAAATGTGTCGAATTGGCAAAATGGTTCTCCACAAATGGAATAGAAGCATTGGCTTATCATGGAGGGATGGAGATGAAGATCAGGGATCGGGTACAGGATGAATGGATCACAAGCCATCAAAAGGTAATTGTGGCCACCAATGCGTTTGGTATGGGAGTCGACAAACCAGATGTACGCCTGGTCATCCACTATGACCTTCCTCCCGGGTTGGAAGAATATTACCAGGAGGCCGGCAGGGCAGGGCGGGATAGAGAAGAAGCCTTTTGTATTCTGCTGCATAATGAGGGGAGTAAACAAAATCTCATCAAGAGAATTGAAAAGAGTTTTCCTGACCTTGAAACGATCAGATTGATCTACAAGGCTATTCATGTTTATCTGGATATAGCCGTTGGATCCGGTGGCGGAAACACCTTTGATTTTGACCTTGATCAATTTTGCGCGGCCTATGGATACGCCCAGGGCGATGTGTATACTGTACTGGATATTCTCTCCCGTGACGGATGGTTGAGTTATGATGAGCGCTCAATGAAAGGAAGTGTATTTCAGTGGAGTACGGATGCGGATACATTGCGCACGTATCAGGAAGCGGATGAGCGTTTAGACGCACTCACCAAAGCAATGTTGCGCGCGTATGAAGGGTTGTGGACATCATCCGTCACCATAGATGAAACCCGATTAGCGAAAACACTGCAGTGGACAGAAGCTGAGGTGCAACAAGCTTTAGTTCGTTTGGATGCACTCGGATTGGCCACATACCAAATGTCTTCAGGAGCCAGCCAATTAACTTTATTACGTGAGCGCGTTGCGGAAAAGGATTTTTCGATGGATCAAAAGGCTTATGCGTTCAGAAAGGAGAGAGCATATGTCAGAATGAACGCGATGATGGACTACCTTAGATCCGATCTGGTCTGCAGAGAAGCATTTATAAGATCCTATTTTGATGAATCCAATCCGCTACCTTGCGGACATTGTGACCGGTGTCTTGAACGTACTCATCAAGGAACACCAAAATCATTGTCGGTCTATGAGTTGCTCCACACCCTTGAAGGTATTACCGTTAAGGATCTGTTAGAGCGCTATAATAAGAATGAACAAAAAAGCATTAAAGTAGAACTTCAGCAACTCGTAGATGAACATCGAATCAACATCACTGAGGATCGCATTTATATGATTAAAAACAAGGATTGATGTCTAAGCGCTTACTGTTTGCTGTAACCAATGACCTTACATATGATCGCCGTATGTATCGCATTTGTTCTTCATTGGCAGAGGCGGGCTATGAAGTCCACCTGGCAGGACGTCGGCTGAATATTTCCAAACCGTTTTCTCCTCCGACATTTCAGGCACATCGCTTGCGTTGTTGGTTTACCAAAGGACCTCTCTTTTACGCGGAGTATAATATCCGGCTGTTCTTTTTTCTGCTAATACATCGCTTTGATTGTTTCTGCGCCTGCGATCTCGATACCGCAGTCGCCGTTCGCCTGGCGGGATGGCTGCGAAACATAAAAACAGTGTATGATGCTCATGAATACTTTACAGAGGTACCTGAATTGACTGGCCGTCCGTTTGTCAAGCGAATATGGGAACGCATCGGTAAATGGACCATACCCGGATTTGATGCGAGGTATACAGTAGGGGAGGAGTTGGCTGTATTGATGGGTAAGGAATACAATGTATCATTTGACGTCATAAGAAACATTGCTCCGGCACCTACTACTACCCCTGTTGACAATGATGAACCAGGACCGGACAAGGTTCTTTTATACCAGGGGGCGATAAATGTTGGCCGTGGTCTTCATGCCTGCATTGAAGCCATGCAATGGCTTCCTGGCTGGCAACTATGGTTGGCAGGTGAGGGCGACATCACGGATGTGTTGAAAGAAAAAGCCATCGCCATGAACCTGGAAGAGAGGATAAGATTTCTGGGTTGGATTCAGCCCGAAGCTTTGCCCGGCCTTATGCGAAAAGCTTACCTGGCTGTAAACCTCAGAGAAAAGGGTAGTCTGAATGACTTTTATTCATTACCCAATAAGTTCTTTGATGCTATACATGCGGGTCTTCCTTCGATCAACATGAATTATCCGGAGTATGCAGCCGTCTGCAGAAAATATCCTTGCGCCATACTCCTGGATGAAGTAGATCCGAAAAAACTGGCGGATGTTATTTTGGATTTTGAATCCCATCCAGAACGCAGAGAACAACTTATCTACGGATGTATGCAGGCAGCAAAAGAATTTACCTGGCAAAACGAAGCTGCCAGGTTAAAAACCATCTATCGCAAAATAGTGCCTTAGTTTGCCAATTCAGGATCCATTTTACCCGCCAGATCAAGTAGAAAGGAATACTCCAACGCAATTTCCTTAAAGGCTCTGAACCTTCCGGATGCACCACCATGTCCGGCATCCATATTGGTATAGAGTAACAATGGATTCTTGTCCGTTTTCATGGTTCTTAGTTTTGCCACCCATTTCGCTGGTTCCCAATATTGCACCTGTGAATCATGAAGACCTGTGGTGACCAACATTGGCGGATAAGCTTTTGCCTCAATATTGTCATAGGGCGAATAGCTTTTGATGTAGTCGTAATAGGTTTTATCCTTTGGATTACCCCATTCATCAAATTCTCCAGTCGTCAGCGGGATGCTCTCGTCGAGCATAGTGGTGACCACATCAACAAATGGAACAGCAGCGATCACGCCGGCCCACATCTCAGGTGCCATGTTGACTACCGCACCCATCAGCAGACCTCCCGCAGAGCCGCCCATGGCGAATAATTTCTTCGGATCCGAATACTTCTTATCCACGAGTGTTTTGCCTGCATCAATAAAATCGGTAAACGTATTCTTCTTATTGAGCAACTTCCCATCTTCATACCATTGTCTTCCCATTTCCTCACCCCCACGGATATGCGCGATGGCATAAACAAAACCGCGGTTGAGCAAGCTGAGGCGGGCCATACTAAACGATGGATCCATGCTGGCCCCATAAGAGCCGTAGCCATATAATAAACATGGACTTGTACCATCCAGGGGCGTGTCCTTGTGATATACAATAGAAACAGGCACTTCCACACCATCTCTCGACCTCGACATAATGCGCTCAGTCCGATAGTCCGCGCTATTGAATCCGCCTAAGACTTCCTGTTGTTTGAGCAGGGTCTTTTCTTTTGACTGCATGTTGTAGTCATAGGTCGTATTGGGGGTGGTCATGGATTGATAACTGATGCGCAGGATGTCCGTATCAAACTCCGGATTGACAGAAGTGTATGCGACATACGCTTTCTCGCCAAAATCGATATAATGCTCACTTCCGGAATTCGGGATAACGCGCAATTGAGTTATTCCGGCTTTGCGCTCGGACAAGACCAGGTAGTCTTTGAAAATCTCCATGCCTTCCAGCAAGACATCCTCACGATGCGGAATCACTTCCTTCCAGTTTTCTTCACTGGTTGCAGTGACCGGCGTTTTCATTAGCCTGAAGTTCTTAGCATCCTTATTGGTCCGCACATACCAAAAATCATTGTAGTGATCTATACCATACTCAAGGCCACGGCGACGCGCCTGGAACATTTTAAGCGGACCATCCGGATTGGAAGCATCAAGATATTGATACTCCTGACTGAGCGTGGAGTAGGAGCCAACGACGATATATTGCTTAGACTTAGTCTTGTATACAAAGGCACCAAATGTTTCATCTTTTTCTTCATAGACCAATTGATCCGATGATGGTGGTGTGCCCAGACGATGTTTCCAGATTTTGTAATCTCTCAGCGTCTCATCTTTTGTCGTATAAAAGATGGTTTTGTTATCGGCGGCCCATACAGCACTTCCCCCCGTATTCGGGATGACATCCGGTAACAGCTGACCTGTGGTCAGGTCTTTGAATCTAAGGGTATAAATCCGACGACTGAGGGTATCTTCTCCGTAGGCCAGCAGCCGGTTATCAGGACTTACACTTCGTCCACCTACTGCATAGTAATCAAATCCCTTTGCCAGTTGATTGACATCCAACATGATTTCTTCCGGAGCATCCATATTGTCTTTTCGACGGCTGTGGATAGGGTATTCCTGTCCCTCCTCATAGCGGGTGATATAGAAATATCCGTTGTCCTTATAGGGAACCGACATATCGGTTTGCTTGACCCTGCCTACGAGTTCGTTGTATAATTTTTCCCTAAACCCTGCGGCGTGAGCCACCATTGTGTCCAGGTATTGATTTTCGGCGGTCAGGTAATCGGTGACTTCTGGATTTTCCCGTTCATTGAGCCAGTAATAGGAGTCCATCCGTGTATCTCCATGGATGGTCAGTTCCTTTGGCTTCACGGCGGCTTCCGGCGCGGCTATATTTTGATTCATCATTTGCATCAGCGGACTTTGGGCTTGCTCCCCGTTTGCTCCTTCCTGTTTGCAGGATATAAGCATGACAAAGAAAGCAAAGGTGAGTATTGGAGCGGCAAAATTGCACAATTTTAGAGCGGGGAAAGAGGCGATGTTCATTTTCATAAAGGAGGTGTGACGTATAATGAATAGTTGCGATGAATGGACTTCAATTAAGTTTGTAAACATAAGAAGCCCCGGTCTGGAATTTATGTACTAAGGATTGATTTTCAATGTAATTCTTCAAAAGTTTGACTTTGACATACGATGTATAGCGAATAGTCGACAAAATGGACCGTCTATTTGATTTTCCGAAACACGCTAAGGATATGGCCAGGAAAATGGAGTTACCGAGCACAGACCTTACTTTTGTGTCCAGAATCAATAGATCATGACATTACAAACTACCTCCCATATCATCATGGTGCGGCCGGCTGCATTCGGTTTTAATACTGAAACCGCCGCAAATAACACGTTTCAGCATCAACCCACCCTGGCTGAGACGGAGATTAAAACAGAAGCCCTGCGGGAGTTTGACCGGATGGTTGCTGGTTTGAGAGCTGAGGGTGTTGAGGTTACGGTGATTGAGGATAGCGCCCAGCCCGTTAAACCAGATGCGATATTTCCCAATAACTGGATATCATTTCATGCGGACGGCTCTATCGTTACCTACCCAATGTACTCTCCGCTCAGACGACAGGAACGCCGTCAAGAGATCATCGATGAGATCTCAGGTTCTTTTGAAGTGTCATCAAGATTATCATTTGAACAGTTTGAGGCAAATCAACAGTTTCTTGAAGGAACCGGCAGCATGGTACTTGACCGTGAAAACAAAGTCGCTTATGCCTGCCTGAGTCCACGTACGGATGCTGCCCTGCTCGATCAATGGTGTGCCAGCATGGGGTATACTGCTTTTACATTTCCAGCCCAATATCAAGGCACGGATATCTATCACACCAATGTCATGATGGCCATTGGGGATGGTGTCAGTGTGGTTTGTCTGGATGTAGTACCATCCCCTCGTCGTGAGGAATTGGAATCGAATCTCAAGACATTCGGCCGGGAAGTGGTAGAAATAACTGAAGATCAGGTCGGTTCTTTTGCAGGCAATATGCTGGCGGTTCGCAATTATAAGGGCGAGCAGCTCATGGTCATGTCTCAATCCGCTTTCAATAGCCTGAATCGTCTTCAGCGTGAGGCCATTGAGCGACATGCCCGCATCCTCGCTTTCGATGTCCATACCATTGAGTCCATTGGTGGAGGGAGTGTGCGTTGCATGATGGCAGAAAATTTCCTGCACGTATCGGGAAAAGATTTATGAGATACTATCCTTTGAGTTTTGAACTGCATATTTAACAGGGTTTCTCTGAAAAAGCCTTAGCTTGATATTCACATAAACAGTGGGTTTCTTTTAAATCTTTATCTTTGGAAACTCAATGCTAATCTGCAACCAAAACCAATCCAGACAATGAAAAAGTACTTTTTACTCCCGGTCTTATGTTTCACGTTCAGTTTTTTTAATGCACTCGAGGCACAGGTGGTGATCAATGAGATCAGCTATAATCCTCCTGAGTCCGGCAACGATACGCTGGAGTATATTGAACTCTTCAATGCCGGAGCGGCAGAGGTAAACATTGGAGGTTGGTATTTCCAGGATGGGGTAGAGGACACATTACCATCTATCAACCTGGCTCCCGGTGCTTATTTCGTTTCTGCCATCAGCTCATCCGCCATGCTCAATGTGTTTGGGATCAACGCTCACCAATGGGTAAGCGGTGCGCTAAGTAATAATGGAGAACTGATCACATTAGTAGATGCGGGTGGTAACGTGGTGGATAGCGTAAGGTTTGATGATCTTGATCCCTGGCCGGTTGAACCCGATGGTACCGGACCTTCTGTTGAATTGAAAGATGCTGGCGCTGATAATGAAGATGGTGCTAACTGGCAATTTAGCGGTGGTACGACAGGTGTTATCATTAATGGATTTGAAGTAAGCGGTACTCCCGGAGCGGAAAACTCAGGTGGCGGTACTCCAGGACCCGATCTGACGATCGATCTGGCTAATTTCGCCTTTGTACCCAATGTAGCTGTCGTAGCTGTTGGTGATGTAGTACGTTGGGTCAATAATGAAGGCCATGCCCACAATGTCAATGGACAACAAAGTACGTTTCCTTCCAATCCCGCAAGTTTTTTCAGTGGAGCACCTTCATCAGGGCCATGGCAATTTGAATTCGAGTTTGCCGTACCCGGCACGTATCATTATCAGTGTGATCCGCACGCAGGCATTGGGATGACGGGGACGATCTATGTGTATGATCCATTAGCCTATAATGATTTTTCACTTGCCGAATTGCGTTTGGTCAATGAAAATGGTTCGGCATTATTTGATGGTGTGCCTACCACGATTGAAGGCGTGGTACATGGCGTTAACTTTCAGCCTTCCGCGTATTCCTTTTTTGTGATTGACAACACGAATACGGGGATCAATGTTTTTTCCTTTGATGCGGGTACATATACTGTGCAGAGTGGAGATTTCCTGCGTATCCAGGGCACCATTGATCAGTTCAATGGATTGCTGGAGATTATACCGGATACGATTATTGAATTAGGCGACGGTTTACCACTCAATCAACCAAGAGAAATAACCAGGGTCACTGAAGCGGATGAAAGCAGCTATCTGCTAGGTTATGAACTTGGAGTGGATAGCGTATCCAACATTAATTCTTCCGGATATACGATCTACACCACGCATGATAATGGACTGGATAAAGTACAGATTCGGGTGGATACGGATGCAGGTATTCAGATTCAACCTGAAGATCTGTTGCCGGGTGCATGGCTGCAGGTATTTGGAGTAGGTACACAATTTGATAACAGCTTTCCCTTCACCGGAGGCTATCAAATACTGGCCATTGAACTGTATGATATCATTGATGGCGTGGAGTTGCTGGCCAGGGATGCGATATCCATGAGTCCTAATCCCGCTCAAGAATCGGTTCGATTGGTTTCTCCGCTGATGATTCAATCCATTGATGTGTGTTCCATCGATGGTAAAATGATATCACACCGCATTGTTTCTGCTTCAGAATTTGAATTGAATACAAGCGGATGGAGTGAAGGATTATATACGATTCGGGCCACCACGGCTGATGGTATTTGGGTCAGCACCCTTAGCATTATTAAATGACGAATAGCGAATAGCGAATAACGAATAGGGAAGTTTTTAAATGACGAATAGTGAATCACGAATAAAGAATTGAGAAGTAGGCATCATTACAAGTCAATTGTTGCTGACTTTGTTCAATATAACTTCGTTATTCGCTATTCCTTGTTCTTTATTCGTCATTCTAACAGTTCATTTCGATACAGTTCAACAAACTCCTGCTTCCTTTTGAGCCGGTACTGCATTACCCAACGCGGATGGGGTAGGGGGACTACCCTTTTCCACCATTGGAATTCTTCATTGAGTTTGTTGAGGTAATCAAAGTTTTTTCCCTGTCCGAGGCAGAAGACTTTATCGCGGGTGGCACCGAAGGATAGTTGGGTTTCAATATGCTCAATGATGAAGGGTCTCACGCGCTTGCTAAGCTCCGGATCGTCATAGTAATTGTAATTAACACCATCCTTGAGAAATCCAAGCGGACTGAGTGACGTGATATAGAACTTCTTGTAAAACGCCTCCGGACCGCCGCAGGCATCGATCATTTCGTATATGAATACGCTGGAGAGCTCAGGCTTTTGTTGAAAAGAATTCTCAATACCCAATAGGTTGAGCCGGATCGGATCCGTAAATGGAATACCGGTTAAACCGGCACCGAATCGCCCGGGATTAATACCGAGCATAAAAGTTCTCAATTGTTGGTCATGGTAGAATTTTCTGTAAAAGGCGACCATACATTTGCGGGTTTCCGGATCCGCATAAGGCATCAGCCACGAAACACCGGCAGGTAACTTGATCTTTGGAGCCAGGTTGAAATGATAGGAAGTTATACGTTCATCAAGCCAGGGCATCTCAAGTATTACTTTAAGTAGGTGTAAAGTTAGATTTTAATCATGGGCATTTAAAAATCACCATTATTTTGCGGAGAAAAGTCATAAGTGATGATCAGAATATACTTTGTTTGGGGCATTGTTTTGGGGCTAATGCCCATTGTGGCCTGTAGCCAGACTGAGGTGCCGGGGTTTATACCTGTGATGCCATTACCTGACGAATTGAAGGAATGTTCAGGGCTGATTGATCTTGGCGATAACATTTTCGTGGGCTTAAACGATAGCGGCAACAAGCCAGAACTCATTCGTTTTAGTGCTGACCCAAAGTCCATGGTCCGCAGCTATGACATTCAGGCTGTAAGCAATCAGGATTGGGAGGAATTGGCTTCGGACGATTATTTTCTATATATCGGAGATATGGGTAATAACAGCGGTCAACGTAAGAATCTTGTGATCTACAAAGTCCCGAGGCAAGACTTGTTTTCGGGACAATCCCTCACGATAGAGAAGATTCATTTTTCCTATGGCGATCAGAAAAAGTTTAAAGCGTCCAATGACCACAACTTTGATTGCGAGGCGATGATCAGTCTTGGCGATAGTCTTTATTTATTTACCAAAAACCGTGGTAATGGACAGACCAACGTTTATCCATGTCCAAAAACACCCGGAACGTATGTGTTGCATAAAACGGATTCATTTGATGCTGAAGGTCTGGTCACCGGGGCCGCATATTATGCTGAAGGAAAAAATTCCCAATTGGCTTTGATCGGTTATTCCTTTGAGGCGCAGGGATATCATCCGTTCATCATTCATTTTACCGGATTTACGGGAAATCATTTTTTCAGTGGATCTCCAAAAAAGATCACGTTTGATGGGAATCTGCAGACCGAAACGATTCTGTTTGCTGACCGGAACAGCGTGATGATCTCCAATGAAGCCGAGCACAATGATGCCGGCTATCTGTACAGGGTCTACCTTCAAAACCCCTGATTCTTTCCCATAATTTATATTATGTTAAGTAGATGTTTTGAGGTCCTGCTACCTCACCTGTACCTTAATCTCAGTTGCAGCAACGGTATGGCCAATAGGTTTAAAGGGAATTCGCTCCATTTCTAGTATGGATTCCACCTCACCTTGTGATCCTGGGTCAATAGAAATCAATAATCCCCCACTGGTCTGAGGATCGCATAATACCTGCCGTTGAAACAATTCCGGGATATCCAATAGCTGCCCATAACTATCAATGTTCCTTGCAGTGGCAGCAGGTACACAAGCCATTCGTGCATAGTATGCTAAATCCGCATTCATCAAAGGAACACGCTCAAAATTTACTACGGCAGAAACTCCGCTGGCTTTACACATTTCAATGAGATGTCCGGCAAGGCCAAAACCTGTCACATCCGTCATAGCATGCACGCCTTCAATCGCGGCTAATGATTGCCCAACCGTATTTAATTGGGTCATCACACGGACCATCTCCTCCAAATCAACTTCATTAATCCTTTCCATTTTTAAAGCCGTGCTCAGGATGCCCGTACCTAACGGCTTAGTCAGATACAAAAGGTCTCCTGCCCTGGCCCCGGCATTTTTCTTTATGTCCGAAACATTGATTCTTCCGGTTACGGCAAGACCAAAAAGTGGTTCAGGTGAATCAATGCTATGCCCACCGGCAAGTGGAATACCAGCTTCATGACAAATCTGCTGCGCTCCTGAAATGACCTGTCCCGCAATGTCAGCGGACAGCATATTGACCGGCCATCCAAGGATCGCAATAGCCATTAAAGGCTTGCCTCCCATCGCATACACATCACTTAAGGCATTGGTGGCAGCAATTTTCCCAAAGGTGACCGGATCATCCACAATGGGCATGAAAAAATCCGTTGTACTTATGATAGCCGTACCATCCCCCAGGTCCATCACCGCTGCATCATCACTGGTATCAAAGCCTACCAACAATGACTTGAAAACACCCCGCTGCTGGCTTGCTGAAGCCAGAATGTTGTGTAACACAGCCGGTGAAATTTTACAACCGCACCCTGCTCCGTGGCTATATTGAGTCAATTTGACCGGGGTTGAATTCATTTCAAAATCTTATTTCTAAATTACTTTAAATAATACTTGTAAACCATTCATTTACTGCAATATAAGCCTGAATCAAAGACTCATGAGCCGCTGTGCGGCGAGGTTGACATCATTGCAGTCCGGAACCTGGATCACGTGCTCTTTTGGCCATTGACTTAATTGATATAGATAAGTTTTGTCATAGTACGCCAGGGCGACTTCTGCTGCGGAGACCAAATCACTTTTGTCAAGCGCCTCCATGGCTCTTTTGAAATCAAGACCATCGAGTCGCTTACTGATTTTGGTAAAAGCCTCTTTCAACAACTCAATATTGACCGGCTCACAATAATAGCGCATGGCCCGTTCCAATCTAATGTCCTTATCCACTTCAATGGCGTAAAGTACGGCAGCCCGCATTCGATGCCACAAACCATCCGGTATGTGCACTTTACCAATGCTTTTGGATTCGTTTTCCAACCACACCGGCTTTTCGGGATCCAGTACCTTGAATTGCAAAAACAAGTTGTTCTCAAACTGTTCCGTTGTAGGTTGATCTGCCTCTCCAATCGATCCAAAGGCACTACCCTTGTGATGTGCCAGTTTTTCAAGATCAATGGTTTGTGCCCCCATGCGGGTCATGGCTTCCAGGATTTCAGTTTTGCCCGCTCCTGTACATCCTCCGAGAATCCTCAATGTGAAGCGATTCTGGTGCATAAACTCATGAAGCGATTGCCTGAATGCCTTATAACCACCTTCCAGACGGTAAACAGGAATACCTGAGAAATTGAAGAACCACTCCAGGGCTTTACTTCTTTGCCCTCCCCGCCAGCAATGAATAATGATTTTTTTATCCTGTTTCAAATGGTATGGCCGGAGTGCCTGCAGCAGCGTGGTCAGCTTAGGCCCAACGATGTCCAGGCCTGCGGTTAGCGCCGCTTCAGGAGAGTTTTGTGTATACAGGGTCCCTACCCTTGCCCTTTCTTCATCGGAGAATAAGGGAATATTGATCGCTCCCGGAATGTGACCGGCCTCAAACTCCTGTGGTGACCGAACATCTATAATATGCCATTCCCCAGGCGCTTCGAGTAATTCTTCAATCTTGACAACGCGATTCATTCCGCACAAAGATAGCAGGGGTATGAAATGAAAAGGAAGCTAACTTCTTAGCTTCCTTTAACAAAAGACCAGATTAGTATGAAAA
>CAZYHJ010000021.1:34488-36574 GCA_964646645.1 uncultured Saprospiraceae bacterium | reverse complement strand
GAAAACATGGATGGATCAAAAGTGGGCCACGCATATTGGAATGAAGGACGGCTGGAAGAAATCAAAACATACTGCGAGCGCGATGTAGTGACCGTAGCACAGGTTTATTTAAGGTTGCAACAACTCCCCCTGCTCGAGGATCACCAGATCGTGGTCACCAATTGATCTTAGTTGATCATGATGGCACTGGTCACGGATTGATTTCCCTGGCGGAGATGCACGTAATAATGTCCCGAAGGCACGTGCGGTAGATTGATTCTTTGCGTGGCTTTTTCCTTACTTCCCCTGCCGCCTTTCCATGTGGTGATCTCATGGCCCCATTTGTCGAGCAACGTGGCTGTCCATTCCTTGCCATCTGACAACCACTCCATTGTAGTGAAGGTAGATGCAGGATTAGGAAATAATTTAAAATGAACATTCGTAAATACCTCCTGCTGTATCGCGGTGGATAATGAACATCCTTCGATCAGCGGAAGGAATTGAACCTGTGGATTTAATATTTCGTAGATGGTCGATTCCTCCAGGCCAATCCAGTCTTTCAACACCGTGGCATAAACGGATCTGAAATCATACTGCATCGCTACACCCTCTTGTGGATCAGCGTCCACCAGGATCTGCGCATTTTCACCAAGCACACCAGGCTTGACACAGGAGCCAAACAACATTAATGGGGCTGCTGTACCATGATCGGTTCCCATGCTGTCATTGGACCTTACCTGGCGGCCAAATTCCGAGAATGTCATCGTCAATACACGCTCATCCAAACCCAGCAATTTGAGATCCTGGTGAAAGGCTGCCACGGCTTCCGATAATTGCAGGAGGAGATCAGCGTGATCACCTTGCGTGGTATCCGCATCCACCTGACCGGAGTGCGTGTCGAAACCTCCCAACGAACAGATATACACTTTGGTCTTTAATCCTCCGGCAATCAGCAGGGCCACATTTTTTAATTGATTGGCCAATCGATTTCCATCAGGATATGTAGCCTGACTTGAACCACTCTCTGCCGCATCGAGGATAATACCTGCATACGCGTTGGTTTGCGCGATCGCATCGATGAGGAAGGCCAGTTCCTTTCCGTAATTGTTATCCGGCAGGGCCCCTATTTCCCCTTCAGACAACGGAGCCAATGCAAATGGATCCTCGAGTGCGAGGGAATAATTGGTAAGCGGACCCTGACATGTTTCTGATACCAATGATCCCATCGTCAATGCAAATGGAGACTCATAATCAGCATTGGGGTAGCCTTCGGGATAGTTGGGATGCCCGTCATTAAAGTAACGACCGAGCCAACCTGTTGACAGGTATTCATTGGCATCAGAACCTGAGGTCCAGATATCCGTGGATCTGAAGTGAGACCGATCCTGATTGGGATAACCGACACCTTGCACGATGCCCATTTTTCCATCCATGTACATATCTCTCAATGCATTCATGGACGGATGAACCCCTAGTGTATCTTCCACCATGAGCACATTCGACTCAGGGATCAGAATATTTGATCGCAAAGCACTGAGTGCACTGTACTGATCAATCGGGATAATACAATTGAGTCCGTCATTGCCTCCATTCAACTGGATCAACACAAGGACCCTGTCATTGTCAGGGCCTTGTCCGGAAAGAAAAGGAAAAGGAACCGCGCCAAGTTTTAATCCATTCAGCATGACCGGGATGGAAGTGAGTGCGCCGGTTCTTAAGAAGTTACGCCTTTTCATGGTGTATCGTTTTGACCTGTGGTGATGGAGATTATTGCAATTGGAATTCGGGCATGGCCAGCAGTGCTCTGAAAAGGGCCCTGAGCCTGTTTTCAACCGCCATTTTATTGGCTTCATTAGACGGATCGAGCAGGTAGGTGCCATACTCTACGGTCCATTCAAAATCAGGCAAACCCGGAATCAATATTTCCTTGAGGTAGGCCAATTGTTCTGCCGTCAATGGCCAGGGCATCGCGAGACTCACTAACGCTTCGATCATGACATTGGGATCCTCTGCGTTAGGAATCTGGCTCACTACTTTCAATACATCAATACCCCATGGACGATCCTGCACAGGAATTTGACCAGAGGCCATTCCATCGGTCATCAGG
>CAZYHJ010000021.1:28748-34478 GCA_964646645.1 uncultured Saprospiraceae bacterium | reverse complement strand
GAACTGGCAGCGTGACACTACTGATCCAATTGCGATAGAAAATGGGATCCTGGTAATAGGCTTTCCATCCTGCCACACTTGGAGGATTAAACATGTCCTGTTGCAGCGTAGCATTGAGACCATGCAGGGCGAACCACAAGGAGTAGGTTTGATTCTGGTTGAAATTCATTTCAACATCAAAGGTCTTTATGCATGAAGCTGTGAAGTCAATTGGGCTCTTGATCATACAACCCACCGCATTTTCATGATAGAAATGTTCGCAGGATAACAATGCGGTAATCACGGGACGCATCTCATAATTTTCCGCCCGCATAATAGCCGCGAGAGGTTCGATGACATTGGCCTCGATTTCATCATCAATAAAATAGTAGACAAACCAACGGTAGAGTTTTCTCGCCATAAAGCGGGAAACTTCTTCTTGTTGAAGAATGATATCCACAACGGCTTTGTATTCGTCCACACCCTGGTTGTTGATCACCGCGTTATTGAAACGGTTGGACAATGTCTTTGTCCCTGTATCATGCCTGTTGAGTCTGAAGATAGCCGGGGGCAATGGACCTGCTGCCTGGAATCCCTGGTTGTCAACCGTCCAACCTGTCAGTGCTTTGGCAATTTCCTTGATGTCTTCCTCCGTGTAATTGGTATAGTCACCTGGACCGGCCTGCTCACCTTTGCCAATCGTGAAGAGTTCGAGGAGCTCGCGGGCATAATTTTCATTCGGCGCGGTTTTATTGTTTTCATTTCCGTTGAGGTAACGGAGCATGAGGGAGTTGACGGTCATTTCCTCCACGAGTGTTCTGAAGTTGCCAAAGGCGTTTTTACGGAGGAGGTCAACGTATTGGTAGACATGCTTTCCATGTGGCGCATCGGCAGTGACAAAATGATTGTGCCAGAACAAGACCATTTTCTCCAGCAGATTAACCCCTTCATTCAACACTAGACCAAATTGCCATGCGCGGATGGAGCGTTGGGTGAAACCTGCATTTTGAGATATTTGGGCATATACCCATGGCTGACCTATAGGAACATAAGGGTCATCGGGAAAATTATAGTTGATCGGGAGGTCAGGTTCAGGGGAAGGCGCAAAGAGTTTCTCAAGGGTAACTTCAAGGCCATCTGACACTGCTTGCGCGATCTGTGCCGCATTTGGAGCAAACATGGCGCGCTTGAGCAAATGCTTTGCAGTATGCTCATTCCATGGACCGGTGTAGGGATCAAGTCCTCCAAGAATTTCCACAGGAGGAGCCGCGAGCATTGCCGCCATGGGGTCTGCGAATCGCTTAGGGGTTGCAGTAGCACCGGGAACTAATAAAGTGGAAAAGTCGATTGGTGATTCCATACGCCTGAACTTTAAATGACTAACCTGGATTTGACACCAGGGTCGGTGAAAGGTTTAATGGTTGCTGTGAAATTACTAAACTCTACCGCAAGGCTTCCTGAACCATAGAGGCAGGATAAGCCCGGTTGTACTCAACGGCCACAGGGGCTTTTTTTATCTTGTGCCCTTAAATCAGGTAAAAATTGAAAATACTGGTCACAGGCGCCGCCGGATTTATCGGTTTTCATATGTGCAAGGCACTGGTGGCTGAAGGCCATGAGGTGCATGGACTCGACAATCTGAATGCGTACTATGATGTCCGACTCAAATATGCCCGGCTCGAACAACTCGGTGTCTCCAAAGACAACCTGGTCGAGGGCCTGCCAGTGAAAGGAAGTGGACATTTTACGTTTTACTACCTCGATCTGCTTGACAATGTCAATCTGTCCGCCTTGTTTGCTGACCTCAGACCCGAAGTTGTGGTGCATCTCGCGGCACAGGCAGGGGTAAGACATAGCATACATCATCCGCAGTCCTTCCTTGACAGTAATGTGCAGGGGTTTTTCAATATCCTGGAAGCATGCAGAAGGTATCCTGTCCGGCATCTCGTCTACGCGAGCAGTTCCAGTGTCTATGGCGCCAATGCTGAGATTCCGTTTAAAGAATCTGATCGTACCAACAAGCCTGTGTCGCTATATGGCGCTACCAAAAAAGCAGGTGAAGTGCTGGCGCATTCGTATGTCGAGTTGTATAAAATTCCATCTACTGGATTACGCTTCTTCACGGTGTACGGACCATGGGGTCGTCCGGACATGGCGTACTTTAAGTTTGCCGAAGTGATCATGCAAGGGGGGACCATTGATGTGTACAACCAGGGCATGATGGAGCGGGACTTTACCTATGTGGACGATATCATCAATGGCATTGTGGGTTTAATCCACCATCCGCCGGTGGCTGAGCAGGGTGACTTACATCGCATTGTCAATATTGGCAGAAGCAGCCCGGTCAACTTGCTGACATTTATTGAATTGCTTGAAAAATACCTGGGCCGTCAGGCCAATAAAAATTTCATGCCGATCCAGCCCGGAGATGTACCATCTACCTGGGCAGATACGAGCGAACTTCAAAAGATCACCGGATATGCTCCGACGACTGACCTTGAGGAAGGGATTCGTAAATTTGTGGATTGGTATAAAGCCTATAAAGGCATTGCTTAACGGAAAACCGCTCCATGAATCCTGTTTCCTTCGTCGTCCCCGTATACAATGAAGTTGAGAATATCGACAAGTTGCATGCTGAAATTCTCAGCGTAGCCCGCACCCTGCAAACCGATTTTGAAATCATCATGGTGGATGATGGTTCAACGGACGGCACCTACAAGAAACTAAAGGCCCTCCATCCGGTGACGATTATCCGTATGCGCACCAATTTCGGGCAGACGGCAGCACTTGACGCCGGTATTAAGGCGGCGCAGTATCCTTACATCGTGACGATGGATGGAGATTTACAAAACGATCCTGCGGATGTTCCGGCATTGATTCATTATCTGGAAGAGCATGAACTGGATGTAGTATCTGGTTGGCGAAAGAACAGAAAGGATTCGCTTGGGAAGAAATTTGTGAGTCGGGTAGCCAATGCCCTGCGGTCGGTATTGGTAGAAGATCATATTCACGATAGTGGATGTACCTTGAAAATATATCGCAAGGAGTGTTTTGAAAACATCAATCTGTATGGAGAGATGCACCGCTTCATTCCTGCGCTCCTGAAAATGCGTGGTTTCCAGGTAGGAGAAATGGTCGTCAACCATCGCGCACGTACGGCAGGAAAATCGAAGTATAATTTCAAGCGCACATTGAAAGGATTTGCGGATATGATCATGATCTGGTACTGGAACAGGTATGCGGTCAGGCCCTTTCATTTTCTGGGCACCATCGGGCTCATCATCATCACATTCAGTTTCTTCTCCGGCCTCATGGCCTTGAAGGAATTCTTTCGCGGTCAGGATATGTCAGAGACCTTTTGGCCGATGTTTACGTTGCTATCTTTCCTTATTGGTATTCAGTTTCTGATTCTTGGTTTCATCAGTGATATGTTGATGAAAACGTATTACGGGCAGACGGGGCAGACGGCGTATGTGGTGAGGGATGTGACGAAGACGTGAGGCGTCAGACGTCAGACGTCAGACGTGAGACGTGAGACGTGAGACGTGAGACGTGAGACGTGAGACGTGAGCAAAGTGCAATTGGCAATATGCAATTGGCAATTGGCAATTGGCAATTGGCAATAAGCAATAAGCAATTGGTAAAATACAATTGGCAATTGGCAATATGCAAAGCATCAGAAGAAAGGCCTTGCACTTAAAACGTTTACTCCTGAAGGATAGGTCAATTGATTAATTCCGGCGGGGCGGATGATCCAAAGCGGTAAGAAACCCCGGCAGAAAAAGAAAATGGTTTATAGACATTCGGATAATCGCTCGAATTCTGATTTTCCGGAGCAACGAATACATTTGTCACTAATTTTCTCACTCCGACATTCAGACTCAGACGATCAAAGAGTGACCAGCGGATTCCGGCATCAACGCCTGCCTGTACGTGACGGATGCCATCCCCTGAAGTGTTGGAGTACTCGTTTTTGAAGAAACGGCATTTGGTCATTTCCTCTGATTCGTAGCTCGAAACAGAGATGGATTCCTGCTTATAACTTGCGAAGAGTGGAAACTGAACATATCCGCCTACATGAATGCCCAACCGATGTGGGACAATCTCAAAATCCAGGCCCACAGGAATCATCATATTGATGTGTTGAAATCGTTCCTTGTCATCAATGGGCCCAAGGTCATCAATAGTATTTTCGTAGCAATCACAACCTCCAATGCCTCCAATAAAAGGAAAATCAGGTGATGCCAACGTGTCTATGGAAATAGTATCTCCATAGGAAAACGAAAATTGCTGATCCGCATAAAAAGAAAAGTAATTGAACCCAATTCCAGTCTTTAAAGCCAGTCGGCCACTCAAAGGGATAGTGAAGAGGCCGTTCAACTCATAACCGGTCTTACCATAATACTGACGTTCCGAAGAAAACGCTCCTGCAATCATGTATCGAACACTTGTGGTATCTCCTCCGAAAAAAGTGGTACGTACATGATTAAATGTGTCCTGGGTCACATTTGTGTACTCGCCATACTGCGGAAAAAGAAGGCCACCCCTCAATTCGAAATTAACCCCCTGACCGGAGAGTAAACAAATGGAAAAAACACCGAAAAGAAATGTAAATAGTTTGGCTCTCAAGGCAATCAGATTTTTAGTTGCCTCAAAATAGTAAAATATTTTATTGGTCCCAAACGATTGGGTATCTTGCTCAATCATTCAACCAGTTCCTTTCATTATGCCATCAGCTTATATCAAAGGCATCGGATTTTATGTTCCGGCCAATATCGTCACCAACAAAGACCTCGAACGACATATGGATACCACCGATGAGTGGATCCAGGAACGCACCGGTATTAAGGAGCGCAGATATGGAACAAGGCACAAGGAAACCACCTCCACGCTGGGCACAGAAGCCGCTAAAAAAGCGCTGTCACATGCCGGGATCGATGCCAACGAAATTGATCTCATCATCTTCGCCACGCTGAGTCCAGACTATTATTTCCCGGGCTGTGGCGTACTGATGCAGCGGCAATTGGGGATCAATAAAACAGAAATTCCGTGCCTTGATATTCGAAATCAATGTAGTGGTTTTGTGTATGGATTGTCCATCGCGGATGCCTATATCCGAAGCGGTATGTTTAAAAACATCCTGCTGGTGGGTGCAGAGACGCATTCCATGGGGCTTGACTTCTCGACACGTGGTCGTAACGTAACAGTCATTTTTGGAGATGGAGCCGGTGCGGTGGTCATCAGTGCTACGGACGAACATTTCAGAGGCATTCTCGCCACAAAAATTCATGCCAACGGGGAGTTTGCTGAAGAACTGGCGATGATCAATCCTGGATCCCATGGTGGCGTTCATGCGGAGGATGTATCCGTCTACGGATACAATGATGCTGAATATGGTGAAACGTTTATCAGCCAGAAAATGCTGGATGACGGCATGATTTTTCCCAACATGAATGGTCAACTCGTATTTAAAAATGCCGTGGCTAAATTTCCGGAAGTAATAGGTGAAGTCCTTCATGCTTCAGGGTTGGAGAAATCTGATATTGACCTGCTCGTCTGTCACCAGGCCAATCTCCGGATCAGTCAGTTCGTTCAAAAAACAATGGGTCTCCGTGACGACCAGGTATGGAACAATATCCAGAAATACGGCAACACTACTGCCGCCTCGATCCCCATCGCGCTCGCAGAGGCTGTGGAAGCCGGAAAGGTTAAGAAAGGAGATTTAGTTTGTCTTGCCGCGTTTGGAAGTGG
>CAZYHJ010000021.1:26992-28648 GCA_964646645.1 uncultured Saprospiraceae bacterium | reverse complement strand
TTCTAAACACTGTTTCCACTACCTCATCTGTCGATCACGCCTAAACTATTTAAACTATTACCCATTTAACCACTTAAACAGTTAACCATTCTTAACAACACCAACGGAAACAACTGTTCAAAAGCAACATCATGAAACTAGACATACTCTTTATCGCCGCCCATCCCGATGACGTAGAGCTCTGCAGCGCCGGCACGGTCTTCAAACATATTGAGGCAGGATATAAAATTGGAATTGTGGATTTGACCGCGGGGGAATTGGGAACTAAGGGCAATGCACAACTCAGAGCACAGGAAGCAGCGAAAGCTTCGGAGATCATGGGGATACATGTCCGGGAAAACCTGGGATTGAGGGATGGATTTTTTGATCTCAGTGAATCTAATAAAATGCCGGTCATCCGGGCCATCCGGAAATACAGGCCTGAAATCGTAATCACCAATGCGATTCGGGACCGTCACCCTGACCATGGACGTGCGTCACAGCTGGTTTCGGAAAGTTGTTTTTTGGCCGGGCTTTCCAAAATTGAAATGGAACAGGATGGAACCGTGCTCGAGGCCTGGCGACCAACACAAGTACTGCACATGATCCAGGATCAGTATATCAAACCGGACATCTGCGTGGATATCACATCGTACATGGATAAGAAGATCGAAGCCATCATGGCCTTCAGTTCGCAGTTTTATGATCCAGGAAAGGAAGAACCTTTAACTCCTATTTCCAATCCGCATTTTTTTGAATTCTGGAAATCAAGATTCAGGGAGATGGGAAGGCTCATCGGGGTGGAGTATGCGGAAGGGTACACGACGGAGGCGCCGGTGAAGAAGGAGAATCTCCTGGGGTAAGAAGGTAAAACCGTGAGAAGGTAAGAGCGTAAGAGGGCGTGAGGGTGAGGTTTGCGTAAGGCTTTTTACTATGGAGAGTGGCGAAGATTGTAATCCTGCTTTCCTTCCAGCCAATCGGTGTACTGCAAAGATCCTAAGCGAAATCTCGGGGCGAGTTTGCTTTTCAATTCTATTTTGTATTCCAGCTTACAAAACAACCCTGGAAGATGATTTGGGTGGTAGTTGCTCTTTGAGAGAGGGACTACAGCTGGGAAGGAGACCTGCGATTGCATTTTGAAATCAAAGTGTTTTGAATCCATCAAATGGTTATAAGTCACTTTCTTTTCAGGCATCAAAACACGATCCTGAGTCTCCACCAATACCTGCGCCTGTCCATTTATGGCATGGATCCATAAAAAAAGTACAATGATCACCAGGTAATTTAAGCCCATTCCAAATTTGACTCTATTAATTTCGCACAACTCGAAGATTCACAATTCACTGCTCAACACTCACGTTTTCCTTCGCGCAACGACGCAGCTTTTGATCTTTCTCCACTCACGACTCACGTCTGACGGCTCACGTTTTCATTCTCGCGCAGAGACGCAGAGACGCAGTTTGAGTCCCCGCCCCACTCACAACTCACAACTCACAACTGACGACTCACTTTTTCATTCTCGCGCAGAGACGCAGAGACGCAGTTTGAGTCCCTACTCCACTCACAACTCACAACTCACAACTGACGACTCACGTTTTCATTCTCGCGCAACGACGCAACGACGCAGTTTTAGTCCCTGCTCCACTCACAACTCACAACTCACAACTCACAACTCAC
>CAZYHJ010000021.1:0-26892 GCA_964646645.1 uncultured Saprospiraceae bacterium | reverse complement strand
AGCACCCCCGTATTAAACGGCTCAATCGGGGCATGATCCGCAGCAGTCAGTGCTTGTGAAATAAATTGTCTCGTATCTCTCGGATCGATGATGGCATCCACCCACAACCTCGCCGCTGCGTAGTATGGGGTGGTTTGTTCATCGTACCGGGATTTGATTTGATTGAAAAGATTCTTTTCTGCTTCCGGATCGGGTTTGTGTCCCTTGGCATCGAGAGAAGATACTTGTATCTGCGTCAGCACTTTTGCTGCTTGTGTGCCTCCCATCACAGCGATGCGCGCGGTAGGCCAGGCGGCAATAAACCTCGGGTCATACGCTTTTCCACACATCGCATAATTACCGGCGCCATAGCTGTTGCCTGCGATGATGGTGATCTTGGGCACAGTGCTGTTGGCTACCGCATTGACCATCTTTGCGCCATCCTTGATGATACCGCCATGCTCAGAACGTTTGCCCACCATAAAGCCGGTGACATCGTGAATGAACACTAGCGGAATTTTCTTTTGATTGCAGTTGAGAATAAAACGTGTGGCTTTGTCGGCTGAATCGGAATAGATCACGCCGCCAAACTGCATCTCGCCGGTTTTTGTTTTAACCACTTCCCGTTCATTGGCTACGATGCCAACGGACCAGCCATCAATCCTGGCATAGGCACAGACGATGGATTTGCCATAATCTTCTTTGTATAAGGTCATTTCGCCACCATCGACAAGGTGTCTGAGCAACTCCTTCATTGAATACGGTTTGGATCCGTCTTCAGGAAAAAGTCGGATGATATCGTCCCGCTCTCCGGGTGGAGGTTGTGAAGCTTCGCGATTTAATCCTGCATTAGCATAGGGCCCGAAACGGGACACAAGGTCACGTATGGTCTTTAAGCATGTCTGATCATCCGGCATTTTATAATCGGTCACGCCGGATATCTCACTATGTGTGGTTGCACCCCCGAGTGTTTCCTGGTCTACATCCTCCCCAATTGCTGCTTTGACCAGGTAGGGACCTGCAAGAAAGATCGAGCCTGTTCCTTCCACGATCAGAGCTTCATCAGACATGATCGGTAGGTAAGCACCGCCTGCCACGCATGACCCCATGATCGCTGCGATCTGCGGCACACCCATGGAAGACAGTTTCGCATTGTTTCTGAAGATCCTGCCAAAATGTTCTTTATCCGGAAAAATCTCATCCTGCATCGGGAGATAAACTCCGGCGCTATCAACGAGATAAATAATCGGAATCCGGTTTTCCATGGCGATCTCCTGGGCGCGCAGGTTCTTTTTTCCAGTGATCGGAAACCATGCCCCGGCTTTCACGGTGGCATCGTTGGCCACAATCACGCAGGTGCGACCGGAGACCTGTCCCACCACTACGACTACCCCACCCGCGGGACATCCTCCATCCTCCTTGTACATGCCGTCACCGGCAAAGGCGCCGATTTCCATAGATGCCGTTCCCGGATCCAGCAACATGTCGATTCGCTCCCGGGCAGTCAGTTTCCCCAGTTCATGCTGCTTATCTATCTTCTTTTGGCCGCCGCCGAGGGCGATGACATCCATTTTCCGCTGCATCTGGCTGATGAGCAGTTTCATGGCATCTTCGTTTTTTAGCTTGTCGATGTTATACGATGGCATGGGGGAAAGATAGGAGTTTAAGGGCATAGAGCATAGGGCATAGGGCGGGGAGCAGGTCGAAGCGCAGCGAAGATCCCGCAGTGCTGCGAAGCCACTTAGCGGGAGGGCGGGGAGCGAAGAGCAAGGAGAGAGTAATAAATATTTTAATATAAAGTCCCCGTTTGGGGATTTAGGGGCCTACGGAGCTAGGATCAAATACTTTATTTCAACTTGAAGTCCCCGTTTGGGGATTTAGGGGCCAACGGAGCAACAGGCATTAGGCGTGCTTTAACTTTGCTTACTTTCAACTTTTCTATAAAAAGGCCAACATGAGCAATTCAGTAATCAATCTCACCAGCGACACCGTCACCAAACCCACAGCAGAGATGCTGCAGGCCATGATGCAGGCCGAGGTAGGTGATGATGTATTCGGCCAGGATCCGACTACCAATGCACTGGAAGAAAAGATGGCGTCCATGTTTGGCCATGAAGCCGCATTGTTTTGTCCGTCAGGGACGATGGCCAACCAGATCGGAATCAAGGTACAGACCCAACCGCTGGATGAGATTATTTGCGACGAACTCGCGCATATCTATCGGTATGAACTGGGTGGGTATGGATATCACAGCAGCGTGGCGATTCATGTGATGCGTGGGGATCGTGGAATCGTCACTCCGCAGATGGTGAGGGAAGCTATAAAACCAAAAGCGGACTGGAATCCAAACTCGCGATTACTTTGTCTTGAAAATTCCATCAACATGGGAGGTGGGAATTATTACACCATGGACCAAATCAGGGCTCTTACGGAAATGGCCCGCGCTCATGGACTGAGGACCCATCTCGATGGCGCCAGGTTGTTTAATGTACTCGTGGAAACGGGAGACAGCACCTTGGATTATGGGCGCTGTTTTGACAGCATTTCGATATGTCTTTCTAAAGGCCTGGGCGCACCTGTAGGTTCCGTACTGATCAGCAGCCGGGAATCAATTGCTTATGCGCGCAGGGTCAGAAAAGTGATGGGCGGAGGAATGCGTCAGACGGGTTACCTGGCGGCCGCAGGAATTTATGCCCTGGATCACCACATAGACCGGCTCAAAGACGATCATCAACGGGCACGACGAAGTGCGGAAAAGTTAAAATCCATGGCCTGGGTGAGTGAGGTTTTTCCTGTCCATACTAACATTGTGATCTTCCGTGTCCCGGACTATCTTCAGGCAAATGAAGTGGTTAAAGCGTTGTCTGCACATCATATCCAATGCTCCGCGATCAATGAACGCCTGGTCCGCTGGGTATTCCACCTGGACATCGACGATCAGATGATGGAACAAATTGAACAATTGCCCGATAATTTACTTTCATAACCAGGATAAATTCCTGAAATTTAGGGCACAAGAGATGCCTATCCGGGATTTTTAGCAAGTAATACGTATGAGACAGTTCCTTTTTCTGGCATTACTGATGCCCCTGGTCGTAATGGCCCAGCCCTCCATGAATATGACATTGCTGAGCAATCTCGATCTTCCAAATCTACCTACCAGGTTTGGATCAGAATACAACGATTGCTGGGGATTTAAACATGCCAATGGTACCGAAGTCGCCATCATAGGCGGGATGGAAGACATTTTTTTTGTGGATGTGACGGTACCAGGGGACCCTGAAGTAATTTACACACATCATGTCGTAAACCTTCCATCCGGCACAGACAACCAATCCTTGTGGCGTGATTTCAAAACCTACGGCAATTATGCCTATGCGGCGGCTGACGAAGGAACTTCTGGTTTATTAATCTTTGATTTGAGTCAGGTACCCAATAGTGTGACTCTGGTAACACAGACCGTCTCTTTCTGGAATCGGACTCACAATATTTTTGTTGACACGCAACATGGCAAACTCTATGCCTCCGGCTCTAATAGTGTAAGTAATGGTCTCGTCATTCTGGACCTCGTATCAGATCCTTCTAATCCCACTACGGTATGGAATGTTCCTTTGAATGGCGTTGGAGGAGGTTATGTGCATGAAACATTTGTTCAGGATAATATTGCCTATTGCAGCCACGGAAATCTTCAGAAACTCCAGATGTATGATTTTTCCAACCTGCCCAATTTCACAGTCGTAGGCACAGTTGAAAATTATCCTGAACCCGGTTACAATCACAGCAGTTGGGCCACCCCTGATGCCAATTGGCTCGTGATGGCCGATGAAACACATGGCAGCGATCTCAAATTAGTGGATATATCCAATCCATTAGATATTTCATCTGATGATTTCCACACTTTTTACTCCGAGTTATTAGGTGCTGGTGCTCCGGGTTCAAGTATCGTTCACAACCCGTTTATCCTGGGAGATTATGTTTACCTCGCTTATTATCATGATGGGGTGCAAGTCTTTGATATTTCCGATCCTGAGGATATCACTTTGGTGGGATACTATGACACGTATCCCGACAATACAGGTTACAGTGGTTATGATGGTTGTTGGGGCGTGTTTCCATATCTGCCGTCAGGCATTATCATTGCTTCGGATCAGAACTATGGCCTGTTTGTGCTGGAACTTTCCGAACCTCCCTTAGATATTGAGTTTATCGAATTTACCGCTACGCGCGAACAAGCCAATGTTCGTCTGGATTGGATCATTGCTGAGGCCTCTCATGGCCGCCAGTTTAGAGTCAGCCGCGCAGTGGAAGGTTCTTCCATTTTTGAAACCTTGGGACATGTATCCTTATTGGCCGGAGAGGACCATTACACATATACGGACAAACAAGTCTTTGGCGGAATGAAATACACGTACAAAATAGAATTCCTTCACGATGATGGCAGTACCGTGGCTTCACCCCTGCGTGTGGTGCGTACATTGAAAGCAGAGCAGGATTTCCGGGTGATGAATCCAGTGCAAAGTGAACTGATCGTAGATGTGCTCAACCCAGTGATTGAAACTGAATTTGCGCTTTATGATATCAGTGGAGTAAAGGTGTGGAGTGCCGCTCTGGAAAAACCATCCACAAGAGAAACATTTGACATAGGAAATTTACCGCCAGGACAATATGTACTCACCATCCGATCAGAAACAGGTGATCATAACATGATTGTTCAGAAGGCTGAATAACCTACTGGAGATTTCAGAAAATAGTAGCGTTTACCAGGCCATATCATCTCCATCGTGCCGCTCCTGCTCTCCATGGTGTTCACCATGGTTGGGATTGTTGGCTTCCCATTCTGCCTGCTTGCGATCAAACTCCTCATAATCATAGTTGGGCATCAGATCAACTTTGACATGATCGACGACCTCCTGGAGTGTGGTCAGAAAACGGTTGAAATCCTCCTTGTAAAGGAAAATCTTGTGGCGCTCGTAGTTGTCGGAATTGTGCTTTTTGGTGCTCTCGGTCAACGTAATGTAGTAATCCTCACCGCGCGTCTTTCGAACGTCAAAAAAATAAGTCCGCCTGCTGCCTGCCTTCACCTTTTTGGAGTAGACATTTTCAAATCTGGAATCGTTGCTGTTCGACATACCTCACATTTTTGTTGTACAAATCTAACTTTATAATTGGAATATCCTATACCGGCCCCGGACGGGTCAAAGGGTGAGGTCTTCCTCCTCCAGGGCCGCCATCAGCTGCTGTTGCTGCCAGAGCTCATAATAATAGCCTTGCCGGGCTATGAGTTCATCATGGGTCCCATGCTCCATTAGGTGGCCATGGTCGATGACCAGGATTTTGTCATACTCCAGCATGCCGAGGATCCGGTGTGTAATAATAATCGCCGTCTTGCTGGCCAATTCCCGGTTGAGGAAATCAATGATGACGTGTTCTGTCTGGGTATCCACGGCTGACAGGCAATCATCAAGGATGACCAGGTCGGGTTGCTTAATAAGGGCCCGGGCTATGGAAATCCGCTGCTTTTGCCCCCCGGACAAAGTAATGCCCCTCTCCCCAATGCGCGTTTCAAACCCATCCGGCAGCCCTTTGATGTCGTCATAGACCGCGGCATGCCTGGCATATTGCTCCACCATTTCCCGGGATGCCTCAGGGTATCCAAACCGAATATTGGCTTCGATAGTATCCGAAAACAGAAATACATCCTGCGGAACATAGGCCGTCTGCCGTCGTAGCGCCGCAAGATCAAAATGCTGGATGGGCTGGCCATCAATCCTGATCTCTCCGGACGAAGGCTCATACATTCTCAGCAACAAATCCGCTATCGTCGATTTGCCGGAAGCGGTCCTGCCGATGATGGCTACTTTCTCTCCGGGCTGAATGGAAAAGCTGACATCATTGATCGCTTTGATGCCAGAGTCAGGATAGGTAAAGGTGACGTGATCAAATTCAATTTGTCCCTTGATCGGTTGATTGATCTGACCTTCATTGTTTATGGCCGAAGGAGTATTTAGAAATTCATTGATCCGTCCCTGGGAAACATTGGCCTGCTGAATGATCGAGGCGATCCAACCGATAGCAGTCACCGGCCAGGTGAGCATATTGATGTATATCACAAACTCCGCAATATTACCTGTCGTGATCGTGCCATCAAATACCTGCCATCCACCAACATATATGACCAGGATCGTACTGAGGCCAATCAGCACCATCATCAGGGGAATAAACGTAGCTTCAACCAGAGCGAGGGCCATGTTTTTTTGCTTGTATACTTCACTCTCCTGCTCAAAGTGGCCTCCAAATGCTTTTTCCTGCGTATAAGATTTTACCACGCGTATTCCGGAAAATACTTCCTGCGCAATAGCGGTCAGTTGACTCAACTTGGCCTGAATCGATTGACTTCTCCGCTCAATATAATGACTGACATAATAAATGGAAAGTGATAACAAAGGCAGCGGAAGCAAGGAATACAACGTCAATCGGACATCCACTTTCAGCATGGCATAGATCACCATGATAAACAATGTGATCAGGTTGATCCCATAAAGCAACGCCGGACCGAGATACATTCTGACCTTGTTGACGTCCTCCGTAATACGGGCCATCATGTCACCGGTACTGTTTCTCCGATAAAATCCTTTATCAAGTTGCTGATAGTGATCGTAGATCTCCTTGCGCTGATCGTACTCAATGAGCCTGGACATCACAATGATGGTCTGCCGCATGAAATACATGAAGATGCCCATGATCAGGGCCAATAAGACCACCAGGCCGCCAAAACGAAACAAAGCTCCCCCGAGCGCGGATTTGATCACTTCTTTACCCGCGTCATCCGCCGACTGGTATGCCCGCAGTTGCTCCAGCACATAATCAAGTGCCTCCCGGATGACCTGAGGCTGCCATGCACGGAAATAATTACCGGCTGCCACGAAGAGAATACCAAGCAGAAGCAGGTGCTTGTACTTGTAAAAATATTTCCAGAGAACTTTAAGGTGATTCAAAAGCGGTGGTGATTACGGTCCGAAAGATAGGACAACCGACCGATATGAATTGTTCATTGGAAGATAGATAAGGACCGTTTATCGATCCGATTACTCCAGTTTCTTCAGGGATTCCTGAAATACGCGCAATTTCCTCCATTCGCCCAGAGAGGCCATGAGGGCCTGCTTGGCCCAATGCGTTGGGTCCTGATTTTTATAGACGCCTCCGGCATCCGCCAGTATGGTCTTCAAATCATTTACTCCGGTATTGGCCAGATCGTTCCAGGAACGTATGCCAGTGGATTGCAGCAGCGATGCCGTTTTCGGCCCAATACCTGCTATGATCGTGAGATCATTCTCCGTGACTTGCTTTCCGAGCAGTTTGCTGACATGCTCGTAGTTGGCGCGCAATGGAGCGGTCACGATTGATTTAAGGGGTACATCCTCCACGACAGGATTTGTTTCCAATTCCTTTCTCAAGACATCGATCCTGTAATGAAAAGCATCCAGCGTCGATTTTAACGCATCCATTTCTGTTTGCAGTTTCCTTTGGTCTGCTTCCTTCTGAAACATTTGTTGCTGGAGATCAAAAATCGTCCTGGCCTGATCACTGATTTTATACTTAAGGTGGTCATTGGATGTCAATGCTTCAGCACGTTCATGCGTGATTTGCAGGACCTGATCGCGAAGGGATTCCGTCTGTTTCTTTTCTTCTTCCAGTGCAGTGTCCAGTTCAGCCAATTTCTGTCTGCTCCCACTGCCCGTCAGATAACTCAACAAGATGCCAAGCAACATCGACCCGATGACAATGATCAGGGTCTCTGCCGCAAGCAACAGGTTTTCATTATTTAAAATATTTAACCACAACATGTTTTTCAAATTTCACCTTACTCAATAAAAAGAACAACACAACGGTTGCGGAGGGTAAGGGGGTGGTTTCGTTGTCCGGTGGAAAGTATAATCTGTTCTTCTCTCCACCCGTTGTCAATCGCTATTTGTTTTATCATCAATGCACGTTCCATGGCCATATCCATGGGTTCGGCAATTCCTGCCCCACTGGCAGATCCTGTGATATGCATGCGCGCTCCATCGACGATTTGCATTTGCTTTATCCAATCCTCAACAAGTGTCAGGATGTATGCCGGCAACTTTATTGAATCCGCCATTGGAAAGCAACATTCCAGCGTATCACCTTTTACACTAAAAAGTTCATCCCGCGTCAATCGTTCAAATTGCACTGCTTCAAAAGGCCTGGTCCTAACATCGGCCGTGATCTCCTGCACCTGAACCTCTGCCATGATGTGATCACCGGGTATATCCAGCGAATCCACTGCATGATGTATTCTGTCGAGCCCGAGCTTTATTCGAACTGAATCATCTGCGGCCTCGTCCCTGAAATAAAAACCCCTGACGACCACGATTTCTTGTGTGGAGTCAATGCGGCTATACAGTTGCTTCAATGAATCAAATCCACTACCCTTCACAGGTAAGGCGGCTGCCCACCGGAAGGCCAAAGGAATCGGAATCTCCTCCGAAAGCGTGGTCCGGGACGTTTCCCGATAAAACGGCAATCGCGGCGCTATGCCTCTTGCGTACAACCAGTAGCAAAAACACAACCATCCGGCCAGCAGTGCTATATATGCCAGATACTTCGTATTCAAGAGCGTAACGGACTCGTTTCCAGAATCATCAGGTACAAAATCATGCCAAAAAAGGGATTTTGAAGGTTTTTAACCTTTACGGGTAACAAATTACCCCTTTCCGGACACTATATCATAACCGCCAAAAGCATGATAAATCTCCGGAATAGTCCTTTTTTATGGTTTTCGCTGGTACTGATCCTGGCCGTAACCTCAGGAAGCCTTGTGCATGAACCGATGCTCCTGCTTGTCCAGGTGGGGTTGTATGTACTTTTTTCCATCGCACTATGCCTCACCTTGATCAAATACCTTCCAGTACGCCAGATCTGGTCTACACTTACCCTTACAGTCATGGTTTTCATTGCCGGCCTGCTGCGCCATGGGCAATTTATAGAAGAGGTTTTTCCTGGCTCATCCCTCAACATCCAGCATGACGTAACCGGCCTTTTCGAGGTTGATGAGGTGCTCAAACTAAAATCAACCACTGCTACGCTTAAATGTCAAATCCTTTCTCTCGTTGATTCAATTGGGGACGAAGTCGTCAGTGACAAATTCATCTTGCTCTATGTTAGAAACCCGGGGGTTCGCAATTTTTTCCCGGGTGATATCCTGATGGTAAAAGGTCAGGCGTCCGCTTTGCCCGCTCCTATGAATCCGGACGCATTTGATATGCGGAAGTACTATCGGACGATAAGTATTCGTCATCAACTCAGAGCTGATCAGGGGAATGTTCATCATATGCCAATGAAAGTGAGCTCCGTCATGCGCACGACAGCTCTGTGGCAGAACCATCTATGCGATATCGTGCGTCAAAACACATCTGCTCCCGTGGCTCAACTCACCAATGCGCTGGTATGGGGGGAGCGCAAAAACATGGACGATGATATTCGCAAAGCCTTCGCGGACTCAGGTGCTATGCACGTGCTCTCCGTGTCCGGGATGCACATGGCGATGATCTACAGCATGCTGTATTTGATCCTCGGATCTCCCAGCTCTGGTACGATGCTCAGAAGAAATATAAGGCTGGCACTATACGGCATTGCGATCATTCTCTATATGGGCCTGACAGGTGCGTGTCCTGCGGTGGTGCGATCCGGACTCATGATTCTCTTGTATCTCCTCGGTAAAGCCATGGGTTGGAATACACAGATATGGAACCTGCTGGGATTTGCTGCCTTTCTCATGATCTGGTCCAATCCATTTGTGATCTATAACATTGGATTTCAACTTTCCTTTCTGGCGATGGCAGGGATACTGCTTTATGCTAAACCCCTGATACGAACATTCACCTTCAATTCAATCCTGATTCACCGGATATGGGAAGTCAGCGCTGTCTCCATTGCCGCACAGGTTTTTATTTTGCCGCTCTTACTTTTTCATTTTTATCAATTTCCATTGACCTTCATCGCGAGCAGCCTTGTGGCGATGCCGGCCAGTTATGTGATCATCTTTGGTTCCCTGCTCAATATCATCATGTCTCCATTGGAATGGGAATGGCTTTGGAAAATGTATGACATCGCTTCAGTGTGGTTTATTGACATCATGAAATGGATGGCCAGCCTGAATCCTTCGATGAATTATTCGCTTCCCAATGTGGTCGCATGGATGTTGGCTGCGATGGCGATCTTCTTTTCAGCGAGCCTCATCTATCAATGGAACCTGGGTCGAAAGATAGCGTGGGTGTTGGCCACAGGGATTGTCCTGCACTTGACGACGCATCGGGTAAAGGTGTGGAATGCGCATGAACTTACGATCTATCATCACTATAAAGGTTTGCTGGCCGATATCGTTGCAGATGGATTTTGTTATACGCTTTCAGATAGTTTAGTCACCAGGGAAAGCGAGGATTTTTCGGCCAGAGGAAACCGATGCAGACAGGATGTCATCAGAAATCTCCGAATACAGCAGGCGCAAGCTTATACCACCCGGCATTGGTCCTATTCGCCGCCTGTTATAAAAACCCATTCAAAAAAAATAGTGCTGTGGAACAATCTCGATCTCTCTCCTGATGCGTCTGACTTAACACACATCATTGTGCAGGAACCTGTACGGTTGCGCGAATTGGAAAATCTGCTGTGCGCGCAACAAGGGATCACGATCATCATTCCCGCTCATATCCGAGGATACCCACTGACAAAGTTGAAAAAGATCATTCAACGTACTGAAGCCACAAGTGTTGAAATCAATCTCACCGGGGCAATGGTGATGGAACTATGAAACACGAATATCATCTCACGATATCCCGGTCAGATCGTATCTGGCTCATTGTGTTTGTTTGCTTCCTTTTAGGATGGGAACTTATAAAGCCATTGTGGCCTGAACAAACTTTACCCCGTATCAATTCATCTGCGTTCGAATTCACACTTGAGGATTCTGCGTCTGTCGTCGTAAAGAATGACTCCTTCAATGCTACTGCCGAATCAACAGAACGTACCGGGCAATACATCGATGAGCAGACATTAAAGGATACGATCGATATCATGCAGGCATCATGGAGTGAACTGAGGCAAATTGGACTTTCGTCAAAAGTGGCCAGCAACATCACAAAATATATAGCGGCCGGAGGAATAATCCGCGATGAGCAGGCCCTGAGTAAAATCTATGGCATGGATTCCATCCAACTCATGGACGCCCTACCCTATTTGAAATTTCCCGCTCCTGAACCTGAAAAACCAGAAGAAAAAAAGAACGCGAAATGGAATGACCGCACCTATGCTATGCTGGATCTGAACGTGGCCACAGCAGTTGATCTGGAAGCACTTCCGGGGATCGGTGCAGTGCTGGCTGAACGAATCATCAGTTACAGAACCAATTTGGGAGGCTTTCACCAGGTCGAGCAACTCAGTGAAGTGTATGGGCTACCCCCTGAAACGATGGATAAAATCAGAGATCGTCTCGACATTCTCACTCCGATTGAAAAACTAAATATCAATCAAGCCGATCTGACAAATGTGCGACATCCCTATCTCCAGAAAAAATTTTTAAAGATGTTGGTTTCTTACAGGAACCAGCATGGTCGCTTTGAGCATGAAAGCGATATCAAAAAGGTTTTTCCACCGGATACCAACTGGTGCGAAAAACTTCTCCCTTACCTAAGTTATGATTAGCCGAAGAAATTATTTCTTAATTACCGCACTGTACTTCTCCACAAAGGCCTTCATCTCACTGACCATCTTTGGACTACCGATCGCAATGGTTGCGCGCTGATGCAGATCCGTAACAGGCAAATCAAGAATACGCTCCAGATGACAGGTCATAGCGATACCGCCTGCCTGCTCCACGATCATCGCCATTGGATTACATTCATAGAGCAACCTCAATTTTCCTTTTGGGTACTTGCGTGTATGTGGATAAAGAAAAATACCCCCCTGGATCATGATGCGATGGATATCCGACACCATCGACCCGATATAGCGCAGACCGAAGTTCATGTCAGAACAATGGTCGATGTAGCGCCGCATCTCCAGGTCAAATTTTAAATAATAGCCCTGATTGACGGCATAGTAAGCTCCGTCTTCAGGAATTTTAATATCGCGGTGAGAAATACAAAACTCCCCAATTGTCGGATCAAGTGTAAATCCGTTGACCCCATGACCTGTGGTATACACCAGAATCGTGGAGGTGCCATAAAGTACATATCCCGCAGCCACAAGCGATGTGCCGGGCTGAAGGAAATCTTCGATCGTAGCCGGACCGGACAGATCCGAAACTCTTCTGTAGATACTGAAGATGGTGCCCACCGATACATTCACATCAATATTGCTTGACCCATCCAGGGGATCAAACACAACAACATACTTGGGTTTCTTCTTGGCGACTGGAGGCAGGACCACAAAATTCTCAAGTTCCTCTGAACCGATGGCGGCACATTCCCCGCTATTGCCCAGGCACTCGATCAACTTGTCATTGGCATAGATGTCCAGCTTTTGGACCGTATCCCCCGATTCATTCTCGGCACCGGCTATTCCGATGATATTCACCAGTCCGGCTTTATTGACCTCCCGGTTAATGATCTTGGCAGCTACACCGATATCACGGAGCAGGTTTGTTAATTCCCCCGTGGAACTCGTATACTCCTTTTGTTGCTTCAGGATAAACTCATCCAGGGTAATGATGCGGTTACGGTCGGACATAAATATTCAGATTGGTCTCCAAAATTAGGGCTTTTTAGTAGCCACCATAATATCTTCTCAAAAACCACTCCACACTGAGGATGGTGAGCAGTAAAATACAGATCCATTTCAGGTGGATCAGTGGCCGGGTCTGGGTGGTGCTGTAGAGGACCGGTTTTAAGCTTTCATTTCCAAGTACCTGGTCGGCCAGAGAGGCCATGTCTGCCGGGTAGACCAACTGCCCCTGGTGCTGCTGCGCCAGCTGCCTGAGCAAGCCGTGATCTGCAGTGAGCGAGAGGGATTCCAATTGCACCGGCTGCACCACAAACTTTCCTTCATGCGTATGCTTGACCCCATTCAGTTCGGTGGAGGCTATATACGTATATGTGCCTTCCGGAAATCGTCCGATCTTAAGCGCATAGGCATCACCCGATATGTTGAAGGTGTAATTGAATTCCTGCTTCTCCTGATTTCTCACGATCATGCGCACTTCAGGTGAATTGACGAGCTCATAGTTGTCGTTATACAACTCGGCCTGGAATGAAATCTCCTCCAATTCGGAATATAATTTCTTCGCGCTGGTGACTTTGAATTTTCGTTTATCTGATTTTGTCGAAGCATACTGGGCAAGCTGCGTCAGCAATTCATGGGTAATCTCCTTGGATCCGTTTTGAAGCTGATCAAACAACTGCCATTTCCACATGCCTTCTCCGGCAATGACACACGTACGCGTATCATTGGCTTCTCCCATTACGATGAGTGGAAAGTCCGTCTCCACCTGTCCTATGCGTTGCCATGCAAGCACCTGCGCGGATGGCGATGCGAGATATTCACCAAACGGGGAAAGCAACGGACTGAAGGTTTGCAACTGCTTCTGTAATTCCGGCGTCGTTTTAAAACTGGTGAAACCCGGATTATACATCATCGTCACTTCGTTCGGGGATCGGTCGCCGGCAGATTCTATTCGCAACAGGGATTGGGAATTGTTCAGCGCATACAAGTCAGTTTGAAAACCCACCACAAAGATCTTCGGCATGGATAGTTTCTGGATTTCGCCCAACAGATCTCCAATCAGATATTTGGAGGAAGGAAGCTGATGGAGCACGACCAGATCATACCCTTTTAATTGCTGGGGCGTGCATTCCGCAGCCATCTTGACATCTACTTCATAGTTGCGTTGGGCCAATAAGGCCGATTTCCAAACTGCAATATCAGGATGTGGGCTATTGGCCAGTAGCAGCACCTTGAGCCGGCCATCAATGACTTCCACAAAAAAGTCGCGGGTATTGTTGACATAGTTCTCTTCATTCCTGACCTGGCCCACCTGAACACGATAGCGCTGCACTCCACTTTGTTTGGCTTCAATCGTAAACGACTTGGTTTCAAACCATGGATCACCATTCACTTTGAGAGGCGTGCGTTCGATCAGCACTTGCTGATTGTCCTGTATATGCTTTACTTCAAGAAATGTTTCCGCGCCATCGAGTCTGATCGCGGCCAGATCTACCTGCACAGAAAACTTATCCCCCATATACGCGATGCTGTTGTGAAACACCTCCTTGACCTGCAGATCTGTCTTGCGAATAGTATCACCAAGGGCAATCACGGATATGGGGGCTTTGAAATCAGGGGCGACATAAAGCGGATTCCTTCCTCTGTTGATGGCCCCATCTGAAGCAATAATCACCGCACCGACATTCTGTCCTCCATATTGCTCGTCCATGTAATGCATCAATTCCCCTAAATCACTCGCCTGGTCATCAAACATCCATTGGTCAGTGGGGAGTACTTCCTGGCCAAAACCAAGCGAATGGACTTCATACTTATCCTCCAGTCGCGATCTGAGATCCGCCAATGCGGTGACATAAGCGGAACTATCTATCTTGGAAATGGCGGCCCTGACACTTAAGGATTGATCCTGTGCAAATATGACAATTGGATGCTCACTCCGGCTTTGAAGCAGTTTGAGTAAGGGCGCCAATAAAAGAAAACAGAGCAATGCGACCGTCAAACCCCGGAGAATGGCCATGCCATTCCGGAGGAGCGGGGTGAGATCTGTAAAGGTCTTGTCCTTGCGGTAAAGGAAAACCGCCGCGGCGATCCCTGCCAACACACAAAAAAGGATATACCAGGCGGGATATTGCAATGTGATTTGCTGCACGTTGAGGTCGGAATTTGAGTTAGCCTACAAAGGCAAAACGCTGCAAATATTCAAAAAATATCCAACCCTCAAAGAAACCTGCCCCTGAGCCTTGTTTCAATTTTTTGAACCTTTGGGTCGTTTTACGGGTATCTTTACATGAAATCCAGGCTTATTACCGCTATGAACCGCTTGAATTACAAGAAGTCGATGCTCTTTGGGCTCTTTTTACTCCTCCTGGCCGGGCAAATAAAGGCTGCTTATATCCTGATTCCCATGGATGATTCCCAGCGGAATCACCTCAAAGCTTATGGGATCACCTACTGGGTACTAGATGCCGGCGTAGAGGCATATTGGTTGCTCAACTACCGTGGAGGCTCTTTTGCGTTTGAATCAAATGCGCTCTTTGAAAAAGAATGCAAAACCAGGGATGTCTCCTACCAGGTGATCTCCAATGGGGAATTTGCTCAGATCCGCAACGAAATCTCCAATCCGGAAGTCAATATGGAGGCCATCAAACTCGAAAAGGCCCCAAAAATAGCGGTGTATACCCCGGATTTCGATTCCCGTGGTGAACGAATCCAACCCTGGGACGATGCGGTGACCCTCGTGCTCACTTATGCTGAAATTCCCTACGACAAAATTTATGATAAAGAGGTGCTATCCGGCCAATTGGCTCAATACGATTGGCTCCACCTGCATCATGAAGATTTCACCGGACAATATGGAAAGTTTTACCGCTCCTTCGGGATGCAAACCTGGTACAGGGAAAATCAACGGATTCAGGAGGAGCTCGCCGAAAGTCTCGGCTATTCAAAAGTTTCCCAGCTCAAACTCGCGGTGGTCAAAACCATAAGGGAATATGTCGGTGGCGGCGGATTTATGTTTGCGATGTGCAGTGCTACGGATTCCTATGATATCGCGCTTGCCGCGGAGGGCATTGATATCTGCGCGGATGTATTTGATGGCGACCCGCAGGATCCGCAGGCTCAGTCAAAACTCGATTTTAGCAAATGCTTTGCGTTCCGCGATTTTGATCTCGTGACCAACCCGATGGAATATGAATTTTCCACGATTGATCATCGCAACAGAACGGTGCTTCCGGAGCGGGATTACTTTACACTATTCAATTTTTCAGCAAAATGGGATCCCATTCCAACGATGCTGACTCAAAATCATACCACGACGGTCAAAGGATTTATGGGGCAAACCACTGCGTTTGACAAACAATTTGTCAAACCCGATGTACTCATATTGGGAGAAACCAAACCCGAAAATGAAGTCAGATATATGCATGGCGTTTTCGGTTACGGCACATGGACCTTTTATGGGGGCCACGATCCGGAAGACTACAGGCACTATGTGACCGACCCGGATACGGATCTCAATCTGCATCCAAACAGCCCCGGATACAGACTCATCCTGAACAATGTTCTTTTCCCTGCCGCAGAAAAGAAAAAAAGAAAGACCTGATCAGGCATGACCCCATCCAACAAGGCCTCTTCGGTTGGTACAGGTGAACCTGATGTTGTGGAAGGAGAATCCCTTCCCCTTGTTTTTATCCTTGGCAACAGTCATTGCGGCTCCACTCTGTTTGGGATGCTGCTGTCCTCGAATCCCTCGCTGATCAACTTCGGAGAATTAAAGACCCGCACCTGGCTCAAGGACCGACAATGCAGTTGTGGTCATCCTGTTGATGATTGTCAGATCTACAAAGGCTATTTCTCCACCTTTAACGAACTGAAGAAAACAGGCATTTCAAGGTTGAGGGAAATGTCATCTGCCCGGTTCTTTTTCCAAAAAAAAATCCCGCTTCGCCAACATGAAATCGCAGCCTTAAAGCAACTGCACACCTCACTCTCTGCCCGTGTCCGGAATATATATCCAAATGCCCGGTACATGGTAGATTGTTCGAAAAGCCTTTGGATGCTCAATGCCTGGCTCCAAATCATTCCCAAAGATCAAATGCGTATTCTTTGGCTGAAGCGCAATACCGCGGCTACGGTAAGTTCGTTTACGAAACGGGGTGTTCCATTCTTTACTTCATTAATGAGCATCCTGGTCAATACACACCTGACCGGTAAATTCCTGAAACGCAATAACCTCGACTTTCGTACGATTGATTACAACAGGTTTTTTGCCCATTATGCAGAAGAAGCAAAAACTGCGTCGGATTTTATCGGTGTGGATTTGCCATCCACCTACATTGATCACGGCAACCATCATGTGATTTCCGGCAATAATTATACCCGCCGTGATTTCGTGGACAACTTTAAAGGCATTCGGCCGGATACGCAGTGGGAACAGCTGCTGATGCCCTGGCAGAAAAAACTGATTTCATGGATAAGCTGATTTGCCCATGCGTCTGCTGATCTTGTCCATCGAATACCCCCCATTGGGAGGAGGTGCCTCGCCGGTCATCCACGAACTCAATAAGCAGTTTCTGGCACAAGGTCACCAAGTCACTGTGGTGACCATGGCACTGAAAGGATTGAAAGATCATGAAATCATCGATGGTGTGGACATCTTTCGCGTCAGGAGTTTCAGAACACACAAGCACATCTCCAATGCGTGGGAACATAGCGCATTTTTGTTTTCAGCCAAACGCCTGCTTCGCGATCTGCTGAAGCAAGAACAATTTGATTTCTGCTATACCCACTTTATACTGCCTACAGGTATACTTTCTGCGTGGTTGTATCGGCGATACAACATCCCGTTTGTCATCACCGCACATGGCAGCGATATCCCGGGTTTCAATCCGGATCGCTTCCGACTGATGCATCTCTTTACGCCTCCAATAATCAGGCGTATCATCCGGCAATCCAAAGCCATCATCACCCCATCCATGTATCTCCGCCAACTGATTCTGGACATTGGACAGATTGCGGAAGAGAAAATTATTACGATTCCAAACGGGGTGGATACGAACTTTTATGCACCTGATCAAAAGAAACCTGTCCTTGTATCCACAGGCCGACTACTCGATCGAAAAGGATTTCAATACCTGCTTGAAGCGGTCGCGGATGAACAACTCCCCATTGATGTGCATATCTGCGGAGATGGTCCGATGATGCCAGTGCTTAAATCAATTGCCGCAAAAAGCAAAACCCAGGTTCATTTTCATGGTTGGCTCAACAACAAGAGTGATACCTACAGGCAACTCATGGCTGAAGCGACGTACTTCTCCTTAGTCTCCGCTAAAGAAAATGCAAGCATTTCCTTACTTGAAGCGCTGGCATCAGGATGCGTAGTAATCACTTCCAATACATCGGGGTGCCCTGAAAGCGTAGGTGAAGCCGGCATTTGCATTCCACCCGCGGATCCGCTGGCTTTAAAAGCCGTTCTAAAACAATTCATCGACAATCCCGAACTTAGAGACAACCATATGCAGCTTGGCCGCACGAGAGCTGTCACACAATTCTCCTGGCCCGCCATCGCGGATCGATATCTGGCCCTAATGAAAACGGTACATGAAACAACTTAAGCAGGATGTTCAGCTGACACTCGTGAGCAGAATCCCTGTCATGATGCTCAGTTTTCTCTCCGTAGTCTTTCTCACGCGATTACTTGGCCCTGAAGGAAATGGAGTGTATACATTCAGCATGGCGGTGCTCAATTTGTTTTTTACTGTGGTCGGATTTCAGCTTGAATCGGGTTTGCCCGTTTTTTTAGCTAAACAAAAAGAAGATGCCCCGAAAGTATTTAGCTCGACACTGTTCCTCGCCATGTGTTCCTTTCTGGTCTTTGTATTGCTGCTCACAGTGATTGTATTTGTGATCCCGGATGGCGAGCATTTTGTTATCCCTCCCGGACAGTCGGTGTTGTTTTTCTTTTCGTTTCTGATCATCGCATTCGCCCTGAGACGCATGACTACTTTTGTACAAGGCACGCTGAGAGGCACCTTCAGCTTCAGGTTGTTTAATATCATGGTATTCCTCAACCAGTTGCTTCCGGCACTGGGATATGGGACATTACTTTTAATTTCCATTTCAACCAAACAACCATCATCACTCACCACATACTTTGGCTGGATACTGGGTTTCGAATTCATACTGGCGCTCACCGGCCTGATTATACTGTGGCGTCAGGGATTGGTTTCCTTTTCAAAAGACATCACCTCTTATGTCAAACCCATCAGCAAACTATCCTCCCAGAGTCTTTTAAGTTCTTCCGGTCATTTTCTCAATAAACGTCTCGATGTGTGGTTTGTCCAGTTTTTCAGAGGCACATCGAGTCTTGGACAATATGGCCTGGCTACGCAGGTGGCCAACTTTATCAGTGACGCCATGACTCCATTTAGTCAGGTACTGATCCCATATGTCGCCGGCAGTCCCGAAAACGAACACAAAGTAATTGTGGAACGCTCTGCACGGATCAACATGACCATTGCCTTCGTCGCGGCAACAGGGATTGCGTCTACCTCATGGTTTTTTATCCCTTTTTTCTTTGGAAAACAATTTGCAGAAGCCATTCCAGCGACTCAGGTGCTGGCCTTAGGCGTGATTTTTATTTCCCAGCGATTGGTATTTACCGGATACTTCAAGGCCATCAATGCGATGCAATATGCTGTTAAGGCCGCATGGGCCGGCGTAGTGATGACCATTCTCCTTGACCTGCTGCTGATTCCCTCCATGGGCATACTCGGTGCGGCGATTGCGACATCGCTCGCGTACGGGACGACTTCAGTTTACCTGGTCATGATGGCCGGTCGGAAACTTGGATTTCAACCCGGAGACATCCTCATCATTCGCAAGGACGATATAAATTGGATACTGCAAAAGAAGCGCAAGACTGAAAACGATAAATAAGAAAATCACACTAAAACTTCTTTCGGAAGTAAACCAACAGACCAATCCCCAATAGCGCGGCAATCATCCCATACCATCCTGTTTTAGAAAGTGGTGGTTCATACGTCAGTTCAATCTGACTTTTCCCAGGTTCCAGCATCACCCCACAAAAACCAATATTGACATTTTCCACTTTGGCTTCTTGGCCATTGACCTTCGCTTTCCATCCGACATCAAAGGGAATAGAAAGAAACAACATCGATGGATTAGGGACCTCAATATGACCGGTGATATGATTGTGAGAGAATTTATCCATCGTCATCGCTTTGCCAGCAAGCTCCTGCGTTCTGTCTCGTGTAGCCGTTCCAAAAAAGCCATCGGGAGTAATGGATAAAGGACGAAGTTTCTTTCCCCAGGCGGCCTGACCATCACCTACTGCTGCGAAATATCCTGCTCTTCGTCTCTGATTGACGGCCAGTTGTTCAAATGCACTTTCCGAAAGAAACTCTTCCTGCGGAATACCAAACGGGATATAATATTTATTGCGTGAAATAATCGTGCTGCCTATTGTATCGATCGGTTCATAAATGGCTCCATCCACTTTATCAGCTGTTGCCGCGGTAGATAGCAGATACTTGATGGAGAACATACCATGCAGAATATTGGTAGCCGATAATCCAACCAGCCATCGGGTATTCGCTTCTTTAGAGCCATCGATCACACCTGCCTTGTCCAAAAATTCAACATAATACTTATGGTTGTGTGATTGATACGATTTTGATCCAAAGAAACCCTGTACCATCCCGTCATTGTAGCCTGTCTTTACCGATCCGTAGACTTTATCCATCCGGTAAAATGGTTCTTTATCCATTGCCTTGATCGATTTGACTGCCTCCATCGAATCATCAAAGTGATATTTCTTATCCCGGATGTCTGATTTGGCCATCGCTACTCTGTCATTGATCGCGGGCCAGGCGAACAGCAATCCTTCTGCTCCGGCGACGACCATCAAAGCGGGATAAACCATCTTTTTCAACATCCCTTCTGCCATAAACCATAACAATGCCGTATAAGCCAGAATAAAGGCACTGGCCTTCAGCTGAACATCCATATCAATCACTACATCCTTCTGGTTGTATGGATACCAAAGCAGGATCAGCCATAAGGCTGACGACAAAAAGAGAACAAGTTTGTTTAAACGTTTACCTGAAACTATTTCCTGAAATCCAAGCAGGGCAACGAATAAAAAACTGAAAGGAATAAAGAGGGATAAAGCTCCTTTGTAATAATTGCCCGCAAAACCATAAAAGGCGTATCGGAACCATGGAAAGATCATGATGAACATCCAGAACAACAAGAGTGATCCATACAACCACTTTCTTCGTTTATCTGCAAGTGCAAAAAACTGGAAGAGCAACAGCAGGGTGATCAATCCGATATATAGACCCGGGGCCTCGAGATAATTTCTCCAACCTTTGTAATCACTTGCCGTACCCAAACTATCATTCGAAAATATCCGCATGATGGCAGTGACGTTGTGCTTTGCAATAGAGATGCCCATCACCGGTTGATCCGAAAGCCGTTCACTGTAAGAGACATTCCCTGTTACGCGAGGACTATTGGCAAACTTATGCCACTTACCGCCCACAAAAGGAAGTGCAAACAGGAATGCAATGATCCCGAGTACGATCATGCGTTTGTATCCGTGCAGGATTTCCTTCCATGAACCTTTGTATTCGTCCGCCATGCGAATAAGTCCATAAATGGCGAGAAACAAAATCAGGAAATAGCCCCTTGCCCCAAGCATCATGATAAAGGGTATGGGAAAAAACCACATATGCCGGCGCTTGAGCAATAATTCAAAACCAAGAAAAGCACAGGTCATCCAGAAGATATCAGTAGCATGTCCATACCATGTATTGCCCAACACCACATATCCTCCAAATCCATAAGCCAATGCACCGATAAACGAGACTGGCAAGGAGAAATTGGTAACGCGCAGGAATTTATAAAACACCAAACCTGTCCCGAAGAAAATACCGGCTTGTACCCAGGCAATGGCATACGCTATGGACACCGGATCCATAGGCAAATAAACCCAATGCATTGGATTAAGGATAAAGCCAGGATACATATTCGCTCCAAGGCCTACATAGAAAGACCAACCAGGAATACCTACTTCCTGAAAATATCTGGCACTGTGTACAATATTGGGAAAGAAAACCGTGATGGTATCTGAACCCGCATCATCAAAAATGTACAGATATCCGCCAAAAAGATAGCGTGAGAACAAGACAAGCGTGAGGATTCCGGTGAGGATACCAAAAGCCATTGAGGTCTGTCCGGCGGATAATGGCCATTCAGGCAAGCTGACCTTCACAACTTGCTTTGCCGTACTTGTGGTTTTACTTTTTGCTTTTGCCATAGTGCATCTTGCATTCCGCTATTCCGGCGGAAGCATGGTTTCATCAAAATAATATAAAGCTACACCCAGATCATCTGTTTGCTGCGTATGATAGGGTTTGAAATGCTTATAAATGTAGGCCAGAATATCCTTTGGCCAGTGGTGGGATTTATGCAACTCCCACATGATCCAGCCATGTCTTGCCTCCCTTAAATCAAGTGAAAACTGAGCAAACGCATATCCTTCCTTCTTCGATATTTTATAATACTTATCTCCCGCAAGCGCTTCAGGATCGAGATAGTATGTTTTGATATTCTGTGCAAACAAAGCATCGCCTGGTTTAAAATTATCTTTCAGTGTCTTGTAGACTGCGGAATACCTTGGTGCCCATGGATGACGAATATAAATACGCTCGTAATCCTGAATCAGATCAAGGCTGGATATCCCCAGGACGATCATGAGAAGCCAGGGATAACTCTTTTTCCAAACGACCTTGCCGATTTGATAAACGACCAGCAATAAAGTACATACCACGAAAGGAACGATGTGCGCGATATACCTGTAATCGCGTCCCTCATTGGAAATCAAAAACACCATCGATACCAACGCCATGGTGATCAGGAGATAATTGAATACCACTAAATGGCGAACAGATGAAGTCACTTTTGAGGGTATCAATCCAAGCCCTGCCAGCAGGATCATCAGTGTACTATTGACCGGCAAACCATTGCCCAACATAAATTCAAAATAAGCGGGCATGGGCGTTTGAGGAGCCAATATTCGTTTGGTTACCGCTCTGAACATTTTCAGTGCCTCCAATTCAGCAACAAACGTCAGAAGCAATAAAATAACACCCAATCCGGAAACGATATACAACAGTCTGAGCTGTCCTTTTGTCGGACGCTGCAGCACCTGGTAAACAATGAAAAGTCCAAAGACCGGCAGCAGGATCGCGGACAACTTATGGATATGAATCAGCAAAGGCATAAAAGCAATCGCGAGGACTGCGAGCAGGACGGTGGATCGGGAAAATCGCTTTCGGTCATCATGGACAAGTGTTGAATCCTGAAATGCCTTGATCGCTTTGTGTATTACATACACCCCGATCAGAAACAAAGGAATGAGTATGGCATACATCCTCATGTATCTAAACAAGAGGAGAAAACGGTCATTCATCAGGCAAATGATCGGAATCAAAAGCGCGATCCAGGCCAGACCATACCATCTCGCGAAGACGACAAAACATGCGATAACGAACAACAAACCGAAGATGGCCGAAGGTAACCGACCTGTAAATTCAGAAACACCAAACACTTCGAATACTCCTGCGCACAAGAGGGTATGCAACCACGCCCGATCGTATCCGGTATCGAGATAGTCAATTCCCTGTTCATACACTCCTTTTGCCGCATTGATCACCAGATTTTCATCCTCCCAGATATCAAAGTATCCAAGCCGGTAAAAAATCAGCGTACTGCTGATCATCAGTATGAGGATGGCAACCACCTTTGGAGTGATGCCACTAAAGACTTGTTTAACGGAATACTCACCTGCAGTAGAAGGTTCGGCTTGACTCTCCGCTTTATACTTTAGAATAAAATACCACAGGATACCCAATGGAAACGTCAATCCCTTTGCAAGAAAGACCAATGCTTCACTTCGCTCCATCCACTGATACGTCAGCGCCACATTCAGCAGCACATGGAGGATGAGCAACGGCAAAGACCAGATGGCCACTTGATGAGCAACCTTCTTGAAAAAAGGAAGTGTACCCACCCCGCCCAGTATACCGCAAAGGAGCGTAAAGAAGACAGAAACACTGCCGGACCACTGTGAACCAATGACCTGTATGGACTGTAAGAAATAAAACAGGGCTGCTCCTGCAATGACGTGCAGGGCAAATGACAGCAGCGAAATCTCAGTCGCTGCAGGCTTTCCGGTTTTGTGCTTTTGAGGAGAAGAACCCTTCCCGGCTTTCTGGCGTGATGTGGTCACCGGGTAAATTTAACTTTTCCCGGCGTTTTATCCAAAGACGAGGTCCTGGTCCGCACCAGAATGTCACATAGTCATAACTTTGCAACACCAAAATCGATTTACTTCATTTGGCAAGTTAATTTCATAAAAAATCATCAAAACTACAGCATGACCCATCCCCCTGATTCCGACACCTTCCACCTCCAGGGCAAAGAATATATCGAACTTAATAAACTCCTCAAGCTCTTAAACCTGGTGGGGACCGGTGGCGAGGCCAATATTTGCATCGAAAACGGCGAGGTCACCGTCAATGGGGAAGTAGAGTTGCGCAAGCGAAATAAACTCAGACCCGGATATGAGGTGATTTTCCGGGAACGGAGGATTTTGATTGAGGAGTGATCAATAATGAGATCGCTGAAAAACTAGATGCGAATCTGTATGAAACCTAGTTCGACAGCTTAGGTCATGTGGCTTGTAATATTATTCAGATGGTGCCAACTTTTGAGCCCAAATAAGTGCTAATGAATCCAGGGTTTGACTTTCATATCCTTTAAGGCAAAATTGGAGGACTCTTTTCTTTCCTAAAGCATCACTGTCCATTGGCGAAATCTCACTAATTAAGTAAAGCGAATCAGTCCGAATTGCCTCTAATTGAACCAAGGCTAATGAATCAATTACTTTGCTTCCATACACACCCATTGGAAAATCATGGGCAAAGCTATAATCATTTCGTAAAAACTTCCCGTCTTCAGGACCATAGCCATAACCTAAACATAATACAAAGAATTCATTCTTAAATTCCTTAAAAAGGTAATGCTGGTATTCACTCAACTGTGTCGTTGCATTACCAGTTTTACTCGTATTAGGTTTTTCCGAAGTGCAAGCTATTAAAACAACCATCAAAGAAAATAAAACTAGTTTACTCATAAGGTTGATTAATTTAAAATCCACAAATTATATTCTTACCTAGCTTAAATCCACAACTTACTGCTACACAAATTACACCATTAAATAGGCCACCACCTTCAATTGAGAACATTACTGACATAAGGCAGAATGCCACCCCCGTATAGAATGGATCGGCAAGGGGCCCTGACAAAACTTTAAAGCATAATTATACAGACAATCCATCAGCAGGAAGTTGTGTGCTTTCAAGTAAAGGCGTCAATATTTTTTTTGTCTTGACATCACCATATTCGCTAAGACACTTCTTCATCTTTCGTGGATCCAAAGTCCTCACTTTCACTTTTACATGCTCCAAAACTTGTTTCTGATCTTCTTCCAATTGATCAAGGTTATTGACCAGATCTACCAAAAGGAATTCATCCGTAGCCTTCAAACGAAATCCTGATTTCTTCATAAAGGTAAAGGTCCGACCACCCAATACAACTACTCCATGACGCTTGCGGTTATAGACCAACCGCTCATTATACAATTGGGTAGTGCCTACCCCCAGCGCGTTATAGGCAGAGCGGGAGATCAGCAAAAACTTGTCTTCTTTAAGAAATGCCCTAACGAGCTTTTTTTCATCCGGTGGCAGTACCCCAAACACACTTCGTTCTGGTACATAATAAAGTCCGGTGGCGACTTTTTGCAATGAGCCATCCGACTGAAGTGCTTCCAGGTGCCTGTCCACCGACCGGGACCATTTTACCAGGTCCTCACGGCGGTAAACTTCTCCCGGTTTGAGGTTCTTTCTGAGCTTATCAAGTGTTGTCATAGCCAAATAATCCAGGCTCAAATATACAGTCAAATACAATAATGCTTGTATTTTAGTTCATATTTCATGCAAAATAGATTACATAGTACTGTATTACAATGCTTTATAATATATTATATTTTTAAATAATGTAAAAATTAAGAGTGCCTCTAATTACCCAATAATCAACAATTATCCATGTTGATTGTCAGCTCATTCTATAAGTTATTGCTCTCCTTTTGGTAGTTAATAGAAGCGCCCTCAATCAACTCTTATGATATTTTTAGATAAAATAACTTATTTTTTAATATGTATTAGTTTGTATAACAATAAAATATATGAAAATGAAAGCATGCCCAGCTTCGCGCTCCAATTAGACTGCTTATCCCCCTCAATAAATTACCATGATTCAGTGGGTAAATGCTCACTTAAAGGCCAGTTAGATAATCCCCTTAAAGTTACCGTACGGTAAATATACACTCCTCCGTAGCAGAATCATCAAAATATTTACTGATCGGTAAATAACTATTGCATTTTACATGCAATTCGCCTAAATTTACCGATCAGTAAATAAAGTATCATGAAACAAACTGCTGCCACAATAGGAGAAACTGTCAGGTCAACCCGAAAATCGCTGAAATTGACCCAGCCGGATCTCGCCCTTACATCAGGCACAGGACTACGATTCATCGTAGATCTGGAGAATGGTAAAACTACCTGCCAGATAGGGAAAGCCCTCCAGGTCTTAAATGCATTGGGTATAAGCATCCAACTGATACCGCCAAAATCGAATTGATATGACCCAGGACTTGAAGACACTGCATGTCTATATGCATGCTCAGAAAGCAGGACGCTTAGTACAAGATATGACCGGCCAGTTGACCTTTATGTATGATCCGTCTTACCTCCAGGAGCCGGGTGCCATTCCTCTTTCATTTTCATTACCACTCCAGGATGCAGCATTCACTAATGCCCAATGTCGGGGATACTTTTCCGGGCTATTACCTGAAAGTGAAGTCCGGGATGTGGTTGCGAAAAACCTTGGCATCAGTGGAAAAAACGATTTTTCCATGCTGCGGGAGATCGGAGGGGAATGTGCTGGTGCAGTATCCTTCATTGTTCCCGGTCAGGAAGAAACTGTTCGTGCATCAGATTACAAGCGTCTCACCAAATCTGAATTCGC
>CAZYHJ010000020.1:18847-37042 GCA_964646645.1 uncultured Saprospiraceae bacterium | reverse complement strand
CATGTGACTTTGTTGGCTCTGGCAGGTTTCTTAGCAGGAGCGCTGACCTATATTTTTATAACTTCTGTTTTTGGATAGTCAGGAAGATCACATACGGCCATTAAAACATGATTTCTTAAGGCCCTTATGTCCAAATGGGTTTTTCTGATTCACACTCCCTGATATTGTGTCGCACGACATCCATCAGATCGTGGGTCGCCTCAAAAATTTTACGTTGCCTTTGCGCACTATTGCCTTTGGAGACAATGTCTCTGATGGTAGACAGATAGGACTGGTATCCGAGCTTTTCAGCGTACGGTTCAAATTTATCTAACCAGTAGTAAATATTTTCCGCAAGAGAAATTGACGTCAGTGTTTCATGACTGATAATTTCGGCTGCGGTTCCATAACGAATAGCCCGCCATTTATTTTCCCGCAGTATCCAATCAAGGGGTCTGGGATTATTCTTTTCCGCAAAAGTGGCCGCATGATCATTGTACCAATGTGCCAGCAAATGAATCCAGGCTACAAGGCTCAGTAATTCCTGAAAACTCGCCGGACCATCGCAAATCCGGATCTCCAGCGTCCCATAGGTTGGGCTGGGACGCAGATCCCACCATATATCTTTCATGCTTTGTATGGAACCTGTATCGATCAGCTTCGTGTAGAGGTCATTAAACTCCTGCCATGAATTGACTATTACCGGAAGGCCGGAAGTCGGATGAGCCTCGTATGTCGTGGGCCTGCTAGCGGCAAGACCGGTGTCTTTTCCTTTCCAGAATGGTGAGCTTGCAGATAGCGCGATGAGATGTGGTATAAAATGAAGAAAGAAATTATTGAACCTGATGCATTCATCTCCATCATGCATGCCGATATGGACATGAAGACCATACACGGCCATTCTCCGGATCAGCCATTGATTGCGGTCCAGTAATTCATGATAGCGCGGCGAATTGGAAAGCATCCTGTTGTTGTAATCAGCCAGTGGATGCGTACCCGTTCCAGCGAGATGCAATCCTCTTTTCGCGCAGGCTGCCTGCACTTCGTGAAAAGTTAGCCGCAGATCAATCTCGACTTCCTGCACATTGTGGCACACACCGGTGATGATCTCAAGTGTGCTCCTGAACATTTCTTTGGTGAGTTTGTCGTGCTTGATTTCCTTCAGGATATCAGGTGCCTTTGGGGCCAGTCTGAGCGTATCCTGATCTAACAATTGCACTTCCATTTCCACCCCAAGGGTAAGGTTCTGATGATTCGGTTTAAAATCCAGCTGCATAGAATGGAACTTTTAGTAAAACGTATTTGATATCGCGCCTTAGTGGCCATGCGTATCAAAAGTGTAATGAGGATTTACCCCTGACAAAGCAGTAATTATACGTACTGCCTTAAGTGTAACCTCGTTATTTCAAAATTGTTTATCCCTTCAAGATAAGATTATCGCCTGTCTTTACTCATGATGGCATTTAAATGGACCGGATTAATTTCCTCTGAAGGTTACATTGTCAAATGAAACCCAAGTAATATTTGAACCGGTATTGGCGATGGAGACTTCTCCATTGGTATGATCGATCAATACTTTACTGAATCCGTTCGGGTGATCAGAAGCTACGAGAAAATACATTGATTTTTCAGGTCTGTACCCGGCCGGCAAGGTAAACACATGACCTCCAATGACAGGCGTATGTTTAGCAAGGCCACTGAGTAATACTCTTCCTTGTTTATCCTTTGAAAATTGGGGCGTGCCAAACAAATTATCATATACAAACCAGCCATTGAGCAGTGTGGCATTGGTAGGCGCTTCGACGATGATGTTTCCGGATAGATTGATATTGCCACTGACATCCAGTCGCTGTGATGGTGATTCTGTACCGATGCCCACGAAGCCATCTGCATTTCTGACCAGCATGCGTACAGTGTAATTGGTTCGTATTCTGAAATCACCTGCATTGACGGTGCCAACAAACCCTCCTGCCGAATTGAGACCGAAATCAACGATTCCGCTTCCATTTTTCACCATGATGAGTGCGTTGTCCATAGTAGTGTTTGCGAAACTGGCAATGTTGTTTGTATTGCCTGTACGGATATCCAGCGCATAAGCTGGACTAAAAACACCTGCGCCAAGATAACCGGTAACACAGGCATTTCCATTGACATGCAATTTTTGCTGTGGGTTCATTTCAGCGATGCCTACATTGCCAGTAATATGCTGGATGGACAATCGGGGAAGCGCGCCAGTAATTAAAGCTACATCATTCGCATCATCACTACCGAAATACGAGTATGATTCCCTGACGCCAAATGTTCCGGTTTTAATTCCATTGTCAATTGTAATTTTCCGATCTCCACCATCTGCTTCAAAGTAGGCGAGATGATTATTTTCATTGCTCTCAAATAATTGTAATCTTGCCGTTGTGTTATCAGTACCTATCCCAACCGAACCGTTCAATTTTGTATTTCCTTCCACATGAAACTTTGACAAAGGGTTATTAGTGCCGATGCCAATGTTTCCGGTTGATTGTTGGAGATATAGCCGATTCACCCCGCCAGTCCGCAACGTAAAATCCTGGGGGGAAGATGTGCCGCAGTAGCCGTAAGTACCATTGACACCCATTTCAGCGAACATGCTGCCGTTGCCGGCCAGGATCATACCTGATCCGCCTGTACTTTGAAACCTTGCGATTTCTGTGTTTGAACTAGAGGTGACAACATGCAGTTTGAAATTGGGTGCGCTGGTCCCTATCCCGATATTTTGAGCCAGCAGACAGTTGCAAGAGAAAGAGAAAGTGAGTATGATAATAAATTTCATGTCAAAGGTGATTTTGGATTCGATGTATTGATGTGCATCATGATTGCCTTCTTTATGCTGCCTCCACACGTTGATGGAGATGTTCGATGATGTCTCTCCTTTTGCGACGCGATACTTCAGCCCTGCTCTGATCCTGCATGATCACTTCCCCTGTAGATGATATTTGCTGGACATATTCAGGATTGATAATGTGTGAGCGGTGAATTCGAATAAACCCAAAGGGCTCAAGTATGCTTTCATATGCTGACAGGACCTTCGCCATCAGGATGGGCTTGTGGTCACGCACATGGATGTAGGTGTAGTTGCTATCAGCTTTGAGCCGGATGATATCCGAGGGACTAAAGAGATAGATCCCTCCTTTGAAGGGAAAGGAAATTTTGGGGGTAGGCGCCGCTGTGGAAATTAAGTTTTCAGTTTTCATGATCATTTGTTTTGCATGGTTTCCATTTTTTCATCGATCTCGGTGATTCGTTCCTCAAACCACCAGTAGGTGAGGAATGCAGCTATCAGGCAAAGCACAAGGATGTACCAGAGCGATTTTGAATTTCCAGACTGAGTTCCTGTTGTCATTTTCCTGTCGATCGTTGACAAGGCAAAGATTTGTTCAGCCAGAAGCGGAAAGCAAATATTGGATGGGTACAATGCGGGGACATCCCCGGGGACAAAATGGGGACATGATCTATGTGGTTGATTTTAAATCAATTCCACCAATTCATCGAGCGTCCCTTCTTCGGGGAGATGGATCTTTTTACGTAACCGCTGACGTGATTTTTTAATGGCATCATAACTGATGCCGAGCATGGCAGCCATTTCCCGGGGAGCCAATTGCAGTTTTGTCAGGGCCAGCAGCCGGGTTTCAGCAGGGGTTAAATCATTCATTTTTTCCTTGAGACGGACAAAAAAACCGGGATGAACCAGGTCAAACATAGTTCTGAACTCCCGCCAATCCTCTTCAGTCAGTATGGTGGAGTTGAGCAGTTTTGTAATATGTTCAGACCTGGCCAGGGCATGTTCCTGGCCTGATTGGTGCAATTGGTCCAGTTCGTCCCGAAAGGATTCAATGAGTTCATTTTTTTCTTTCAGGGCGTGGGTAAAAGCACTTAATTGCTTTTTTGCATGTTCAAGTTCGGTTCGGGCAGCTTCCTCGCGCATGTTCATCAACTGTCGTTCTTTTACCTGACGCTGCCGTTGCATACGTACATACACCAGGGTGAACCCTCCGGTGAGCAGCAGAATAAATAACAAGCCATTGCGCATCAGTACCTGGCGGCTGCGCGCGGTTTCCAGGAGTTTAATTTCATTGGCATGATGTTCGACTTCGACTTTAAGTTTGGCCTGGTTGATGGTTTTGATATTACGCTCCTTTTCATCTTTCTCTTTGTAAAGCAGAAATGAATCCAGGTACTGAAACGCCTGATCATCATCACCTTGCAACCTGCGGATGGAGGCCATATTTTTATAATACCCGGACATAGATCTGGCCGATTCCATGTTTTTATTTTTGGAAGCGTAGTCCAGGTAAAATTGAGCTTTGTCAATGTCTCCCCGTTTGAGGTGCATAGTCGCCAGGGAAAGCGACGCGTTTACTGCGCTTGGCCATTCGCCATATTTCTGGCTGGTGTAAAAGTCCTTTTCAAGAAAAGGAATTGCCTGATCATATTTTTCCTGCAGGAAAAGGATATTTCCCATATTGCCCAGGGATAGCGCAGCCCAAAAGGTATCCTGTACTGCTGTGGCTGTTTCATGAGCAAGGGCGAAATAATGATAAGCCGAATCAAGCTGTTCAAGTCGATTGAAACAAACGCCTATGGTATTATAGGTTTTTCGTTTTTCACCATCAGGATCTATCCTGCTGGGTTGCGCCAATGCCTCTCTGAGGTAGGTAATTCCGCCTTCAGGGTCACCAAATTCATAGTAACATAAGCCGATATCTTCCAGGTAACGGATAATCAGTGGCGTATTGTTAAAGCCCCCTTTTTTAATGCCCGAATACCCCTTTTGTATAAATTCGAAGGCAGGTCCAAACTTGTTTTGTCTATACAGCAGGAAACCTTTTCGAAGCATGCATTCAGCTTCCAATTGCTTCCAACCCCTTTCCCTGGCAAAATCAATGGCCTGGTCCAGAATATAAATTCCATAAGGCTTGTAATAGTGCAGATAGACGGACTGATAATCAATTTGGGCGAGCCATGCTTGTTGGGCAAGCTTCGACTCACCTGCAGCCTCAAAATCCTTTTCCAATTGCCTAAGATGATTCACCATAGCCATGGTGTCAGTAATTCTTTGGTCGTTCCTGTAATTCCAAAGTGCACGCATTTGCTGATCCCGGGGAAGGAGGAGGATATCGGCGGCGTTCATCTGGGCATGTGCGGTCACCACCATGCATAAGCAAAGTTGCAGGAATAAGAGGCGAAACAAGACTGTGACGGGCATAGTGGTGTGGTGTCCGTATGGATGAATTCAGTGATCAAATATAATTGATCTCCCGACCAGAGGTTGTCTCTTCAATTCAGATAAGTTTTTTCATCTTTAATCTTCGTTTCATCAAAACAACGAAAACCAATGTCGCATCACACGCTGGTCAGGCCCGCGATTGCCGCCGCCCTGATCGCCTCTGCCGCTTTATTGGCATGGGAATTTTATCTCCGGAGTACTGATTTCGATCTCTCTTTTGATGATGGCGGACCGCTCTGGACATGGCATCGTGACAGAGCATACGTGGCACCAAATGAGGGTACTGTTTTTATCGGATCCTCCCGGATAAAGTTTGATCTTGATATTCCTACCTGGGAATCCCTCACCGGAGATAAGGCGGTTCAATTGGCTTGTGTAGGCAGTACCCCCTTGCCCATATTGCATGATCTGGCTAACGACGAATCATTTCGCGGTAAACTCGTGATTGATGTGACGGAGGGGTTGTTTTTCTCCACCAATCCGGGAAACGCAGATCGCCCTGCCACCGCAATGAAATACAGAGATGAGATCACCCCGGCTCAGCGAGCCAGTTTTGTGCTCAATCGACCACTGGAGTCCACCTTTGTTTTTCTGGATAAAGATCACTACTCCATGAATGCTATGCTTGACGCATTGGAAATACCATCGCGCCCCGGGGTGTTCATGGCCCCTATTTTCGCTAGAGATTTTGGTCTGGTCAATTTTGATCGGCAGGAGTACCTGGCAGATCCTTTTCTTAATGATACGGCTCAGATCAACAAGCAAAGACAGATATGGGCTCTTTTTGGAAGTCTCAATAAAAAGCCGCCTATCAGTGGAGCTCCTCTTGACTCTATGTTGCAGACGATTAAAGTAGCCACGGATAAGATCAAGGCGAGGGGTGGAAAGGTATTGTTTGTCCGGACACCCTCCAGCGGACCTTTCCTGGAAAAAGAACTTGAATTATTTCCGAGAGAAAAATATTGGGATCGGATTCTTCAGGAGACGGGTTGTCCCGGTGTGCACTTTATGGATGTGCCCGGAATGGAATCCTATCAATGCCCTGAGTTTTCACATTTAAGTCCGACAGATGCCATTGATTTTACAAAGCGATTTATTGATGTACTCGTAAAGGATCATCGATGGTCCTTCCCATCAAAATCAATGTAATAAAACTATACACCCACCCGATCTTCTCCTTATGGTTTTCAATTCATACACATTCATAGCTTTTTTTATCATCATCCTGGTATTGCATAACCTGCCATTTACCTGGAAGGTGAAGAAGATTAATCTGTTGCTGGCCAGCTATATTTTTTACGCAGCATGGAACCCACCCTTTATACTGTTGCTCTGGTTGTCAACGGTAGTCGACTTTTTCGTGGGTCGTGCGCTTTACACCCAGGAGAATCTTGTGAAGAAGAGATTGCTCCTCGTATTGAGCCTGATCGGTAATCTGGGCATGTTGTGCTTTTTCAAATACGGCACGTTTTTGCTGGAAAATTTTGTCACCCTGGTCAATCTCGTGGGTATTGACTTTCAACCGGCAAAGCCAAACATTATTTTACCTGCGGGGATTTCGTTTTACACCTTCACCACGTTGTGTTATACGATCGATATGTATCACAAGAAAAGTGAGCCGGTCAAATCTATGCTTGACTTTTCGTTGTTTGTGACTTTCTTTCCTCACCTGGTGGCTGGTCCGATCGTCAGACCCCCACAATTGGTGCCTCAATTTGAAATACCCCGGAGTGCAACAGTAAAGCAGGTGACGGATGGTTTATTATTGCTTACGCTGGGGCTATTCATGAAAGTGGTTTTGGCGGATGGACAATTGGCAGGAACAGCGAATGAAGTGTTCGGGTTTGTAGGAGCGCTACCTGCTTTGGATACATGGATGGGCGTTTTGGCTTTTTCGGGTCAGATCTTTTTTGATTTTGCGGGATACTCCACTTGTGCCATAGGTGTAGCGATGTGTCTTGGTTTTACACTGCCTGAAAATTTCAAGTATCCATATGCCGCGATCGGGTTTTCTGACTTTTGGAGAAGATGGCATATTACTTTGTCCGCCTGGTTGAGGGACTATCTCTATATCCCTTTAGGCGGCAATCGTAAAGGGGAGAGAAAAACATACATCAATCTGATGGTGACCATGCTCTTAGGCGGATTGTGGCATGGAGCGAATTGGACATTTGTGGCATGGGGTGGGCTGCATGGCATTTACCTCTGGGTGGAAAAGTGGATAAAAGATAAATGGTCGCGGGTGAACACTGCGGCAGATGCCGAAGGACAGCGAGCCACAAAACAAAGTATCTGGCTTATGTTTATATATGCCATGTTTACTTTTTTTCTTATCAATGTAACATGGGTGTTTTTTCGGGCCACAACATTTAGTCAGGCATGGACCATGTTGAGCTCTATGTTTGGTGGAGCGGGGGAGGCTGGTCCCTTGCTCACGACTCTGGCCATCATCAAGGTGACCTCGGTGGTGAGTATCATGGTGCTTTGTCACTGGTTTATGCGAAACTCATCCGTCATGCAACTAGCCTACAAACTACCACGGTATATTTTGGTAATCGGGTGGGCCTTTATGCTGGTGGCTTTGGCATTGAGCCAGGAGAGCAGCAGTTCCTTTATTTATTTTCAGTTTTAAGAAAGGAAGACGTACAGCAGCGTGATGATGGTGCTGATGATAAAAATCTCAGCGATCAGCCAAAGAGATTTTCGGACATCCGAGGATTTAGCTTGTTCATCAGAAATGCGGGTATAGGCCTCCTTGTTGACCTTTGAAATCCCCATCAGGCCAAAAAGAAAACAAAACCTTCGTCGTGCCTGCATATAGCCCGAAACAGCATATACAATTGGGGCGAATGCAATGAGTTTCCACACTTGAGGAAAATCGAACCATTCTGCTGCAGCGATATAGAAAAGAGCTAAGGCCGTTCCTATATAACCGATGCGTTTTCGTTTATTGATTTCATCAGGACCAATGTTGCATACGCCGGCTTTGTAGCTCACGGGTATGTTATCATCATCCATATGCTTTAAAATAAAAGGGGGCTGCAGTATCAGTACACTGAAGCTAGCAGGTCAGGAATAGAGAAATCAGACCAGCGTGGCGTCCATGGTAATGTTTGTATTCAGCAGTTTGCTGATTGGGCATTTGGCCTTCGCCTCTGCTGCACACTCCTGGAATTTTTCGGGATCAATCCCCGGAACATCAGCTTTGACCTCGAGATGACTTTCCGTGATAGCACCCGCCTCCAGAGTAATGGTGCATTTGGTTTCAATGGAGTTTGGCGTAAAGCCAGCTGCTCCTAAAACAAAACTCAGCTTCATGGAAAAGCAGCCGGAATGAGCAGCAGCTACCAGTTCTTCGGGATTGGTTCCGATACCATCTTCAAAGCGGGTTTTATAGCTGTATTGATCGGTATCCAGGAGTCCGGATTGGGTGGTCATGGTGCCTTTTCCTTCTTTGCCCGATCCGATCCAGGAGGCTGTAGCTGATCTTTTCATTGTAATAATTGATTTTGATTGATGAATAATTGTGCTGCTAAGAACGGCAAAAACCATTGAATGTTTACAATCGATGAAGGATAGGCCGGTTGTTTATAAAAATTGGCTGATTCTGCCGAACTTTCCCGCTTGATTTACCAGACCAGAGCTATTGTATTGCGCACCGTTAAGTATGGCGAGACCAGCTTGATTGTGGATATGTATACGGAGCAAAAGGGCCATCAGACCTTTATCATCAATAGTGTGCGGAAACCAAAAGCCACGACGCCTGCCTCCTCACTTCAGTTGTTGAGTCTGGTGGAGATGGTAGCCTATCATCACGAAAACAGAAAAATCCACCGGGTTAAAGAAGTGAGGCTGGAGTATCCATGGCGAAGTATTCCTTTTGATATGCGTAAATCGGCTGTGGTGACCTGCCTCGCTGAGATCTGCGCAAAGTGTGTGGTCACCGCTGACCCGCATCCGGAATTATTTCATTTTCTGTACGAGAGCCTTAAGGGGTATGATCAGCCGGAAATTTTTGACCGGGATTTTTTAATACGAAGCTTAGTGGAGCTATCTCATTTTTTGGGATTTGGATTTGATCTTTCGGCGGAGGAGACCAACAGGTATTTTGATTTACTGGAGGGTCATGCTGTTGCGTCAATGCCATTGCATCCTTATGTGATGGAGTGGAACGATTTAGTTTGTTTGAGAAAAATTTGTGATGCCGGGGCTGGAGACTGGGCTTCTGTTGCGCTTGAAGTCAGACGCCGGCTAGTGGATTTGTTGATGTTGTATTACCAATTGCATGTAGAGTCTTTAAAAGAGGTAAATAGTTTGAGAGTATATCGGGAGTTGATGTGATTGGGGTTGCGATTTGGAAGTTGGGAGGACGTTTATTGAGGGGGTTAGATTTTTTACAGGAATTTTGTTTGAAAATGTTGGCAGATTCAGTTGTATCTAATTGATAAATAGATATATATGTATTTTTTACTTTGATAAAATAAGGACATATAAACACGCCAATTCTGCAAAAAACGTGTGCCACACCTAGGTGTGGCACACGTTTTTTACAGAATGAGGTAAAAAGTTTGGTCTGATATTATAACCAATCTCTTTTTTCAAATTGCACAATATCAGGTTGTTATACTAAAATAAGTCTAAAATGCCCCTCTTTTTTTGTGTCAATATCAACAATTACCTCCTGCCATCAGATGCTTCGTTGCAGGCAGTACGCTGATGCTCTACTTTTTATTCTACCATCAACCTTTTACCTCATTCCTCCCAATAATCCAATATTTTTGCCCTCCGCATGTCTAAGGAAGCCAAAGCAAAAAAACTTATCAGGTTCAAACGCCAACATCTTTCAGATGCTGATTTGATCCGCCTGTATAAAGGGATCCTCCTGCCCAGAATGATCGAGGATAAAATGCTCAAACTCCTGCGACAGGGCAAAGTCAGTAAATGGTTTTCCGGAATCGGACAGGAAGCTATAGCCGTAGGATGCACACTGGCATTGCAACCGGACGAATTGATTTTTCCATTGCATCGCAACCTAGGCGTTTTCACCAACCGTAATATTCCGCTACACCGCCTATTCAGCCAGTGGCAGGGAAAGATGGAAGGTTTTACAAAAGGAAGGGACCGCTCATTTCATTTTGGCACTCTCGAGCACGGAATCGTAGGTATGATCTCCCACCTGGGACCCCAACTTGCATTGGCATGCGGTTCTGCCCTGGCCGCCAAACTCGATGGAAAGCCCAAAGTATCACTTGCATTTTCAGGAGAAGGCGGTACCAGCGAAGGTGATTTTCACGAAGCCCTCAATATCGCGGCAGTTTGGTCATTGCCTGTTATTTTTATTATTGAAAACAATGGTTACGGTCTGTCCACCCCCTCCTCCGACCAGTTTAAATGCAAGCACCTTGCAGATAAGGCCAAAGGTTACGGCATGGAAGGAGTGACCATCGATGGTAATAACATACTCGAAGTGTACACCACGATTGATAAGTACGCCACCAAGATGCGACGCAAGCCCGCCCCGGTTCTTATCGAGTGCATGACCTTCCGAATGCGTGGTCATGAAGAAGCATCAGGTGTGAAGTATGTACCGCCTGAACTTATCGAAGCCTGGGATAAGAAAGATCCGGTTCGCAACTACGAGCAATTCTTACTCGATGAAGGTCTCATTGCGCCTGACGCCATTGCCACGTTAAAGAAGGAATACGAAAACCTCATTCAGCAGCACCTCGATATCAGTGCCGAAGCTCCCGAACTCACAGCAGACCTTGATCGGGAATTGAATGATGTATATAAGCCATTCACGCCCCAACATACCTCGCCAGGTGATTCGTCAACAGAAATGAGGTTAGTGGATGCCGTGACTGCCGGCCTGGACGAAGCAATGAAGAAGCATCCCAAGCTCATTCTCATGGGCCAGGATATTGCTGACTATGGCGGCGTGTTTAAGATCACGGATGGATTTGTCAAAAAGTATGGAAAGGAGCGGGTTCGTAATACACCTCTTTGTGAAAGTGGTATCGTGGGCACGGCTCTAGGGCTAAGTCTGGAAGGTTATAAGGCGATGGTTGAAATGCAGTTTGCCGATTTTGTCACCTGCGGATTTAACCAGATCGTCAATAATCTCGCCAAGATCCATTACCGCTGGGGAGCCACTGCAGATGTAGTCGTTCGAATGCCAACCGGTGCCGGAACAGGCGCAGGACCTTTTCACAGTCAGAGTAATGAAGCCTGGTTTTATCATACTCCAGGCCTAAAAATCGTTTACCCGTCAACCCCGGAGGATGCCAAAGGCTTGCTGATTGCAGCATTCGAGGATCCCAATCCCGTGATGTACTTCGAACATAAAGCGTTGTATCGTGGGATCAGCGGTAAAGTACCGGATGGTTATTACACCACGCCCATAGGTAAGGCCAGGCAAGTGCGCAACGGAACGACGGCGAGTATCATCACCTACGGCATGGGCGTGCATTGGGCCACCCAACTCGCAGACGCCCAAGGCTGGGATTTGGATATCATCGACCTGCGAACCCTTCTCCCGATCGACTGGGATACCGTAGCCGAAAGCGTAAGCAGGACGCACAAAGTCCTCGTACTGCATGAAGACACATTGACCGGTGGTATAGGAGGAGATATTGCTGCTTACATCGCCGAACATCTTTTTGAATATCTTGATGCCCCGGTGATGCGGGTAGGCGCACTTGATACGCCTGTCCCATTTGCCGATGTTCTAGAAAAACAATTTCTGCCACCAGCCCGCCTGTATGCGCAGATGCAAAAACTGATCAACTACTAATGAAACTTGATACCTTAATTTCTGTCAGCGGATTGCCTGGCTTGTATAAACTGATGGCTACCCGTCCGAATGGACTCCTGATCGAAAGTTTTGAAAACGGGAAACGCCAGTTCGTTTCGGCTCGCACACATCAATTCACTCCGCTGGCCTCAATTGGTATCTATACTTATACAGATGTAGTCGCCCTCGACCAGGTTCTGCAGACAGTAGAAGACACGCATGCCGCCAATCCGATTCCTGATCCAAATGCCAAGGCCGACCAACTTCGCGCCTGGTTCAAAACCATCATTGCCGACCACGACGAAGACCGGGTCCATATCAACGATATCAGAAAGGTGATCAAGTGGTTCAACTTCATCAAGCAATTTGCCTGGGATACGGTCAAGCCCGCTTCAGATACGCCTGCTGAAGAAGTCAAAACGATCGAAGAATAGAGGTGTTAAAAAGCTGCTGAAAAGCACGGTGTGCTAAGGTTATTTGCCTAAAACCCGCAGGTCCATTTCCAATTCCATTTCAACAAAGGAAGGAGAGATTTCCCTAAAATCCAGCCTCACCTCTATGCCGACAAATTCTTCCTGCATCCATTCCTTAACATCAGTGATGCCGGGAAAAAGACGAATGGTTGTCTGGTCTCTGAACGGAACCGGATCCAGGTAAAAGAATTCAACCTTATCCGCAGGGTTAAACGGATCAAAGACAAATACGGAAACCCGATGGATAAAATCCAGGTTGACATCCCCGAAAATAGAAGATAGTTCTGCTTCCTTGGCCTGGATAATGCCCACATCTTCAATGCTATGTCCGGAATTAGCCAGTTTGGACGCAAATTTTGTAGGTATAGGACTTTGGGTGTAAACATGTGTGTCAAACGTCCCAAGACCCGGCAGAATATTAAAAGTGATAGGCGGAGGCGGAAAATTCAATTCAAACAAGACCTCACGATCGTCCTTATTGCAGGACAGCCCCAACGCAGCCGGTATTAAAACAGCTAATCCTATTTTTATAAAGGCCTGAATGCTCATCTTACTCCAAAGAAACGACAACGGACGGTGTTTCATTATGCGTTCAGGGGTAAGGTCCGGATTTTTGCCAAAGGGAAACCTGTCAAATTTCGAAAGTATCATTGAACTGATTGTTTTATTTAAATGTCCTGTTAACTTTCAGGCACGGTTTGTGTCTTATTTTTCAATCCTTATCTTCACCCAATACTCAAATCCAATACCATGGGAGAGCAGCGCGTATCGATCGTCAAGTCGCAGGACCAGATGCAACAATTTGTCAAATCCCTCCTTGACGATGTCAAGGCCCTGGAATACATGATCGACAACGATTGGTTTGAAACCGATGTCACCCGCATAGGTGCCGAACAGGAAATGGTGCTGGTCGATCAGAAAACATTCAAACCTGCCTGCATCAATATGGAAGCCCTCCAGCATATGCAGGACTGGCCCTGGGTGGACACTGAGCTAGCCAAGTTTAACCTTGAAATCAATCTCGAGCCAAGAGAATTTTCAAACAAAGCCCTGCGTGAACTCGAAGACGAATGCAGTAGTAAACTCGAGAAAATCGAGGGTGTCGTCAATAAACTTGGCTCAACAATCGTCCTCACCGGTATCCTCCCTACGCTCCGGAAGTTTGATGTGAGCATGAATAATCTCACGCCCAAACAACGGTATTTCGCCCTGATGGAAGCGATCAATCAGCAATTGGTAGGCGGTAGTTATGAACTAAATCTGGTCGGCATTGATGAACTGATCATTAAACATGACAGCCCGCTTATCGAAGCTGTAAATACCAGTTTCCAGGTGCATCTCCAGGTTAAACCCTCCGAGTTTGTGGATATGTACAATCTTTCCCAGGCCTTAGCTGCGCCTGTTATGGCACTGGGAGCAAATTCACCAATTGTATTTGGAAGACGACTGTGGCACGAATCCCGCATCGCGATGTTCCAGCAGGCACTGGATACACGTACCAGTAACGAACATATGCGCGAACGCAGCCCGCGGGTCAATTTTGGCCGCCAGTGGCTGGATAAATCCATCCTTGAGATTTATCGCGAAGATATCGTCAGGTTCAGGGTCCTGCTGAGTGGTGATGTACAAGAGGATGCGCTCGAGCTCATCAGTGCAGGCCATGTGCCAAAGCTGAGGTCACTCCAGGTACATAATGGCACCGTCTATCGCTGGAACAGACCATGCTATGGTATCAGCGCCAATGGAAAACCTCACCTTCGAATTGAAAACCGTGTCCTGCCAGCCGGACCCACAGTCCTTGATGAAGTAGCTAATGCTGCGTTCTGGTTGGGTTGCATGGTCCAGATGCATGATGATGTAGGTGATATCCGCCATAAGATCGGTTTTGAAGACGTATCTGACAATTTCTCCAAGGCCGCCAAATTCGGGATCGACTCCAAGTTCACCTGGATGTATGATCAGAAAATACCGGTGGTCGAACTCGCTTTGCAGGAATTAATCCCGCGCGCGAAGAAGGGTCTCGAGATGCGGAATGTGCATCCGGATGATATTTCCAGGTATATGGATGTCATTGAGGAGCGGGCCCGTGAGCATATGAATGGGGCACGTTGGGCACTCCGTTCATATACGAAGCTTAAAAAGGAAACTACTGAGGATGAAGCTCTCACAGTGTTGACCTATGCTCAGTGTGTCAATCAAAAATCAAACATACCAGGCCACAAATGGAAAATGCCTGAGTTGAATGATCTGAAGGAATACAGACCTTCCGGACTCAAGGTGAGTGAGTTTATGACCACTGACTTGTTTACAGTGCAGAAAGATGACATCATCGATCTGGTCATCGATATGATGGATTGGCGAAAGATCAGGTACACGCCTGTAGAGGATAAGGAAGGAAAACTTGTGGGCCTGATCACCTTGCGTCTCGTCCACAGACATCTCCTGAAGCGTCGAAATGCTCCTCCCGGTGAGGAACCGGAGATCACAACGGCCAAAGATGTGATGAATCCAAATCCACTGACCATTGATCCGAATGCGACGATCCGCGAAGCCATGCAGATCATGCGAAAAAACATGATCGGCTGCCTGCCGGTCGTACAAAACGGCGAACTGATCGGTATCATCACTGAAATGGACTTCCTCAAGATTGCCGGACGGTTGATCGAGCGTTTGGAGGCCTGACCAGGGATTTACAATTACTTTCTGCCTTTGTTGGCCTGAAATTCCATTTTCAGGGGCTGGAACCTTATTTTTGGCGTTTCGTTTTATACCTATTCCTTTAACAACATCGATACGCCATGATATTTGATTATGAGATGATTAAGGCCGTTTATGCCGCCTATCCTGAAAAAATCAGCCAGGCCCGGAAAGCATTGGGCCGCCCGCTTACCCTTACCGAAAAGATTTTATTCAGCCACTTGCACGCCGATTCTCCGCTCAAGGACTATGGTCGCGGAAAAGATTATGTCTTTTTTGCCCCGGACCGCGTAGCCATGCAGGACGCCACGGCCCAAATGGCCCTGCTTCAGTTTATGATGTGTGGTATGGATAAAACAGCGGTGCCATCGACCGTACATTGTGATCACCTGATCCAGGCCAAAACCGGTGCCGATACCGACCTTAAAACGGCTCTGGATATCAACTCTGAAGTGTATTCCTTCCTTTCATCGGTATCCAATAAGTATGGTATCGGTTTCTGGAAGCCAGGAGCCGGGATCATTCACCAGACCGTTTTGGAAAATTATGCTTTCCCCGGCGCGATGATGATTGGTACCGATAGCCACACGCCAAATGCCGGTGGTTTAGGAATGGTCGCTATCGGTGTAGGTGGAGCAGATGCTGTGGACGTTATGGTGGGAATGGCATGGGAACTCAAAATGCCTAAACTCATAGGTGTGTATCTCAAAGGCAAACTCAGTGGTTGGTCCTCTCCAAAAGATGTCATCCTCAAAGTAGCAGGGATATTGACAGTCAAAGGAGGCACAGGCGCTATCGTTGAATATTTTGGTGAAGGGGCAAAGTCATTGTCCTGCACTGGCAAAGGTACCATCTGTAATATGGGTGCCGAGATCGGCGCCACCACATCCACTTTCGGATATGATGACTCCATGGCCAGATTCCTCAAAGCCACCGGACGTGCGGATGTAGCCACGCTTGCAGATGGCATTGCCGAACATCTCACCGGCGATCCTGAATGTTATGCCAATCCAGAGAAATATTTTGACCAGGTCATCGAGATCGATCTTGATACGCTCGAACCGCACATCAATGGTCCTTACACTCCAGACCTGGCATGGCCGGTCAGCGAATTTGCTGAGGCTGTGGAGAAGAATAATTATCCTGAAAAACTGGATGTAGGCCTCATCGGTTCCTGCACAAACTCATCTTATGAGGATATCTCCCGTGCCGCTTCCATTGCGAAACAGGCAAAAGAGAAAAAACTCAAAGTAAAATCTGAATTTACAGTGACACCGGGCTCCGAACTCATCCGGTATACTATCGAACGTGACGGCCTGCTTGATGTGTTCGAAAATGTAGGTGGTCTTGTACTGGCCAATGCATGCGGACCTTGTATCGGCCAATGGGCACGTCATATGGATGATCCAAAGCGTCCGAACTCCATCATCACTTCGTTTAATCGCAATTTTGCAAAACGTAATGATGGCAATGCATCTACACACGCCTTTGTAGCGTCTCCTGAAATTGTAACGGCACTTGTCTTCGCAGGTAACCTCAAGTTCAACCCGATGACGGATACCCTGATCAATGAAGATGGCCAGGAAGTAAAACTTGATCCGCCTACCGGAGTTGAATTGCCGCCAAAGGGTTTTGAAGTGGAGGATGCCGGTTTCCAGGCCCCCGCTGCTGAAGGATATAAACTCACGGTCAGTGTAAGCCCTTCTTCAGACAGGCTTCAATTGCTTACACCGTTTACACCGATCACTCCTGATCAGGTGCAAGGTATGCGTGTCCTGCTCAAGGCTCAGGGCAAGTGTACCACAGACCATATTTCAATGGCAGGTCCATGGCTCAAATACCGCGGCCACCTTGAAAATATTTCCAACAACTGCTTTATCGGTGCGATCAACGCCTTCAATGGTGATGCTAATAATGTGCTGAATATTGAAGAGGGCAAATACATGGGTGTGCCTGATTCTGCAAGGGCGTATCAGAAACGTGGTATTTCAACTGTTGTATTTGGGGAAGAAAATTATGGGGAAGGGTCAAGCCGCGAACATGCAGCGATGGAACCAAGATACCTTGGCGTCAAAGCGATTGTCGTAAAATCTTTTGCCCGTATCCATCAAACGAATCTGAAAAAGCAGGGTATGCTTGCTTTAACGTTTTCTAATCCGGCAGATTATGATCTGGTTCGCCAGGATGACCTTGTAGATATCCTGGGATTTGATAACTTCAATCCGGATTCCCGGATCAGAATTCGCCTGCGCCATGCGGACGGAACAGAGGATGTGTTTGATACTTTGCATGGTTACAACGAACAACAAGCTGAATGGGTCAAAGCCGGATCTGCATTGAATAAGATCAGGGAAGAATTGAAGAGTGCGTGATCTGTAGCGGAGGAAGTGTTTTGAAATTACATTGTTAACCAAATAAAACACAAGACCATGCTTAAAGAATTCAGGGCCTTCATCATGAAAGGCAATGTCATTGACCTTGCTGTAGCCGTTATTTTTGGTGCAGCTTTCAGTGGCATCATTGCATCACTCGTCGATGATATCATTACGCCTTTACTCCTGACACCGGCGATGAAAGCTGCGGGAGTGGATGACATCAGTGCGCTAGCTTATGGCGCTGTGAAGTATGGAAAATTCCTCGCAGCCATTATCAAGTTTCTGGTGATTGCCTGGATTCTGTTTTGGATTGTCAAGGCATTTAATGCCATAAAAGCCAAGGAAGCACCTCCTGCTCCTGCTGGTCCAACCCAGGAGGAACTGCTCACACAGATCCGTGATCTTTTGAAGAAATAAAGTGAAAAGGGGGCCTGAGGGGCCCCTTTTTTATATCACTTCCTGCATGGGCCTTACTGAAGGAGGGGGAAGCGGTTTGTTTTCCCTGGCAAACTGAGTGATAATTTCTTGCAGGAGCTGGCACATCTCCTCATAAAGTTTAATTGGATCATCTCCATGAATACCAGTGATCAAATCCGGACATTTTCCAATATAGGTTTG
>CAZYHJ010000020.1:0-18747 GCA_964646645.1 uncultured Saprospiraceae bacterium | reverse complement strand
GATCATCTCCATGAATACCAGTGATCAAATCCGGACATTTTCCAATATAGGTTTGGTCTTCATCACTCCATTCCACCCACTTATGATACCGATCTATGATTTTCATAAGCTGGTTAGCTTAAGTATTTTCCTACAATCGGAACCCTTCTGCCCACACCAAAAGCCTTTGGGGATACTCTCAGCACCGGCGCTGTCTGATGCCGCTTAAATTCATTCGTGTTGACGAGTTTGAGGATTCGTTTCACCAACTTTTCATCATAGCCCATATCAATGATCTCCTGCGGGCCTAATCGTTTTTCGATATACATATACAACACAGGGTCGAGGATATCATATTCAGGCAGGCTGTCACTGTCTTTTTGTCCGGGCCGCAATTCAGCACTGGGAGGTTTGGTGATTGAGTTCTGTGGAATGATTTCGCCGTCTTTGTTAATATAGTCAGCGAGATCATATACTTCTGTTTTATACAAATCCGCCAGCACGGATAATCCTCCCGCGAGATCACCATATAAAGTGCCGTATCCAACGGCCATCTCACTCTTGTTGGTGGTATTCAGAAGAATGTTTCCGTGTTTATTGGAAACCGCCATCAGCAGAATCGCACGGCAACGGGCCTGAATATTTTCTTCAGTTACATCAAAGGGTTTACCCTCCATAAGGGGTTGCAGCAATTCAATAAATGTGTCATAAGGAGCAGCGATAGGCACGATATCATACCGAATCCCCAGGTTTTCAGCCAAGGCCCTGGCATCATCCACGCTGTGCCCCGAACTATACGCGCTTGGCATCAGGAGTACTCTTACATTTTCTTTTCCCAGCGCGCGCGTGGCCATTACGGCTGTGACCGCTGAGTCAATACCTCCACTCAATCCCAATACGGCCTTGCTCAACCCAAGTTTTCCAAAATAATCCTTTAAGCCAAGGAGCAGAGCATCATGCACCAGCTCGATTTTAACCTTGGGTTGTTCACGATCATATCCGCCCTTAATAACATCATCGAGCTGATAGTACCGGATTTCTTCCTTGAAGTAGGGGAGTTCATCATAAATGCGGCCATCAGGGGACATCACGATCGAACCGCCGTCAAAAATAATCTCCGTTTGTGCGCCGCATACATTGGAATAAAACAATGGGATCTTGTATCGTTCCACATTGGCGCGTAGCACATCGATGCGTTCAGCCGCATGATTGTAGTCAAAAGGCGATGCGGAAACATTGATGATAAAATCCGGTTGCTCATGCATCATGATATCCAGCGGACATACGGTGTACAGCGGATTATTGTTGCCTACATTCCAAAGGTCTTCGCAGATCGTGAGGGCGATGCGTTTGCCTTTGAATTCAAGTGTGGTATGCTTTTTAGCAGGTTCAAAGTATCGGTACTCATCAAAGACATCATACGTCGGCAACAATGTCTTATGCTGCAAATGCATCGTTTCTCCGTTGTGGAGAAAGTAAACGCTGTTGTGCAGATCTTTTCCTTCGGGAAAGGGATTGATGGTCGGACTTCCGACGACAATAGCAATGCCATGAGAAGCCTCCCGCAGTTGATCGACAGACGCTTCAGCCAAACGAATAAAATCTCTGAACTCCAGGAAGTCCCTGGGCGGATACCCCGTCGTGGCTAGTTCGCCGAAAATGACGATATCTGCTCCTTTAGCTTTGGCTTCCGCGGTAGCCTTGAGCATTTTCTGCAGGTTTCCTTCAAAGTTTCCAATGTGGTAATTCAACTGGGCGATAGCGATTTTCATAGATCAAAATTCAGGATTTTTCGGGACACTGAGCCAACCTAAAGCGAGGCGCTGATTGCATCTCGCAAAGATTGGTCGTTAAATTCTATTCCGCCTTCCGCACCCTGACTCCTAATTCCTGATTCCTCTCTGCCCCTTGCCCTCCCGCTTAGTGACTTCGCGGCACTGCGGGATCTTCGCTGCGCTACGACCCGCTCCTTGCTTATTTTCCTTACCTTTGCCCTCCCAGTTATCACATGAGCCAGTACATCGTTTCCGCCCGCAAGTATCGCCCCAACACCTTCGATAGTGTTGTGGGTCAACGACATGTGACAGATACGCTGACCCATGCGCTGGTATCCGGTCAGGTGGCTCATGCCTATCTTTTTTGCGGTCCACGTGGAGTTGGAAAGACGACCGTCGCCCGTATCCTGGCCCGTGCCATCAACTGCGAGAATCTGTCACCGGAAGGGGAGTCCTGCAATACCTGCGCATCTTGCAAAGCCTTCGACATCAACAGTTCGTTTAACATCTTCGAACTTGACGGGGCTTCCAATAACTCAGTAGAGAATATCCGTTCCCTCGTGGAACAAGTCAGGGTCCCGCCATCACAGGGCAAGTACAAGGTCTATATCATTGACGAGGTGCACATGCTCAGTCAGGCGGCCTTCAATGCCTTCCTCAAGACGCTTGAAGAACCCCCTCCTTATGTCAAGTTTATTCTGGCGACCACGGAGAAGCATAAGATCCTTCCGACCATCCTTTCGAGGTGCCAGTCTTTTGATTTCAGAAGAATACCTGTCCCTGAAATTGCGGCACACTTGCGCTCCATATGCACATCTGAAGGTATCAAAGCTGAAGATGATGCATTGGTGATCATCAGTCAGAAAGGAGATGGTTCGTTGCGTGATTCGCTTTCGATTTTTGACCGTATTGCCAGCCAGTCTCGCAGTAATATCACCTATGCCGGTGTACTTGAGAGTTTGCAGTTGCTCGATTACGATTATTTCTTCAAGGTGACAGATGCGCTGATGAGGGAGGATTTGACAGAAGTCCTGCTCACCCTTGCGGATATTCAGAAGAGAGGATTCGATGGCGAAGCTTTTATATCAGGTTTTTCCGAACATCTGCGGGATGTATTGCTATGTAAGGACACTGCGACTGCGGCGTTGCTGACCCACGGGGATAAGATCAAAGCCCGTTATCAGCAACAAGCCGAAGCGATCCGCAAGTCATCCCTGATCACCTATCTCGATCTGATCAATCAATGCGAACTCGGCTATGCCCGCGCCCTGAATAAATGGCTGCATATCGAAATGGCCCTGATGCGAATGTGCTACATGCACAGACGCGTTGAATTCACGTCCGAACAAACTTCGGACGCTCAAAAAAAAAAGTCTGATCCAATAAGAGATACAGATCAATCTACTGCGCAGCAAGACGCTCCTCCTGAAGTTCACCCCATTAAATCTCCCGTCAAGGAACCGGTTTCACCACCAAAAAATGAAGTTGTTGGATCGCCCGCGCCACCTAAAGAATTAAAAGCAACACAAAAGAAAAGCAAAGGCAACCTGCTTTCGGGGGATATGAATGGTTTGGGTATTCCATCCCTGAAGGACCTCAGCCATCTCAGACAAAAAGCAGAACAGGTCCACGAGGAGGAAAAAAAGAAAGTCCCTGTCCTCACCCTGCCTCCTGTGCTGGATCACTGGAGAGAATACATGGAATCGCATTCGTCTCCTTCACTCAAGCAAACCATGCAAGAGGCGATCGTGGATATCCGGGATGAAAAAACCATCCGGATTAAAATCGGAAATCAAACCGGAAAAAACCGAATCACTGCGGAAGCCGTTTTGCTCGAAGGATTGAGAAGTCTTGTGCGTATTCCCGATATGCAGATCATCATCGATATCGATCCCGATCTCGATAAAAGCAAAGAACTCATCAAACCCAAAAAACTACTTTCCAACCGCGAGAAGTTTGAAATCCTCTCCGCTAAAAACCCGCTTATTAATCAACTGAGGGATAAACTTGATTTGATTCCCGATCAAGAAGATTAAGCTGTATGGTAAGTCGTCAGACGTCAGACGTCAGACGTGAGTTGTGAATGGTGAGTTGTGAGTTGTCCCTTCTAATCTTCTAATCTCCTAAACCCCTAATCTCCTAAGCTTATAATCTCCTGACTCCTGACTCCTTGCTCCTTGCTCCCTGCTCCCTGCTCTATGCTTTTATTTTAATCCTCACCTTCCCTTCCTTCAGCGTAATCACATCCAACTCTTTCTGCTTCTTATACCCCGCACCTTCGGGATCGATATTTTGTTCATAGCCTGAAGCGCCGGTCACGGCTTTGTCCTGGAGTTTTCCGGCAAGCCGGTCCAGGCCACCGAAGGCTGTTGCGGAGGTTTTTTCTTTCCACCAGGATCCTTCCAGGGAGAGATCAAAGGTGATGGTCTGATACCCGTCATCGCCATTAACGACCTCAATGGTTTGGCCGGAATATTTTGCTTCACCGACATGATATTCCATTCGGGGGGACTTGGTTTCTTCTACATATTTGACATAGGCGAGGCCTTTGTAGTTGCCGGTCGCCCAGGCGTTGACGATACTGTCTTCTTTTTGCGGGTTCTCATCCTCGCCGATGACCAGGTACTTGCCCGGTTCATTGAGATCTTTCCCGTCGTAGGCACCAAACCATATCCGAAGTGATTTGTCAGGGTTGATCGTATTGCCTGTGATATACCCGTAGGCCCCGATCTTGACTCGGTGGGGTTCAGCTGAATATGCTTTGCCATTGATCATCACCGACATCGTATTGGGATTTCCATCCTGAGCGATCAAGGTGATGGCTGAGAGCAGACTGACGAGACAGAGGAATAGATTTTTCATCCTGATCATGTTTTATGAAGTTCAAAATTAGGGATAAAAAGCACAGTGAGGCCTTCAAATTGTTTGCGGAACTTGCGATCACGGTTATATCTTGCAGCGATGTATAGCCTGCTGAAGCTTTTCCTCTTTCGTCTTGATCCTGAAAAGGCACACCATTTTACCATGTGGTGTTTTAAAGTCTTATTGCTGATTCCAGGCATGGCCATCATTTTCCGAAAATTATTTTGTCTCCGTCATCCCGGATTCGAAAAAAAGGTCGCCGGATTAACTTTTTCAAACCCTGTTGGACTGGCTCCCGGATTTGATAAGAATGGTCACTATATGAAGGCGATGGCCTTACTTGGCTTTAGTCACATTGAAGTGGGGACCATCACACCGCGGCCTCAGCCCGGGAATCCCAAACCACGCCTCTTCAGGCTGATCCAGTCCCGCGCGCTCATCAATCGAATGGGTTTTAATAACGATGGGGTTGAGGTACTCGTCAACCGGCTTACAAAGCACAAACCTGAAGGTGTAATCATCGGGGCTAACATTGGAAAAAACAAGGATACTCCACAAGAGGAAGCAGTAAATGATTACCTGAAATGTTTTATCACCCTCTATGATCATGTTGATTATTTCACGGTCAACGTATCATCACCCAATACACCAGGTCTCCGCTCGCTGCAAGAGAAGGAACCTTTGACAAAGTTGCTCACCACCTTGCAGGATCACAACCAGGGTAGGAAACCGGTTTTTTTAAAAATTGCACCGGATCTCACAACTGAACAATTGGATGAGATCGTTGAAATTATTGTTCAGACAAGACTCACCGGTATCATCGCTACAAATACAACGATTACCCGAAATCACCTGAAAGAGTCAAAAGAAAAGGTAGATGCAATCGGTGCGGGCGGACTCAGTGGCGCCCCAATTCTCGACATGTCCGTTGGCGTCGTCAAATATCTGCATAAGAAAAACCAGGGTCGCTTTGTCATCATCGGTGTTGGCGGTATCGAGGATGCTGCCTCCGCGCAGAAGCATCTGGATGCAGGAGCGGATCTCATACAGGTCTATTCCGGACTCATCTACACCGGGCCGGGGCTGGTAAAGCAGGTGCTCAAGGGATTGAGAAAGTAAGATGGTAAGAGGGTAAGACAGTAAGAGGGTCATTACATTACCCTTCCGCCCTTGGTCGCCGTAGCGCTTTTCCGCGCGAAGGAGACCCTTTTCCTCATACATACCCCTCCCCAACTCAGCCACTTACACATGCCTTTACCTTTTTGGCCTAGGGATCATATTATGTGAAAATGTTATGGTATCCTTTTTGAAAGTATTCAGATCATTAAGGCATAACTAAAACTAAGATCTAAAAAATTAAGGCGGTCATGGATGGGAAAGACAGGGCTACAGCCAGGAAAAACGTAGAGGCGCACATTCATTTCTTCACGGATATGAGGTTTTGGCTCATTGTCCTCATGCTTGCGGCATTTGTGGGATTTCTTGTATTCCTGAATCCTGCTTGAGTGCGCTTTTCAACAAACCCCGAACCATTGAAAACATAAGTCATCACAAGAGCAATTAAGATCCAACTTATAATCCCTTTTTCAGTCTCACCCCCCACTTTTTCTCTCTTCCGGCTTCCCTCAATGGGTTGATTACCTTTGCGGCGATGAATTATGTGACGCTGGAGTCCGTATCCAAATCCTACGGCGAAAAAGTATTACTCGACAAGATCGATCTGCGCATAAATCAGGGGGATAAAATAGCCCTGATCGCGCAAAATGGCTCCGGGAAGACCACCCTGATGAAAATCATGAGTGGCCTGATCCCTCCGGAAGGTGTACACGCCAAGGTCATTGTGGCCCCATCCATCAAGATCGGTTTCCTCGATCAGGAACCAGAATTCCTTCCCGGCCATACTATACGTGAAGCCATCATGGACATTGATCTGCCACAGATCAAAGCCTGGGCGGATCATTACAAAGCCTCACTGATCAATGATGCCCATGCCCTGCAAAAGGCGGCCATCAGCATGGATGATCACCATGCCTGGGATATCGAGTCCATTATCCTGCAAACCCTGCACCAATTGCATCTGAATAACCTCGAGCAACCCATAGCACAATTGTCCGGAGGCCAGAAAAAGCGACTGGCCATGGCCATGATCATCCTGTCCCGACCTGATGTGCTGGTGCTCGATGAACCTACCAATCACCTCGATATGGAAATGGTGGAATGGCTGGAAGAATATTTACTCCTGCCTGACCGTACCTTTCTCACTGTCACGCACGATCGATATTTCCTGGATCGCGTATGTAACCAAATCATTGAGTTGGATCGCGGAAAATTGAGACCCTATCAGGGCAACTATTCAGATTACCTCGAGAAGAAAGCATTGTTGACGGAGAATCAACAGATCACCCAGGAAAAGGCAAGCCAGTTGATGAAAAAGGAATTGGAGTGGATCCGGCGCATGCCCAAAGCCCGCACCACGAAAAACAAAGCCCGGATTGATAATTTCGAACACGTCAAAGCCGCTGCTGCCCGTGTACTTTACCAGGATACGATATCCATTCAAATTGATATGGAACGCCTGGGTTCAAAAATCCTTGAATGCCATAATGTGGGGTTTGGATTCACTCCAGATAAATGGTTGATAAAGAATTTTGATTTTAAATTTCCGGGACGTGATCGTGTTGGAATCGTTGGGCCAAATGGTGCAGGAAAGAGTACGTTTATTTCCCTCCTGACGGGTGTGCTTAAACCAACGCAAGGGAAGATCATTCACGGAGAGACACTCAAGATGGGGCATATGCATCAGGATGGTCTGCAGATGACCTCCGATAAGCGATTGATCGATATCGTGCGTGAAATTGCAGATTACATTCCATTGAAGGGTGGTGCCAAACTCACGGCCGAACAACTTCTCGAACGGTTCCTGTTTCCAAGATCCCAGCAACAAGTGTACTATAGCCAGATCAGCGGAGGAGAAAGACGCAGGTTGTATCTTCTGACCATCCTGATGTCCAATCCCAACATGCTCATCCTCGATGAGCCTACCAATGACCTCGATATCATAACCCTCAACGTGCTGGAAGATTTTTTGATGAGTTATCCTGGCGTTCTGATCATAGCCTCTCATGACCGATATATGCTTGATAAATTGGCCGATCACTTGTTTGTTTTTGAGGGTGATGGCGTGATCAAGGATTTTCCAGGTGGATATACGGCCTACAGCATATGGAAGGAAAATAATTCCGCTCAAAAGATTGTAGAAGCAGCAGTCAAGCCGTCTTCAACCAAAGAGGCAGGAACATTCGATCGCCAGGAAATCCGAAAGGCCCTGCGTCGCACAGAAAAATCGATCGAACAACTCGAAGCCACAAAACAACAACTGGAAAATAATTTTCTCCTCCCCGAGCCCAAACTTGAAGATCTCCAGCGTTGGGACCGCGAACTCCGCGAGACGATTCAGAAACTCGCGGACCTGGAGCATACATGGCTCGAACTCTCGGAGCAACTTGAAACATGATCTTGTAAGATAGGATGCCCTTGCCGGGCTTTCTATCTTACAATAATTTGTTTCAACGTTTCCACTTTGCCATCCACCTCCAGACGGAGGACATACGCTCCTGACGGGAGCCCCAGCTTGACCGGATCGATTTTTTCGACATACTTTCCGTACCCTTTCTTTTCGTTGTTGATGATCTTAGCGACTACACTTCCGGAGGTATCCAGGATCGATAGGTTGACCATCGACTTTGTGTGGAGCTTATAGGAAATATAAATTTCATTGCTGGAAGGGTTAGGGTAGTTTTCGAAATCATACGCATTTTCTTCCGATGGATTCTTCGTGGCAGTGACAAGTTCGGTGTGATCCGTCAGGTGTGTCCATATACTTAACTCACCCTGGTCCAGGCGTGTCCATATCGGTCGAACAATTCCTTGATGTGCTACTACATTCGTATAATCTCCAAAGAAAACACCACTATTGGGACGGAACGGACTTTCACTGATACGTTTGTTGATAAAAGTCTGACCGCCATCTGTGGATACCGCCATAAATACATCTGTTGATTCATCTTTATAGTGTCGGCGATCATAAAAAACGAAATATAAAAACCCTGTGGTCTGATCAATGGTCATCCACGTGAAAAACTGCTGGTTGCCCGGACCGTCGTCATTTACACGAATGGGACTGCTCCAGGTGTCACCTCCGTCTGTTGATTTAGACAGCCAGATATCTGTATCATTTTCACCATTCCGTTGATCGGACCAATTGACATAGATCGTTCCATGGTGGGGGCCGTTGCTGAGATCACAACCGGTGACCGGTAATCCATTTGCGCGATATATGCCGGGTACTTTATAATCCCAGCCTGTGGGCATGGGATCTATTAGAATCTCTTCTGGCATCCACGTATTTCCTTTGTCCATTGACCGATCGAAAACAATTCCTTTCGGTCCGGCCCATGATACATAGACTTCTCCATTAGGTCCGATGGCTGGCACGGCACCCTCAACGGTATTATCACTGTCGATGCAATCTCCCGCATCCTTGTTGATGCGCACTGCAGGTGTCCATGTCAGCCCCGCATCTGTGGATTTTGAAAAAAGAATAAGACTGCTATCCGTTGATGCCTTGCTGCCATAAACATCAAATTGGGTCCACGTCAGATAAATGGTATTATCATTTCTGTCGATCGCGCACCAATGTTTATCCTGGGCTTTGGAGCCATTCAGTCCCGTAAAAGTGCCATCGTTCCAGTTGGTGCCGAGATCTGTAGTCTTCTGACAAACAATGCGGTCAATCCAGCTTCCAAAGGAGGGATTAGATAAATGGAAAAAATAGAAATGGCTTTGTGTGTCTACTCCAATGACCGGATCTCCCCACACGCCATAACTGGAGTGTAGTGTATGTGTACTCCACGTGCGTCCTGTATCCCGGCTCACATAGTAATTGTTGATATTGGCGGCGGCAATGAGATGGGCAGGTTGCAGCGGATCCATCATAATGGAGGGCTCGTTGGGAAATCCTTTATTGCTGATTTTTATATTCTGCGCGTTGAGCTGAATGGCCAGTATCGTCGTAAGAGAAAAAAGAAAGTACCTGATCATATGCGTATACTGAGGTTGTGAATCTATATCAAATGTAAGGTATTAGGTGTATACGCTTTGTTCAGCCGCATTTAGACAAAAAGCCCCGGTCCTGGGACCGGGGCAAAAAAAGAAATCACACCACTTCGACAAATTTTTTCTCCATTTGACTGGATTATGATTCTACTGTTTCGTGATAAAGCGCTTCAGGTTCCGGCAGGGGATCCGGAATTGAAGTATTGCCAGCATCAAAGGATTTCATTGCATTGATACGGGTGATGACAAACCAGGCTAATGGAATTACACCACCGAAATAGAATACAGTTGCTCCAATTCCTCTAAACCATGTCAAAGATTTAAAGACACCGGCTTCAATAAAGGCAGCCGAGCGGCCGTACCATAGTCCTTTTTCCACGACTTCCTTAAACTGAATGGCACCTGCCGGAAATAGATCCAAGATGACCATCAGCATCAGACCGGCATTAATACTCCAGAACGAGAATCTGATGATTCGAACGCTCCATTTGTCTGGTTTGAGTAAAAGTTTGCTGGCAAACAGAAAAGCGGCAAGCGATATATTTCCATAGACCCCCATCAATGCGGCATGAGCATGGTTGACCGTGAGGTACGTACCGTGCTCAAAGTAGTTCATGATCGGAAGATTAATAATAATGCCCATCACCCCTGCTCCAAAGAAATTCCAGAAGTTGACCGCAATGAGAAACAGGAACACTTCCTTGAACCCAAATTCGCCAAGGTTTTTATAAGCGACGTCCCCCACAGTGAGCTTGGGCATATTTTTAAAACGCCATGCTTCCACTGTCAATAGAATCAATGGAACAAACTGAAGCGTTGAGAACACACTGCCCAGCGCCATGGTAGCCACCGGTTTTGCATTCCAATAAAAGTTATGAGAGATACCCAGTAAACCAGTACCCAGGAAAAGTATGGTCGCAAAGTAAACCACCCGAATGGCGGCCTGGCGGCTGACGAGTCCCATGAGGACCATCAGATAACTCACGATGACTGTAATAAAGACTTCAAAAAAGGCTTCAACCCACATATGGATGACCATCCAACGCCAAAAGTCTGCGATGACAAAATTGGTTTCGGGCTTAGCAATGAATCCGGATAAAAACAGTAACGGAATACCAATCACGGAATACATGATCCAGTTGGGAAGATTCCAGGGTTCATGTTTTTTAAATGCCGGCTTGATGCCCCTGTAGACGATGACGCCCCACAAGATAAAAATGCCCATGAGCAGGATCTGGTATATTTTTCCAAAATCAACAAACTCCCAGCCTTGATGTCCGAGCAGGTTTGACCATTTTCCCAGCAAACCCAGCGGACCCATAACCATACCAACCAGCGAGCCACCCACTAAGACAAAGAGAGCAATAAAAAGTATGTTGATCAATCTCAATTGACCAGGCACTTCCTTTTTCGAAAGAATAGGCAGAATAAATATGGATGATGCAATCCAACAGGTAGATATCCAATACAGAGACAACATGAGATGCCAGCTTCTGGATATCGTCACAGGCACATCTGAGGTAATGCTTAATCCTATATAGCTTAAGAAATCAATAAAGTCATTGATCGTGATGATTCCGCTGGAGACCTGAAGGAAAAACAGGAGAATGGCCACAAAAAAGAACTTGAATGTGGCTCGTTGTGTCCTGGAAGGTTTGAAATTATTGACGCGTTCTTCCGTGAAGAGGTCACGGACAGGAGGTTTAAAGAATTTATTTGGAAGCTGATTGTATTGGCCGATATAGTACAGCACCAAACCGCAAGCCAGTACAAAACCTAACAAGCCTAGTACACTCCATAAAATGACAGGTGAGGTTGGTGTATTTCCGGCATCCGGATCGAACGGCCAGTTGTGGGTATAGCTATAATTACTTCCGGGTCGTTCCGTCACGCAAACCCAGGCACCCCATGCAAAAAAAGAAGCCAGGGATTCAACTTCTTTTCGATCCTTGATATAGTCAGGAGGAGGAAAGGAATTGTCAGTGTTGTTGTCAATATAAATATTTGTGTAGTAGGTTTTAAGCTTATCCAACGCATATATCAATGCCAAGGATGCTTTTATTTCATGGTTGGTCTTATCGTATTTGTTTTCTTTAAGTTCCTCTCTGACACCTTCCGCGATAATCCTTTTTTGCATTTCATCCGGAGGATGGCCATTGGTTTCCGTAAACCGATTTTGCTCGAATTCATTCATGTACACATTGATCATGTGTAAAGCCTCAGCAGTAAAATCCGGTCCGCGTTGTGCGCCATCCCCAAAGAAACTTCCGTATTCCATCAAGGCGTATTGGTGAAACACCTTTTGGCCGGAGATAATGTCGTCATAACTCATCACGACATCTCCGGTTTCAGAAACAAACGGAGCCATGGGAGGGGCATCATTGTAGGTCTGGAACCCGATCATCCCCACCCCCAGTACACTGATGATGAGGATGAAGGTGAGTGGCCCCCACCAGTTTTTGGTGTTCATGAAATAGGAAATGTTTTTAGGCGCAGAACCATTAGCCCCCATTTCAGGGACGCCGTTTCCATTGCCATTGGCTGGATTTTCCATAGAAAAAGTATTTAGGTGAATGAAAGAGCTTAACGATTTGGTTCACTCATCCTCTGAGGCGGTCATTTTTATTGCACTGTTTCCCTGGGGGCAAGTAGAGGAATGCCCAAAGGCATTCCTCTTAAACTCAAAATATCCGGTAATACGTTTGTTTTGGTTTTTTAGGGATAGTCCGATTAACGCCAGGGAAGCGCATTGACCCTGGTAGCTGCAAGGTATCCCAACCGGATGCCTTCATCACAATCCATCCGATAGTGCACGCCTAAAGGAAGTCTGCTGTATGCGTTCTCCAGGCCGGCTTCAAGTATCGTATTATAGGATCTGGGCGTCCCGTTAAATTCAGTTCTGTTTTGGTGGCAATTGTCTGTATATGGGTGGGTATTTCCAAAGATATCCGCCATGATCGCGCTGCCTGCTCCACCAAATCCTGAATGGCCTGATGGATAAGCTGGGAAGGGCGGGGTGATGCTCCGTTCACCAGTATAGGGGTGGTTTAGAATTGTCGTCCAGGCCGGATCCATGACGTCCCGGATGTATTCGATAGGACGGCGCACATTGTAGATATATTTTGAATTCCAAACGGCTATGCCTACATCGCAAAGCGCCATGCCCATCTTGGCATAGAGTTCGAGCGCTTTATCCATAGGAAGATCATCCTCTTCGACGAGGATATTGGCGATGGCGATCTGACGGGCTGCAGGTTCGAACGTGACTTCAAAGAAATCATCACTCCAAAACTCAGCAACCCATTGAGACGTAAATGCACCTACGTTTACCATGATTCTGGTTTCATTGGCTTGTTGGAAGAACAATGACCCTGGATCTTCGCTGTATTGCAAGGGTGGTTGCGCGATAATTTCAGATTGCGTCAGCGCGAATGGTCTGACTTTTCCCCAATAAGGAAACAGCGCCTGTGTATAATCGGGAAATGTCGGCTGCCACAAGGTTTCACCATGTGCACCTGTAGTGGGAGGAACGTAATTGGCGGGATTAGGATTTTCAAAAGCATTGTGACCGTAGGTATCCGTTTCGCTCCATTTATATACGGCCTGTGCGACTTCGAAACCAAATTGTTTTGAACGCTCGACCACATCAATAGCGTCATCCTGGCTATACTCCTCAAAGAGTTTGTCCTCAAGCGCGGTGATTTTATAAGCGTCACTTGACTGTATATGAGGGTAGAAGTAACGGAACATATTCGCGTAAGCCGTACTGACACAAATAGGCCAGTTGTAGGTTTCACCACTTTCAATTTCAGGTAAGGCCAGTCCGGGAAACTCATACTTCATGGAATTGTACTCAGGCATACCATGAACCCCAGCCTCATATGCGGCGAGTCCCATATACGCCAACATACGTGCGGCGGCTGGTGGTCGATACCCCGGGGAATATCGGTCTATTTCAAGGTACAACTGATTCCACTGCAACGGAACGCTGGCATCAAAGTCCTGTACCAGTGTTTTTTCTGGCTGTATCGGATCAGTTTCTTCCTTACAGGAAAAAAGGGTAAATGCGGAAAAACCTACCAATAAGAGCGCAGGTAAAAGCGTAAAGCGATTGAGGTGCATAATATCTTATTTTGAAAATGATGAGATAATTAAGGACAAATATATCTTTAATTAACGATCGACCAAATTTTTTTTTGAAAAATTTTACTGTTAACAGAATAACCGGTTCTTCTTGAAAGCAGGTATTTTTCGCCGTACTTTTGCCCCTATGTTTTCAAAATCTACTGAATACGCCCTCAGGGCCATCATTTATCTTGCCCAAAAGAGTTCGGTCGAGAAGAAAATCGGTATCACCGAACTGGCTGAAGCCATTGATTCCCCAAAGTCCTTTACCGCTAAAATTCTGCAAACCCTGACCCGGGAAAACAAGTTTATCAGTTCAGTGACAGGACCATCCGGAGGTTTTTTTCTAAGCGAGCAGGCGAAAAAGAAATCAATGTTGCACGTACTCAATCTGCTGGAAGATGAGGGTGTTATCTCCGGATGTGTGCTGGGCTTAAAGGAGTGTTCGGAGAAGAATCCATGCCCGATGCACAGCCAGTATAAATTGATCAAACCTCAGTTGCTCGCCATGTTTGATCACAAGACCATCGCAGAACTCGCAGATGAAATGACCGATCCGAGAGTGGTCATCCACAATATCAAAGACAGGCGCAAAAAGTAGTTTCGGACACGCCTAAAATAAAAGAGGAATGATGTGTGATCATTCCTCTTTTTTTTAGATGTATTAAATCAATTGCGCCATGGCAACTGACTGACCCTGGCTGCGGCAAGGTAGCCCAGGCGTATACCCTCATCACAGTCCATTCTGAAGTGAACACCTAGCGGCAGGCGACTATAGGCATTTTCTACCCCGGCTTCCATAATGGTTGTATAGGTTCGCGGTGTACTGATAAACTCTGTACGACCATAGTGGCACACATCCGTGTATTGGGTATTATTGCCAAAGATTTCTGCCATGACAGAGCTGCCCGCACCGCCGAATCCAGAGTGTCCTGAAGGATAAGCAGGAAATTCCGGAGTGAGACTTTGAACGTTATTCAAAGGATTGTTCAGTATCGTTTTCCATGATGGATCAATCACATTACGGATATAATCAATAGGCCTGATGACATTGTAGATATATTTCGAATTCCAGACGGCAATACCTGCATCACAAAGTGCCATACCCATTTTGCCATACAATTCAAGCGCTTTCTCCAGTGAAATGTCTTCTTGTTCTACAAGGATGTTCGCTATTGCGATTTGTCTTGCGGCAGGTTCAAAGGTTAGCTCGAAAATATCATCACTCCAGAATTCTGCTACCCATTGTGTGGAGAAACTACCAAGGTCGGCCAGGATTTTAGTTTCGGTTGCCTGCTGGAAAAACAACGATCCTGGATCCTCACTATATGGTATAGGTGGAATAGCCACAATATCTGTCGATCTCATGGCAAATGTGCGTACCCCACCCCAATACGGAAATAAAGCAGGAGAATAATCCGGAAAGGTGGGTTGCCATAGTTTTTCACCATTTGGCCCTGTAACAGGAGGAACATAGGATGAAGGTCTTGGATTGAGATAAGCCTCATGACCCTCCTGGTCAGTTTCACTATAGGTGTACACCGCATCGGCAACACCTTGTCCAAAAGCTCTGGAACGGCTAATGACCTCAGAAGCCACTGATAAGCTATATTCCTGGTTGAACTCCTGTTCGAGGGCATCAATCCGGGCCAGATGTTCCTGGCGGATATGGGGATAAAAATATCTGAACATGGAGGCATAAGCCGCATTGATGGCCGATGGCCAATGATATTCGCGGGTTTCGTCAATCTTTGGCAGATCCAGGCCATCAAACTGGTACTGCAATGAATTGTATTCCGGCATACCATTAACCCCAGCCTCATAGGCAGCCAGACCAGTATAGGCCAGTAATCTTGCAGCTGCAGGTGGCCTGTAGCCGGGAGAATAACGATCTATTTCCAGTAGTAACTCATACCACTTCAGCGAAAGGGTGGCATCATAGTCTGCTACCAAAGTGGGTTGATCGGTTACTGTGCTTTCTTCTTCGCAGGAGACCAGCCACATCGAGGCCAGAAGTAAAAGCAGGACATTAAAAGGAGTAAGTAAACGTAGTTTCATGGATTCTTTTGGTTTGCATTTAAAAATTGGGGATAAATGTATCTCTAATAAAGTATCCGTAAAATTAGAAATTTCTAATAAATCCGCATTCATCCCGCCGGTTCCAAATACATTTTTAATATCTTCATAGGTATGAGAACCCAGGTCACCTTTGGAATGCTATTCCTATACTTCCTGACGTACAGCCAGCCGGGAACCGTCAGTGAACATCTCAAGATCGATCAGTTTGGTTACCCGGAAAATGCCCAGAAAATCTGCGTGGTCAACGACCCCCAGGAAGGATTCGACTATGATGCAGGAGATTTTTATACCCCTGGAGGCACCTTTCATTTGATTAAGGCCGTTGATCATACCGTTGTGATGTCCGGGCCGGTGACTTCCTGGCACAATGGTGCCACGTACGACCAAAGCGGCGATAAGCTCTGGTGGTTTGATTTTACCGCTTACGCCACACCCGGTACCTACTATGTGTACGATCCCACGAATGATAAGCGCTCTTTTTCATTTGTGATTTCGGATAGCGCCTATGTCCAGGTGCTCAAGCAAGCCGTCAGGATGTTTTATTACCAACGTTCCGGCTTTGCCAAGACGAGCGCCTACGCTTTTGACTGGACCGATGGGGCAAGCCATTTAGGTTCACAACAAGATCTGGATTGCCGGTTGGCCACCAACCCTGTACCGAATACCTCCAAACAATTACAAGGCGGATGGTTTGATGCCGGTGATTATAATAAGTATGTCAATTTTGCATACGAACCCATCCATGATCTTTGCCTGGCGTATATCGAACATCCCGCCATCTGGACAGATGATTATAATATTCCGGAATCAGGAAATGGGGTGCCGGACCTCCTTGATGAAGTCAAATGGGAGATGGACTGGCTGCGCAGGATGCAACAAACCAATGGATCTGTGCTCATGAAAGTATCGGTGCCGGAATGGCAAGCCGCCAGTCCGCCTAGTGCGGATACAGCTCCGCGTCGGTATGGACCTGCGCAGGCATCCGCTACACGTACCGCAGCCAGTATGTTCGCCGTTGCAGCCATAGCCTATAATCTCACGGGGATTCCCTCCATGCAATTGTATGCCGATACGCTGGAAGCAGCAGCTGTGTCGGCATGGAACTGGCTGGTATCAAACCCGGGATATTCTTATTATGATAATGCCGGTTTCAATAGTGCTAATCCGGAGATCAATGAGTATCAACAACTCGCTGCTCAAACCGGTGCGGCCGTTTTACTTTTTGTCCTGACCGGTCAGACAACCTATCGCACCTATGTAGATGATCATTATGATGAGATGCATCCGTTGCAATGGGGGTTTTGGTATCCATGGGAGAGTATTATCCAGAATTTACTTCTGTATTACTCCGTTTTGCCGAATGGTACATCATCCGTAAAGAACGCCATCCGAAGTTCTTTTAACAACTCGATGAATAATAGCAGCCACCTGCTGCCAGCCATCAATAGCACATCGTGTGGCTATAGAGGTTTTATGAATGATGGAGACAATGTATGGGGCAGCAACCGTCCAAGAGGACATACAGGAGCTATGTTTTATAATATGTTAGAATACGGCCTGAGCAATAATACTACGCTGTTCAGCAATGCAGCACTTGGCTATGTAAACTTCCTGCATGGAGTGAATCCGATCAGTACCGTGATGCTGACCAATATGTACGATTATGGCGCGGAAAAATCAGCCAATGAAATGTATCATAGTTGGTTTGCAGATGGCACTGCATTTGACAATGCACTGACATCTCCTTATGGACCTGCACCGGGTTACCAGCCGGGAGGATTTAATCCCTACTATCAACCTGATCCCGCATATGGAGGTAATATTGTGCCACCACAATTTCAACCTTCCCTGAAATCTTACAAGGACTGGAATACAAGTTGGCCGCAAAATTCATGGGAGATCACGGAGACCTCCATTTCCAACCAGGGATCATACGTCAAACTTTTATCCAAGTTTATGCCTACCCCTTGTGTCAAGACGATCACAAATGCTTACGATGCCGGTTATGGCACCTTGCGTCAGGCAGTGAGTTGTGCCATCGATGGAGATACGCTTCGCATCGATCTGCCTGCCGGAGATACCTTGATAATCTCAGGCACACCGCTGACACTCAATAAAAATCTGGTCATACTCAATGTGAATGCAGGACAGGCACCTGTTTTATGTTCAACAAGTGGCACAGGCATTCAAATTGCCGCAGGTAAAATCATCCATCTCCATCAACTGGCACTAAACGGATCCGGCACCGGAATTATAAATAATGAGGGAATACTTCATTTACATAATGTCCGATTCAATCCAGCTGGTATCAATGGTCCTGTTCTCACCAATGAAAATCAGGCCACCGTGCATGGCACAGTAGAGATCAGACAATAAATGTGACACTTCCTTTTATTCTACAAATAATTTGCTTGTAGCTGAATGCGAGTCTGATGCTAATTTCACAATATATAATCCTCTGAATGTACCAGGAAGTGAAACATGGTGAAGGGTAGAGGGCCCTGCATCAGGCAAAAGGAATGAAGCATGGATCAACCCATCTGTTGTATAAAAATACAAGCGCCCATCCTTGACGGGTGAAGTCAGTTGTATATAGATTTCATCATTTGCGGGACTGGGGTAAATAATGAGCGGTACCCCGGACTTTAATGGTTCATTTCCAATCGAAGTGGTCATCCCGCCTTCAAATGCACCGATTGATCGTGGTTGAAGGAAGGGTAGGGATTCAAAATCAAGCACTGGGTCATTCACGGTAAGACCATTTCCTACGGCCTGGCTTTCTGCTTCAATGTGAAAATCCTCCTGGCTTGCA
>CAZYHJ010000019.1:0-37612 GCA_964646645.1 uncultured Saprospiraceae bacterium | reverse complement strand
ACTTGAATAGAAGCACAAAGCTCCAAGTTTGCATGTCAGCCCGCCTGACGCAAAACCCGTGTTAGCGGCAGTTATTTTCTCCGTATAGCTTTTTCAATCTCAATTTTCTCAATGTCACTAAAGTAATAGTCGTTAATCTTAAAGTCCTTTGATGTAGGGTAAATTCCGTTCAGCTTTGCAAATGAGTTTTCAAATCCGCCAATAACTGGACAGGTTTTATTTTCTCCTTTATTCTCATCAATTGCTTTCTTAAGTGAGTCAACCGTCCATCCTTCTTTCATCCAGAAAGCCGTGTCAACATAAATTTCTTGTTCGGTTCTTTCTATCGTGCGTTTGTCGAGCGATAAGTGATAAACTGTTCTGTATGGCATACTACATTCCAAACCATCTTCTTTTTCTCCTTTGCCTCCCAAGCTGTATTCAATAATTGTTGTGTCGTTAGGGTATTCAAATTTTGTCCAAGGAAACAAATAACAAAGGGTAACAAATTCTGTTGATTTATTCTTATAAAACCTCAACTCAATAACCCGACCTTGTTTATCAGTAGTTTCTTGCACATAGCTGTAAGGCAAAGAGTCAGATGAAATATTCCATTTTATGATTTTAAAGCTTGAAGCTGTTTCCTCAAATTGGTGATACAATACTTTGCTTTGTCCGTTAGCTTGTGTCAGAAGTAGCAAGAAGCTCAATTCTAATGACCGTCTCAAATAGTGTTTCACTTTACTTCCGTTTGATGTTTATTAATGGCTGTGTCGCTCGTTTGATAATTGCATCTAACGATTCAGGATGCTCGTAGGCAGGCCGACTGGGTTGGAACTGCTTCCAGGGCATCTTTGTCCAAATTTACGTTTTCATTCTCGATGTGGATAACCCTGCTTATGAGCATCTTATGTTATATGATGCTTTTGTTTCAATTCACTTTAGACGTAATAATCAACAGATTAAAACTGTTCAAAGAATACATATTCTGAAATCATTATGTCCTCCAGCACTATGGGGCGCCCCTAATAACCGCACTATCGTTAAAATCCAAGATTGATTTTCAATGCATTACAGCAAGTACACTAACAAAGTGGACTGTTATTGGAAGCGCCCTATAGAATTGAAATACATCACTTTTACCTCAATCTCTTTACTTTGGACTCCATGCAATCTTCATCACGATCACTCCTTAAAAATACTCCTTTATTGGGGGGCCAATTCATAATTTATTTAGCTTTAATAGCTGCATCCGAAAGTTTAATTGGAGAGTGATTGTAGCCTTCTCTCTTGTCATAAGTAATTGATTCATTTTTAGATTCGTCTAGTTCAATCGAGGTGCCAGGAACAACAACATAATTACTAGCCACAAGTAGAAATATTAATGCAATTATTTTTGTACTCAATATCATCCATGTAATAATGTTATTGACACCCAAAGACATATAGCGTTTTGTTATTATCTATTACATATAATTTACCACACAATAATTCTATTCTGTAAAATAGTAGGTGATTGTGCTCATTATTACTACTATTATCAATGGAATATTTCCATTCAATTAGTCGCGTAGATTTATTAAAAGAAATAATACTTGTTCTTGTGCTATTTATATAATAGATAAATTCATTATCATGAGTAAATAAACCAGTATTTTCATTCTCAGCGGATATGATATCCTTAAGATCATATATTTCAAATTCATTTTTATCAATATTATAAACATGATAAGAATCCCTAAATATTTTAATTAACTGTCTCCTGTTTTTATCTAAAACATAATGTCCATATTTTCCAAAACGGTTGATGTTGATTTTGAAATCCAACACCTCCCCAGTACGCATAGATAAAAATAGTATTTCGCCACTATTAAAATGAGCTATTAACCTATCATCTATATAAGCCCAACTAAAATAATTAAATTTTGGATCGCCAATTTGATTTGCAATAGTTTCAGTTTCAAATGACCAAACATCCCTATCACGTTGATTCTCAATAAGTCTTATTGTAGGAAATTCGTCCAAACTTTTTGAAATAAAATAATTTTCGTCAAATAGTGCCATTTTATAAATTTTATCAGCCCGTGACCAAATTACTTTTCCCTCCAAAATACTAATATATTGAACTTTTAAATCTTGTGAAGACGAATCTGTACTTAGTATATTACCCATTTTATTTACTCGTATAATCGAAGCATCCTCAAAACAATACCCTCCAGGCATCAATTTATCAGATTTAAATTCGGCAACGTGTAATTCATATTTATATTTTGTGCTATTCTGTCTACTTGTTCCATAATATATTTTATCACCTATTACGTAAATACTATCTGAAGTTAAATTATGAATAATTAAGCTAGCGAGTTCTTCATGACTATTTTCCACAATTACACTCAATATATTAGAACCATAGTATTTAATACATAAATGGTGACCATCTAATATTGAGAATGTTTGAACAGAATTATATTTTTTAAGTAATTTCATAATATGTGAATAAAGCTATTTAATCCACTTTCTAAGCTTTCGATGGCCTCAATAAATTCAGCCAGATGAAAAATCTGCTTTGATTGCAAATATAAATTATTTCATTCTCCAATCTTCTCATAAAATTCATCATCACAGATATTTTTAAAAGAATTTCAATTTCATTTATTGATCTGCTTGCTACTCCTTTCAATTTCATTCTATTCGCTTCATTCGCGTAATATCTTTTGCCACAATGTCATTGTTTTGGCAACCTTATATTCTTCATCACGGTAACCTCTCAGATCAATCTCCCTTTAAGCTTTGGTTGGCGACCTTTGCGTGTTGGCTTTATGTTTAATTTATAAAGATCGCTAGCCTGATTAATTGAGAATCTTTACAATTATCTCCAAAGACCAAAATGGTGCTTTTGGGTATCACTTATAAGTTTAAAAACATCTTTACGAATATCACATAACACTTGTATTGTCGCTACTAAATATAGGAAGACCCTATTGATTCTCAGCGCTTACCTATTGCGCTTTTTGAAATGTTCATTGCGAAAAGCCAAAGTTTCGTCTTGTAAATGTTCATAATATTACTCCATCACCCCATCACTCCCTCACCAAATCACCCCCTTGCTCCCTTCGTCCCTTGCCCCCTTCATCCCTTGCCCCCTTCATCCCCTCATTTCACCGCCGCCTTTACCATCCCCTCCAGCACCTTCACATCCACATCCGCCAGCTTGTTGATATAGAGACATCCCACGCCCGTCTTGTGCTTGCCGAGCTTTGGCAGCGCATCGGCATGGCGGGTCAGGTCCATGAGGTAGAGGGACAGATTGGCCTTGCGCGGCGCAAACCCGATCCGGAACCAATCCACCTCACGCCCGGTCGCCGGACTCTTGTACCGCACATCCCCGAATCCGACGATGGCCGAGCCCCACAACTTCGGCTTCTCTTTGGTGGCTTTTTCCATCATCGCCAGGATGATCCGGCTATCGTTTCGTTTCTGTTCGTCCGCGATCGCGTCGATGAAGGCATCTACGCTCTGCGCGGTGGGTTTGGTTTTGATGTCAGCTACTTTCTTGGCCATTTGTTAGATCATTACGTGTTGTGAATTTCGGCAATTTGACGGACTTTTCTGTGGGCACGGTGTTTAGCGGTATGGGCTACGCCCACCTGTTGAGTAAAGGTGCCTGACGGCACCATAGTTTAGAAGGTTTAGATTTCTACCCTAGCAGGACCAAAAATCTAAACTTTCTAAACTTCAGCATCGAACAGATGCAGATACTAAACTTTCTAAACACATATGACCGAGCACAATCACTGCCCGTGCAGATTCCCCGCCGCAGATCGATCTATCCAAAATAATTAAAATCTGTATTCGGTATGCCGTCCTGTATGCCGAGGACCCTCGCCATGGTCACAATCTGTCCGCGGTGATAAGTGCCATGGTTGATGATATGCATGATGTATTCATATCTCGGCCGCTGGTTGGTGATCCATCTGGATTGCAGATGCAGGATGTCCTGCAATTCCGTTTCCGAAAAAGCGGAAAAGTCCGTCTGCATTTTTACGCTATACTCCAGGATCTCCTCCATGATCCTGTCCACCTCCCCTTCAAATACACTCCAGTCAAATCCCGCCGTCTCCTGCCCGGTGATAAACCGCCACCAGTATTTCTGAGCGCGATTGATGTGCTGCAGGGTATAATCAATGGACCGGTAACTCGATGGCACATCACGATAGAGCAGCTCATGATCCAATGTCCGCAGCCAGGCGATGATGCGCTGGTTGGACCAGGTGTTGTAGGCGGAGTAGTTGGAGATGAGGGAATGCATGGGAGCAAAGTTGTCAAATTAAAAGGATTCTGCTGTGGGCACAGTATGGTGCTGGTTGGGTTTATGAGTTTATGGGTTTATAAGTTTATAGGTTTACTTGTGGTGAGCGGAGCCGAATCATAGGTTTATAGGTTTATGAGTTTATATTATGATGTATTGAATATCCCCAATCTTTCCAAGCCCTGAAGGGGCGGCATGTAGAGAAGGGGTTCAGCCCTTCCATGAGGGATCAATAGGTTTATGGGTTTATATGTTTATGAGTTTATATCATCATGTATAGACCATCACAATTCTTTCCAAGCCCTGAAGGAGAATTCAGTATGGGTGTCTGTGTGGGTGTGGGTGTGAAAAAACATCACCTCTTTTTCAAAGGATCAAATTCACTGGGAGATGTAGAGACGCGATTAATCGCGTCTCTACATCTCCCAGCCGTGGAATCTGCGTCATCCGTGGCAATCCATGATTCAGACAAAAAAGACTGTGGATGTGCTGTGATCATATGGTTTGATTTTTACCTCCCGTTCAAACGGCGAAAATGATTCTTCATCCAACCATGATCTTTTGATCCGAAGCACGCGGTCGTAGATATAATCTACGCCCAACAGATCCAGGGGCAAAACTTATAAACCCATAAACTCATCAACCTCCTAACCTCCTAACCTCCTAATCTTCTAACCTCCTAATCTTCTAACCTCCTAATCTCAACAACCACACTCACTGCTCCAGCATATACCTTTCAAACTCCCCATACTCCACCGGCACCATCTCCGTCTGCGGCGGAAACGAATGCCCCGACAATCCCAACACCAAAGGTATCGGCTTCACCCCCGGCTTACCGGTAAGGGGCACTTTAAGTTCGGTCACCTCCATGGTCTGGCGACTAACGCTGATGCTGAAGTCCTCCCAGTCAACGGAATACACGGATCCGCATTTCTTGCAGGTCCACTCCTGGTGATTGCCTTCATATCCAGGAGGGCCGGACTTAATGTTGAAGTACGGTTTGGAGAGGCCGATCAACATCTCAGTTTCATAACATGAGAATGAATCACCTGTGTCCACACAATCAATGCCCACAATCTGATGATACCGCGGAAAGGCACACTGACATGAGGTGGTATAATATTTCGTAAAGCATTGATTAAACAAGGCGCTTACTTTTTCAAAGAGATCTTCCATGTTCTATATTTATACACTTCCAGGAATTCCATTTTCTCGCGCAAAGACGAAAAGGCGCAGTTTTGATCCAACACATTCCTGACAAAAAATCCGTGAAATCCTTTAATCCGTGATTCAGACAAAATATTTGTCGTAAGCAGTGGTTCACTTCAATATTCCTTGTTCGGTATTCTTTATTCGTCATTCTTTAATCCGTGATTCAGACAAAAGGTTTCGCGCAAAGACGCAGAGACGCAGTTATATATTATCTCATTCCATAAAATCACACTATGCCCTCTGCTCTATACTTTATGCTCTATGCTTTCGTCGCCGAAGCGCTTTTCCGCGAAGGAGACCCATTCAGCCCTTTACCCATTCAATGATTTCGTCCATCCCCCCATAATCCCTCACCCCAATCACTTCCTCCTCCCCACCATAAAAACAAAATCCTCCCGCATACCCTGCCGCCTGCACTTGTTTAATTAATTCCAATGTCCACTCCGCCTCCAAAAAAATTTTCTCCCCCTTTATAGGGGGTAGGGGGTCAGTGGGCAGGGGGTCTGCACCATCATACCTCACAATCCCAATCTCATTTCCCCTGTGCGCATATCCTTCTTTAAACAAAACCATCCCCTCCGGCACCTCAAAGTCAACACCCTCCGGCAATATTATCCCATCCGGCCTGGCATCAATGATCACTCGAGCCAGGAGCTCTTCATCTCCCGAAGCAACTTCGGCCATCAGCTTTAAACCTTCAACCCATTCCTTAATGCTATGCCACCGCATAAAAGACTTCGGATCCGCATCCAGCCGCATACTGATCCAGTCCACCCCCATCGCCGCAAAGTAACGCGCATCTGTAAGGTGGGTGATGTGTCTTACTAAAATAGAGTGCTTCATTGCATCCACGGATTAAACATCTTCTCATACCCTATGGTCGTCTCTTGTCCGTGCCCAGGGTATACAGTTGTGTCATTGGGCAACACAAACAACTTTTCACGGATATTCTTTAATAACGTCGCATGATCCCCGCCCGGCAAGTCCGTGCGTCCGATACTCTCGTAAAACAACACATCACCTCCGATCACCCATCCGTCCGCTGCATTGTAGAAGCAAATACTTGCAGGTGAATGCCCGGGTGTGAATAGCACTTCGAGTTCGTGTCCGTCCAGAACAATCTTATCTCCTTCTTCAAGAAAAGATGCAGGGGCAGGTGAAGGTTCATAAGGTACACCATACATGCCCGACACCATCGTACCTGATTCAAGCACCGGGATCTCTCCCTTATGAATCTCAAGCCCCAGATTCCACTCCTTCGCCACAAACGCATTGCCCAGGATATGATCGATATGACAATGCGTATTGATCAGCCGCACCGGTTTCAATCTATGATCTTCAATAAATGATTTCAGTTCGGCCCGCTCCATCCGGTCAAAGCATCCGGGATCAATGATGATACAATCGCCTGACGGGGCGCTGATGATATAGGAGTTTTCCTGGAAGGGATTAAAGGTGAACAGATGGACAGTGAGGGACATAGGGAAAATTCTGTGGCAAAGATAAAGGTCTCACCCGTTTGGCCCCCTTTGCCCCCTAAAGGGGGTACCTCTTTAAAAACAGTGTGTAGAGACGCGATTAATCGCGTCTCTACACATGAACAGAATAATCCAGATGTTTTGGACATTTCCTGACGCCTATCTCCTGTCCCCTATTTCCTATTTTCACTACTTTCGCTAAAATTTCAATCCAACATGAAATCCATCTTTTCCCTATGTTTTTTCGCCCTGCTGTTATCGTTTGTGGCATGCAAGCCAGACAACAAATCAGCAGCAGCACTCAGTCCCGAACAACAGGAAGCGCAAACTTTTCTCGACACGTATACGGCCGAATATGTCAAACTGTATTATGCTTCAGCAGAAGCCGCCTGGAAAACCAACACTGAAATCAAAGAAGGTGATACGCTCAATGCCTACAATTCCCGCATCGCGGATGAAGCGCTGACCGCCTTTACCGGCAGCGTGGAAAATATCGAACAAACCAAAAAATTGCTCGCACAGAAAGACAAACTCACCCCGATTCAGGTGCGTCAACTTGAATACATCCTCTATCTGGCGGGAAGTGATCCACAAACCTTAGCGGACCTCGTCAAGGAAAAAATAAAAGCGTCTATCGCCCAAACCGAAAAGTTATTCGGATACAATTTTATGCTGGATGGAAAATCCGTGACGACCAATGATCTCGATCACATTCTGAAAACGGAAACCGATCTCAACAAACGACTCGCCGCATGGGAAGCCAGCAAGGAAGTAGGCAAATCCCTTAAAGAGGGTCTCGTCAATCTCCGTCGCCTCCGTAATGAAACGGTGCGCGCACTTGATTACCCCGATTATTTCTCCTATCAGGTATCCGATTACGGCCTATCTACCCCAGAGATGATGGAAATGATGCAGCGACTTAATCAGGAGTTGCGCCCACTTTTCCGCGAGCTGCACACCTATGCCCGTTACGAACTAGCAAAGAAATACGGTGTGAAAGAAGTGCCTGACTATCTTCCCGCACATTGGTTACCTAACCGCTGGGGACAAGACTGGAGTTCGATGCTGGAAGTAGAAGGATTGGATATTGATAAAATTCTCGCCACCAAATCGCCTGAATGGATCGTAAAGGAAGGGGAAGCGCTGTATACCAGCATGGGATTTCCTTCACTGCCTGAATCCTTTTGGACCAAATCCAATCTCTATCCTTATCCCGTTGACTCCACGCTCAAGAAAAATAATCACGCCTCCGCATGGCACCTCGACCTCGGCACCGATGTACGCAGTTTGATGAGTGTGGAACCGAATGCCGAATGGTTTGAAACTTCCAATCATGAACTAGGGCATATCTATTACTACATCGCTTATTCCACACCAGAACTGCCACCGCTGTTACGCAACGGAGCCAACCGTGCCTTTCACGAGGCACTCGGTAGCCAGATGGGTATGGCGGCTATGCAAAAACCATATCTCGTTGGACGCGGACTCGTGCCCCCTGATGCGAAGACAGATTCCATTCAGATTCTGTTGAAGGAAGCGTTAAATTTTGCCGTATTTATCCCCTTTGCCGCGGGCGTGATGAGCGAATTTGAAAAGTCACTCTACGCCGATAATCTCTCTCCGGATGAATTCAATAAAAAATGGTGGGAACTCGCGAAGAAATATCAAGGTATTGTTCCTCCGAATGAACGTGGTGAAATGTATTGCGATGCCGCGACCAAGACACACATCAACGACGATGCCGCGCAGTACTATGATTACGCTCTGTCCTATGTAATACTCTTCCAGTTACATCAGCATATCGCTGACCACATCCTCCATCAGCCCCCTACGGCGACCAATTATTTCGGCAATAAAGAAGTGGGATCCTTTATTCAGAAAATCATGTCCTACGGAGCTACCCGCGACTGGCGCGAGGTCATGAAGGAAGCCACCGGCGATGATATGAATGCCACCTCCATGGTCAAGTATTTTGATCCGCTCATGAGCTGGCTCAAGGAACAAAACAAGGGAAGGAAGTATACGCTGCCGGAAACGCTGTAATAAAACATTAAGGAATGGGGGTAGAGACGCGATGAATCGCGTCTCTACCCCCATTCCTGTTGATAAAATATCCAAAACCCTTAACTTGTACCTCCTATTTACGTTATTAGGAGATTCATGGGCAGAATCACGGGTATCGTCATATCTCTTTTCCTGCTGGCCACAAGCCTGACGGGGCAAACCATCAATACGGAGTTCGGTAAGAACCGGATCCAGTACCATGACGATTTTTCCAAATGGGACATGTATGAGACCGAAAACTTTGTCACCTACTGGTATGGAAAGGGCCGGGAAATCGCCCATACTGTCGTCCAGATGGCAGAAATGGATAATCCCTATATCCAGAATATCCTCGAGCATAAAATGAATGATAAGATCGAGCTCATCGTCTACCTCGATCTGACCGACATGAAACAGAGCAACCTGGGCATGGAGGAACAATTTACCGGCAAAGGCGGAGTGACAAAGGTTATTGAAAACAAAGTTTTCCTGTACTACAACGGGGACCATAATGATCTCCGCCGCCAATTACGCCAAGGCATCGCAGCTGTCTATATCAATGCAATGCTGCATGGCAATAGCTTGCAGGAAATCGTACAAAACGCAGTGCTGCTGAGTCTCGGAGACTGGTTTCAGGATGGTCTCGTTTCGTATGTGGCCGAAGAGTGGAATCCCGAACTTGAAAACCGACTCAACGACTATTTTACCAATCCGAAAGGAAAGAAGAAAGATTTCAAGCGCCTCGCCAAAGAAAACCCGCAACTCGCCGGCCATTCGATGTGGTACTTTATGGCCAACACCTATGGCCGCGCCACGATCTCCAATATTCTGTATCTCACCCGGATTCAACGCAGCCTTGAAAGCGGATTGATCTATGTGCTAGGCTTTGGCACGAAAGAACTGATGGCGCAATGGAAGGACTACTACCTCAAACGCATCGAGGCCTCCGCATCACCATCACCGGCTTTTACACACGATCTCAATCTCACGATCCAGAAAAAACCTTTGATGATCGGCAGAATGCGGCTGAGTCCGGATGGGCAGCAACTGGCTTATACGCTGCATAATCTCGGTCGCGTCCGCGTCTATCTCTACGATATGAAAACCGGAGAGAAGAAAGTCCTCCTTCGCTATGGCATCCGCAATTTTGAAGTCGAAACGGATTTCAATTATCCCATATTGGCATGGTCTCCCGATGGACAAAAGCTCAGCATTCTCTATGAACGCAGAGACCTGGTCTCCCTCATGACCATTGACTTTGATGAACACATGTCGATCACCGACAAACTCAGTCCGGAGTATCAAAGAGTGTACGACATGGATTATTGGGCAGCAGATACATTGATGTTTGCTGCGACAACGGATGGGTTGGCCGATCTTTACCTATACGCCCCTGAGCAACGCCAAAGTGTGCGCCTGACTGATGATTTCTATGATGATCTCGATGCCTCTGTCGTCAATATCACTGACCATCGGTACATTTTATTTTCCTCCAATCGACCCGATGAAAATCTGCGCAAGATGCAGCTGGATTCCATCCTCCCGATTGGACAATTTGATTTGTTCCTGATGGATGTGAATAAATCAAAGAGTACATTGCGAAAATTGACCTTTAGTCCTGATGCCAGCGAACGAAAATCGCGTATCGCGGGGGAAGACGAAATCATTGCCCTGGCCGATTACAAAGGACAATGGCAGCGCATACTCATCAGCGATATCATGGAGGACCCGCCACTGTCCATGCTGCATACCCGATATGACCGCGATATCATCCTGCACGAGATCGTACCCCGGAGTCCGGTTGTGATTGACTGGCTGGAAAAATGGAACAAACCATACATCCACATCAGCGCGCTGGACAGCACCAGGACGCTGAGCAATCTTCCGGTCGATCAACCATCCATGGACATTCTGGTCAAAGAAGAAAAAGAAGCTCCCGTAAAACCACAACAGGAAGAAATTGATCCAAAGTATTTTTTCCAAACCCCATTTCCTGTCGTCCCAAAGCAGAAAACTGAACCTATCGTGGTTCAGCCAACGATTAAGGCCGAAACTCCTGCATTAGATATCAGTAAGATCCTGCAACCTTCAGCTTCCGGCAAGCTCGAATACAATCCCGGAGATCTGACGCCCTTTATCCGCTCGAGGATCATCGCCTCACGACTTAAGTTTAAACTCGATTATTTCAACGTCACCCTTGATAATGATTTACTCTTCGGCGGTCTCGATAGTTATGCCGGTACAAAGAGAGAGTTTGAGCCATCGCCAATGGGTATTCTCTTTAAAGCCAGCATCACTGATTTGTTTGAAGATTATGTGGTCACTGGAGGCATTCGTTTTCCAACCTCATTTAACGGTTCAGAATATTTCCTGGTGTTTGATAACCGTAAGAAAAGAATTGACAAAGAATTTGCCGTCTACAGAAAATCCAGGACCGAGCCCGATTATTCATCGCCCGATCCGTCACATCAAAATCAATATGTAACATTCCTCGCCCTTTCCAAATGGAGTTATCCTTTTGATACCTACAACAGCGTCAGGGGCACGCTTACGTTCCGTAACGACAAGACCATCCCTCTTGCCGTAGACAAACAAACGCTGGATGCCAAGACTGACGATGCCCAACGTCTCGGCCTGAAAATGGAATGGGTGTATGACAATACACGACTGCTGGATATGAACAGCCGCCTTGGCACTCGGATCAAGTCCTATGTGGAAGTAGTGAAAAAATTTGATCTTAATCTTTTTGAATCCGATGAAAAATTCCAGTTTGACAAAGGATTTATGACCGTGCTTGGTCTTGATGCGCGACATTATGTATCGCTGGATGATAAGAGTATTCTCGCGCTGAGAGTCACGGGAGCGACTACACTTGGATCAGAGCGCATCCTGTATTACCTCGGTGGGGTGGAAAACTGGATGTTCCCTCAATATGACCAGGGTACAATGGAACCCACGGATGTCAACTTTGCCTACACAGCTCTCGGAGCCAACATGCGCGGTTTCAAATACAATGCGCGAAATGGCAGCAGCATCCTCCTCACTAACGCGGAATTTAGGGTTCCGCTGTTCCAATATCTTTCCAAAGCGAAAATCAGATCTTCCTTTATCCGCAACCTGCAGGTGGTGGGCTTTGTGGATGCAGGATCCGCATGGCATGGTAGCAATCCATTCGGCACAGGCAATCCATTGAATACCGTCGTCCTCACCAACCCACCTACTGTCGAAGTCACAGTCAATTATTATCGCAATCCGCTGATAGTAGGTTATGGATTTGGTGCCCGTACGCTGATCTTTGGCTACTTCCTCAAACTTGATTACGGCTGGAACTGGGAATCAGGAACAGATCAGAAACCGATCCTGCATTTCTCCATGGGTACGGATTTCTAAATTATCAGATGCCAGACATTAGATGCCAGATGCCAGACTTAGGTGTCAATCAAATCTATTTAATGGATTTGAAACTAATCTATTAATTTATCCATTCCGGAATCTGACATCTGACGTCTCACGTCTCACGTCTGACGTCTCACGTCTGACGATGCAGAATTTATCCCTCCATCTCCTCAGAGGCCATCTCCTTCAGTCGCTCTGTATTCTCGGCGAGCTTGAGGGCATCGATGATGGGATCAAGATCCCCAAGGACTATGCGATCCAGGTTATATAAGGTGAGATTGATCCGGTGGTCCGTCACCCGATTTTGAGGATAATTGTAGGTGCGGATTTTATCTGAACGGTCCCCGGTACCAACGAGCGATTTGCGTTGAGAAGCATATGCGGATGTCACAGCCTCGCGCTGAGCCTCGCGCACTTTATCATAAAGTCGGTTGAGCGCGATCTCACGATTCTTGATTTGGGACCTGCCATCCGTACTCTCCGCGACGATGCCTGTGGGAAGGTGCGTAAAGCGCACGCCTGATTCCGTTTTGTTGACGTGCTGTCCGCCGGCACCGCTCGAACGGAAGGTATCTACCTTAAGTTCGTCCTTTCGAATGTTGATTTCTTCCAGTTCAAACTTTGGGAGGATCGCCACTGTTGCCGCTGATGTATGCACACGGCCCTGTGCTTCTGTCTTAGGTACACGCTGCACACGGTGGGCGCCGGATTCAAATTTCAGATGACCAAATACATCTTCCCCATTGATTTCCAGCACGACCTTGTTGTATCCTCCGGCCGTCCCTGTATTCTCATCAATAATTTCGTACTTCCATCCTTTGGTGTCAAAGTACCGGGTATACATTCTGTACAGATCCCCAGCAAAAATGCTGGCCTCATCGCCTCCCGTACCTGAACGAATCTCCATGATAACGTCTTTAGTATCCTCCGGGTCTCGCGGGATCAGCAGCCACTTGAGTTTTTCTTCAATCGTCTCTTTTTCCTCCTTGAGGTGTTCCAACTCCTCCTGCGCCATCTCCCGCATTTCCTGGTCAGCCTCCCGCAGCATCTCCGTGGAGGAAGTGATATTGGCCAGGATCAACTCATACTGATCGATCACGCCCACCAGTTCTGTGAGGTCCTTGTATTCCTTATGGAGTTTGGAGAATAGCCTGACATCCCCGATCACTTCAGGGTCGCCCAGCCGCATTTCCAGGTCCTGGTATTTATGTTTTATAGCCCTCAGGCGATCAATCATCATAGGGGGGCAAAGGTAATGAGCAGGAAGCATATCGAAGCCGAAGCGGAGATCCCGCAGTGTTGCGAAGCCACTAAGCGGGAGAGCATAGCGCATAGCGTTTAAACCATTTATATGCATGTAGAGACGCGATTAATTGCGTCTCTACCTTGGAATCATTGCCTCTCAACATTAAAATGAACCCATGTTCAATTTCGAATTCGGTATATTGCCATTGATGGTGCCTGATCTGACGATAGAAAATGTTTCATTTCTTACGCCCGGTGAGACGGAAGATCTATTCAACCTATGGAATAACGAGTATCCCGTTATGTTGAAGTACGATAATGTCATTCAACTCGAATTGTATATGGATGAGTTGGCACAACCGTACCATTTGCTGTTGTATAATCTCGACAGAAAAGTCCTGGGCTGGGCCTTTTCCTTCAACCGCAGCGGGGAAAGATGGTTTGCCATGCTGCTCGATCAATCCATCCAGGGGAAAGGATATGGTCGTGCCCTGATAAATAAACTAAAAGAACATGTTCCCATATTAAATGGCTGGGTGGTGGATCATGATGAGTACACCAAATCAAATGGAAAACCCTACCTGAGTCCTTTAGGGTTTTACAAAAAATGTGGCTTCGATGTTCTGCCTGATCAACGACTGGAGCTGGATATTTTATCGGCGGTGAAGATCAGACGTATCCATTGATCCCACAATGTTCGTTTCGGCTACGCTCAATGAACATAAAAATTCTAATAATCAAATCCGTGAAGACGTTGAGCGGAGCCGAAACGTCAATGGAAAAGTTTTATTGATGAGTGGAATTAAAACAGAGACACTGTTCTCGGCTGGATATACGGTCGTTGAGCGTAGCCGAAACGACAGAAGGGAATTCATGGATTTGATTCATTGGCTCTCGAAGTAGCCGAAACGACAGAAGCATGAGCTGCATCAAACATGCGTTCCAAATATATCGCCACGAATTCACGCGAATTTTCACGAATTCAAATCTCCTCTACTCACGACTGACGCCTCACAACTGACGATTTTATCGCCGCGAATTCACGCGAATTTTCACGAATTTGATTTGCTTTAAAAGGATCACATAGTTCGACTACGCTCACCACAAGGATGACGCAGAAAATTTGGAATGAATTTTCGCAGATTAGTTTTTACTCAAGAAGTGATTTTATTGAAATGAGTATTGTCTTCGTAATTCGTAATTCGTAATTCGTAATTTAACTCACCGCTTCTATCAGCCCCGCATCATTTTCCCGCACATTATTCACCCTGTCCGATACGCGGTACCATGTAAACTCTTCTCCGGGTACCGGGTCAAGTTCATGAATGAGATCTTTAGAGGGAATGGAAGGATCCAGCCAAAGTTTTTCCTGTTCAGGTAAGAGCACCAATGGCTGACGATCATGCAGGTGACGAATGGCCGGATCCGCATCATGCGTGATCAGCGTAAAACTGTGAATGGTTTCACCATTAGGATTTTTCCAGTGTTCATAGAGACCGGCAATGGTAAATATATCGACATGCTTCAGTTGAATACGGTATGGAATTTTCCCCTCCGGTGTTTTCTGCCATTCATAATAGCCGTCAAAGGGAACGATACATCTTCGTTTTTGAAAGGCCTGGCGAAAGGAAGGCTTCTCATCAATGCCCTCGATGCGTGCGTTGATGAGTTTATAGCCGATCTTGATGTCCTTGGCCCAGTAGGGGATAAGGCCCCAACGATAGAGATGGATGACTTTGGGGTCCTCCATCGTGATCACCGGATGCATGTGGGTGGGGGCGACGTTGTAATTGGGCAATGGATTGTAACGCTCCAGGTCTTCACTGTAGAAGGTGGCCCTGAAACGTTCTTCGAGTTCTTTTTCGGTTTTTGTTAGCGATGACCGTCCGCACATCAGCCCCCGATTCTCACGTATGCATCTATCTTTTGATAGTCCTTAAGTTTCTTGACCAGCTTCCTGGCCTCATTAACGTCTGAAAAACGTCCGACACATACCGTGTGGTATTCAGACAAGTCAAAATTGATGACCTCAGCATCTTTGTATCCCGCTTTTTTCAATTCCGCCACGCGTTGCTCCGCATTGGCCTTTTGCGTAAAGTTGCCTGCAATGACCAGGTGCTGTCCATCTGTACCGCTGACCGTGGTGGTGGCAGGTTTGGCGGGAGCAGCGGGCTTGGTTTCAGTTTTTGTTGAAGTAGTAGCTGGTTTGCTGGCAGGTGTAGAGGTCGTTGTCGTTTTCTTGGGTTCCGTTTTTACCGGTGCTGTTTTCTTAGGCTCCGGCTTTGGCGCAGGTTTAACCGGCTCGGTCTTGACGGGTTCGGTCTTAACTTCCTCCTGAGGCTCCTCTTCGGTGACATTACGTTCGGTCGCATACTCATCTTCTCCGGATGATGCCGTTGCGCCTACCGAATCCACCGGCGGTGTATAAGGTGCTACACTTGTAGTGTCTTCTGCAAATTTATCCGAAAGCTCGCCCTCCCTGGCATCTACAATCTGCCTTGGATGACGTGGCTTATCGCCACCCCAGACATGGCTGATCCATATATACAGCAGCAGCAGAATGAAGATCGTGACGAGGATGGTGATGATGCGGTTCATAGCGCTTGTAGTTTTCGATGAAATAGACCTTGGGCAAAGATAATAAATATTTGTAATATGTAATATTTTGATAGGATTGGGGTAGCGATTAGGAGATTAGAAGGTTTGAGGGTTAGGAGATTAGAGAGCCAGGTGGATAAACTGTTTTTGGAATGCAGATAATCAGAATTCTGCCTTTCCGCCCTCTTCTGCCTTTCTGCCCTTTTCTCCTCATCTTTACTCCCTCAACTCAACGATTCATGGACCAACTCAAACTGACAATAGAAGCCGCCTGGGAAAACCGCGACCTGCTCCTGGAAAAAGATACCCGATATGCCATCTACGAATGCATCCGGATGCTCAATGAAGGTGAGTTGCGCGTAGCCAACCAGCGAGGTCCCGGTGATTGGGTGGTCAATGAATGGGTCAAGAAAGCGATCACCCTTTACTTCCCGATCCAACCCATGGAGACCATCGAGGTGGGACCTTTTGAATTTCATGACAAAATCCCCCTGAAAAAAGGCTTTGCCCGTCAGGGAGTACGGGTCGTCCCCCACGCCCTCGTCCGTAATGGCGCTTTTGTGGAATCAGGAGCCATCCTCATGCCCTCCTATGTCAATATCGGCGCCTGGGTCGGTTCAGGGACGATGGTTGACACCTGGGCCACCGTCGGATCCTGCGCACAGATCGGACGCAACGTACATCTCAGTGGCGGTGTTGGCATCGGCGGCGTCCTCGAACCCCCCCAGGCCAGTCCCAATATCATCGAAGACAACTGCTTTATCGGCAGCCGGTGTATTGTGGTAGAAGGCGCGATCATAGAAGAAGAAGCGGTGCTCGGGGCCAACGTCGTGATCACTCAGTCCACTCACATCATCGATGTCACCGGTCCGGAACCCATCACCTACAAAGGACGCGTACCTGCTCGTTCAGTGGTGATCCCGGGAAGCTATGAAAAGTCATTTCCCGCCGGCAAATACAATGTCCCCTGCGCGCTCATCATCGGGCGCCGCCAGGCCTCAACCGACAAAAAGGTTTCACTTAATGCCGCCCTGCGGGACCACCAGGTAGCCGTGTAACCTTATCGTTTGGGCTTATTGTATCTTCGCCGTTGATGCAACTGGCTCACTATATAGATCACACGTACCTGCGTCCTGACTGCACGGAACTCATCATCGACCGGCTCATCAGTGAAGCATGTGAATATGGATTTAAGTCGATCTGTATTCCTCCCATGTACCTGCAGTATGCCAAGGTTCACTCGGAGGAACGCAATTTCTTATTATGTACGGTAGCCGGATTCCCCATCGGGTATGACCACATCGATGCCAAACTGGCCTCCCTGCGCAGATCAGCGGATCTGGGCGCCGAAGAAATCGATGTCGTGATGAATCTCTCGGCAGTCAAAACCGGGCACTGGAAACTCACCCGGCAGGAAATGACCGCGCTCCATGAAGCAGCACAGGAATGCAACGTCACTCTGAAATGCATCATCGAAGCCCAACTCCTCAGTGAAGATGAACTCATGCACATGTGTGAGATCGCCAATGAGATACATCCTGAATTTATCAAAACATCCACCGGATTTTTTGGCGACCCCGTCCTTGAGGATACGGTCAAACTGCTGCGTCGACATCTCGATCCCTCTATCAAACTCAAAGCTTCCGGAGGAATTACAAATTACCGACAGGCCATGAAAATGATCCGGGCCGGCGCGGACCGTTTGGGATGCAGCCAGAGTGTGAGCATTGTCAAGGAAACTAACCAGGACCAATAATCCGTTATATATGGTTCAAGCAATCCGGTTCGATTTGGGTGTATTGCCATTTTTCAGGTTGATTATCGTGATGGTGTTCGCCTTTACTTATGCCGTCAATGCCTATGGGCAACTCGAGGAAGATCCCCAGATTACCGCGTTGATGGATCGGTGGAAAGCCTACAACCTCGAACACCAGGAAATCCGTGGCTGGCGCATCCAGGTATTGGCAAGCATAGACCGCAGGCAAATGGAATCTGCCAAACGTACATTTGAAAATTTATATCCGGATTATCCCGTGATCTTTGTTCACAACGCACCATACTTTCATCTTAAAGTAGGCGCTTTTCTCACGCAACAAAAGGCACAGGCCTTCATGAAAAAACTCCAGGCGGATTATCCGCAGGCCATCCCCGTCACGGACAATATTAAAGTCGAAGAACTTCTTTTATACGATCAGTAGGCCAACAGCCCTATGAAGAAATTTGACTGGATCAGTTTTGCGATTGTGATCAGCCTCATCATCATTGGGTTGATGATGGTGTATGCGGCGGGCTATCAGCCGGACGCTCAGGTACCTTTTTTTTCTACCCAGGCAGGCAAACAATCCATCTTTGTCATCGCCGGGTTGATCATTTTTGCCGGTTGTCAACTGATTGACTGGAAATTCTGGAGCGGTTTCGCATATCCCTTTTACTTCTTTACCATACTACTACTTGTATTGGTATTGGTGGTTGGATCGACGATAAAAGGATCCACCAGTTGGTTTCAGATCGGTGGCTTTTCATTTCAGCCGTCCGAATTGGCCAAGGTAGGTACGATTATGGCCCTCGCTTCTTTTTTAAGTCACCATCGTACGCGTGTTTCAGATACGCGCGATCTCATGGTGGCGTCTGGGATTATCCTTCTGCCTGCGATGTTGGTCCTGCTGCAGGGCGATGCGGGTTCGGCGTTAGTTTTCCTCTCCATCTTCCTGGTGTTGTTTCGCGAAGGTCTCGCTATCTGGATTCCTGTTCTCTTTTTTATCCTTGCCCTATTGTTTGTGCTGGCGTTGAAATATGATGTACTGGTGGTCTTGCCCTTGTTATTATTTGCCGGTGGGATTTTCCTGCTCACGAGTGTACGCCGTAAGCAATCTCATGTTTTTGTTTCTGCGGCGATGATCACCGGTGCTCTGGTGTTTGCCTTTCTCAAGCAAATCCAAATTGTCATTCTGATCGCTGGCTTGTTTATGGTATATGCTGCTGTTGAAAATTTATGGTCTAAGCAGATCAGACAAGTGGTGCTCCTGTCCATTGGTGTTTCCCTTTTATTTGGATTTGCCTATACCAGCAATTATATCTTCAACAATGTCCTCGAATCGCATCAACAGGACCGCATTAATGTATGGTTGAATCCTGACGATTGTGATCCGCGTGGTTCGCTGTACAATATCCTTCAGTCAAAAATTGCGATTGGTTCAGGGGGATTCACCGGAAAAGGATTCTTAAAGGGATCTATGACCAAACTGAATTATGTACCTGAGCAAAGCACAGACTTTATTTACAGTATCATCGGCGAGGAACATGGATTTATTGGTTCAATAGCCGTAATCATGCTGTTTCTCATCCTGATGTTGCGGATGACAGATATTGGTGAGCGTGCGCGGGTGCCGTTTATCCGACACTATGCCTATGGCGCAGTCGGTGTTGTATTCACACACTTCATTGTCAATATTGGCATGACCATGGGATTGATGCCCGTGATTGGTATTCCACTTCCCTTTATCAGCAGCGGTGGTTCTTCGATGATCGGCTTTAGCCTGATGATCGGCATCCTGCTGAGTATGGACTCGAGCTGGGTGCGATCCCGGCGAACGATGTAAATGCATAAATGCGTAGGGACAGGTCGCGACCTGTCCCTACGCATTTATGCATGATTGAAAATCAGAAATTCCAGAGCCGGGTGATATTAAACCCGATCAGGATGCCTTCTCTGACACTATCCGGATTGCCGGACCAGCTATTGGTATTGTAGGTATGGTTATACTGCGGTACCAATGATTGGAAATTGCCTACAAATAACTGGAAGGCATGGGAACTGGTTGTCAGTTCAAGGCCAAAACTCAGGTTGGGATCGGGATCCAGCAACTCGTCGCTGCCCGTCAGCGGAAGGTCATACGCTGCAATCACACCGATCGTGTTGGAAAGTTTATACCGTGCCAGTGCACTCGCTGAAAAATGGCCATTCTGGTCGAGGCCGATAAACTCACCGTTGTCATCATACACTTCTTTGTGGTTGAACCACGAATAGTTGCCTGACAACTGCAAGGAAAATTTATCTGAAAATTTCCTGGCGACCATAAGAGAATGAAAATAAGAGAACCGATCAGAGCCTTCCTCAAAACCTCCGGCTTCTTCGCTACGCGTATCGATCGCCATGTTGAGGTAGTAACTCATGCTTACAGCCGATCCTCCGTTTTTCATCTGGCGGAGTATGGCATACTTGCCATAAAAATCCCAAAGACTATTAAACTTGGTGATGCCAAAACCAACGAGCAAACGGTCCACCGGTACATATTCAGCTCCGAGGCGGATGTTAGATGCGGCAAAGATGCCGTAGAAATCATCGTATCTGTTTTGCATGGTACCAAACCGATGCTGGAAATCGGCTTCAAACGTCCCTTTGATGGGCACCATTACGGTTTGGGCATCAATGCACCAGATACTTTCAAATGTGTTCTTGACCGGCTTTGGCTTTTCAGCGATGATCGTATCCGTCGCTCCCTCATCTGGTTGAGCGCTCACCGGACCTGTCATAAAAGCCAGCAATCCACACATCATCCACCAACCCCGGGTCATTAACCCGAAGATCGTTTGTCGTTGGTTTTTACACGTTTTCATAATTCACTGCTTTTTAGTTTGCACTTTTCATGAAGAGATGTATCTCACATGATTACTGCATGGCAGCGATGGAGTTATTGAGCAGTGCCATGGCATATTTGAAGTTATGTACACCGCGGCTTTGGTCTTCCTGTATGTATTTGTAGTTGTACAGCGCACCAGCTTCGTGACCTTCAAAATCACCCTTGGTATTCAGGTCTGTTGTGCCATCAAGAAGTCCTCTTGCGACCAGCAACAAACGGAGTTCTTCCATTTTTGCATCAATCTGTCCCTGACGATCAGTCATCAATACAGCAAGGTCAGCAGCAACAGGGTGACAAGCCACACAAGCTGTTGGATTCAATACCCCTGATTCATTAGTTACCCTAAAGGTATGACCACCGGAAGCAGCAGCTTCTTGTTTCGCCATATGGCAAGTGATACATGCGCCGGCTGTATTGTTGGCCAACAACAACGTGTGAGCTGAGTTTTCATAAGCCGCTGGTCCTCCCAGTTTGTATCCACCAACACCGGAGAGCAGCATACCCTGTGGACCATGGTGAGGTCCGTACCTTGTGCTCTGAATATTGACAGTACCACCAGTAGCAGGATCAGGTAATGCGGGACTTACCACGCGGGCCTGGTGACAACTTACGCAAAGGTTAGCCGTACCAAGGTCAACTGTTTCTCCGCCTTCCCAGAAGGTCACAGGGTCTGTCTGTGTAAAGGCCCAGTCAGCCTCTGTATAGGTAGTGTGTACCTGGTGGCAGGTATAGCAGTTTTGTGGCAGCGGATCCTCGATCGTAGCCGCTGTAGCACCATTTGGTGCATCAGTCACTATCCTTTCAAGGAAGCCCTGGCTTGTATGGCAACCTGCGCATGCCGTGGTATTGCGGTCATAATGACCTCCCGTTGCATGCACTGAATGCTCCCATTGGAACTGTTTTGCAGTGATGACCTGTGAACTTCCGTGACACATGACACAATTCTGTGTACCCTCCCCCTGTGGACCACTTGGGCCTACCGGACCTACTGGACCCGCAACTCCATCCTCACCTTCACAGGATGCTAATCCCATGACGATAGCCAGACAAAAAGTGCAAATCAAAAGCATGTAATTTTTCATAATACTCGGTTTTTATCGTTTACAAATCTTGAACCTTCTTTTTTACTGTTTCAAAATTCACACCAAATGGCCCAATGACAGATGATATAAGTCATCCGGCCGGTTGATACTGCTCAAAAATAAAAGAGAAGGATATGGTTTCATGGTTGGGTCCTTTTTCGGTTTGAAATATACAAAAGTCCTGCGATAATTATAAATGCATACCCGCCATAAAGCCATATCCCCCCCTTGCGGCGAATCACCTGCATCGAGACCACACGCTGCTTTGGAAGGCAGTCATTTACAGCCAATGAATAGCCATAGATCGACGTCTTCCGGTTTCCTTTGAGTTCAATTCGCGTCCCTGTATCTGCTGTGTCCTTTTGCACGGTGAGGCTACAGGCGCAATGCTTTAGTGTTACTGCTTTTAATGTGCCCAGGCCAAGTGTATATCCCGTTTCTCTAACGGTAAACTTCCCTCCTTTGCGACCAGCACTCTCAGGATATAAATAGGCTTCCGTCGCGGATTGTCCTTCCTTCCAAATTTCCACACGGGCTACAGGGTTATCAAAAGCATCACCCCGGGTAGACGGTTCTGCTTTCAGAAAGGCCGCATCCGGAAAAGCAAACTTTACAGTGAATCCTATGGTATCGGATTCTCCCGTGGAATAAAAATGCCCTTCGGTAAGCGGTTGTTCTGAAATAGAATCACCCCTCACGATCCACATTTCATTTTGTTCGCCTAGAAAAACTACGGTATGGCGCTGCAACTGAAGAAGACTAAGTCGCAGACTATCCGTGTTGGTATTCCAAAAATAAATGAGCGTTGCTCCGAGGTTGACCAGATCATCCAACTGATGCTTGTACGGTTTGTCCCGTCCAAGGGTCACGATCGGCCTTCCATCCGGAGTGTGGAGCTCAAGCGTAATTCCCGGTGCTTTCGGCGTCAAGGTGTCCCTTTTTTCAGGATAAGTATAGGCAAACTCAAAATTGGGATAGAAGTCCTTGAGCCTGAAATAAAAATCAGTCTCCCCCAGGCGATAGATTTTCATGGGCTCCGCGGGATAACGGGCATCAGGTTCGTTTGTGTCCTCACTTACCGGATTCGGATCATGTGGATTGACCGGTGCTTTATCCTGCCAACTCAACAATTCAAACTCCGGGGTATGTGGGTGCAGGATGACCGAGTCCAGGGTCAAGGTTATTTCATTCTGAGCGGAAATTGTGGAATCTGCTGAAGACCCAACTGATAATTTTTTAGTCTTGCCCTGCTCGAGGAAAATTGTGCCTTCTTGTTTTGTGAAATGGTTGATGCCCATTCCGGTCAAACAGAGGACGATTCCGGCCAGTAGCCACCAGCCAGGTTGGAGAATATTACGCATAGCGAAATGGTGATTTAGAAAAAGCGGCTTACTTGAAAAAAAAAGACTGACAAGTAAATCAACCTGTCAGTCTTTTTTATGTGTGGCTGAATTATTCCGCCATGGTGCGCATATAATGCACCAATTGCCAGATTTCGTCCTGATCAGGAATTTTCTTCTTGTAAGAAGGCATTTCATCCCTTCCTTCAAGTGTCTTGTAAAACAACGCGCCATCCGTTTGTTTCTGGAAAGCGGCACTGCTGAAATCACCGCATTCTGTCTTCAATTGAGCCGCTTTGGTACCGTCACCAAGACCCTCTTTACCATGGCATGATTTGCAATGGGTGGACCAAAGTGCCGCTGCTGCCGTCTTATCAAACTTCACGGGATTCTTCATGTTTTTGTAATTGTCAGGCACAGGCCATGGCGCATTTTGTTCGGGCGAAGGCATGAAGGCCATTATAACGCCAACAACAAGCGTCAGACTTAAAAAAGAAAGGATTCGCATTTTCATGATGATGTGTTTTTGTGTTTTATAATTTGAAGTAAAATTAGTCCTTTTCCGTAATGCAAAACGCATACCATTCGCATTAAGTTCTTCCTTCCGGTTGCGGCCGGTGGGATTTGATTTTAAAGAGATTGATGATGACAATGACATAATGGATCCATACGGCACCCATCAGAATAAAAAAAGTGATGACCATCCAGGCTGGTGGATGAGGACTCCACAAGGCTCTTGGCGCTTCCTTCGCTTCTGAACTCACAGGTATGCCCCACTTTTGCGTGGCTTTTGCCGTCAGGTTTCCATATTCCTCTGTCTCTTCAATCATCGCTGTGATTTCAAGGTTACCCTCGTCATCTCCAAATAAACCGGCTGGAAATTCAACCTCCAGCATTCCGGATTCATCCGTCTCTCCTTCAGCGACCTTCAGCGAACTAAACATCCGCTTGACGAAAATGGAAACAGGTGCCGCTGCTATGGGCGCCGAACTATCTGCTGTCATCGCCGAAGCCTGCAAAGAAATGGTATAGGTGCTATCCGCTTCCGTGAGCTCCATTGTCAGTGAAGCAGGTTTAAGCATGAGATCACCATCACTGTCTTCAAGTTTTTCATCACCGGCCCATCTGGCCAGGAAAGAATAAAATCCCTCCTCACTCAACAATAGATTCTTCTTGTCCGCAGTGTAATCCGCCACTCCATTCAAAGCTGTATTGGCATTCCCAAGTACAACTTCTTCTCCTTCGGCATTGAGCGTAAAAAATTCAATTTTACGATCCGGTACCTTTTGATATGAACTTCCAACTTTCGCACGTAACAACGCATGAAGAACGATAGTACCGTCGGCATATTGATCGCCGGTGAGGCTCATTCTTGTTTTCGCTGTGGTCTCCTCTTCTTCAGCAGGCGGAGCTTCTTCAGTCGTTTCTGTTTGCGTGGCTGTCGAATCCTGAGCGACCAGAGGCCAGGCCCCCGGGAACATCAATCCAAAAACCAGGATCAAACGGTATGTCCAGGGTATCATCGCATCTGAGATTATGATATTTACCTTTTTCATGATCATTGGTTTTTGGTTTTGTGTTCTTCTTCCTGTGGCAGTTCCGCCACTTCAATCAGCGTGACAAATTTCCCTGCGAGGGTGAAGATCATAAAGAATAGCGCCACACCTCCGAGCGTCAGCGCCCATTCCACCCACGTGATTGAATAATGCACATACTCAGGACGCACATCCTGCATGGGTAAGAGCGGCGTTTCCAGCGTAGGGACAACAATGAGGTATCGCTTGAGCCACATCGCAAACACCATGATGGCGGATACGACGAAGAGATAATCAGGTTTTCTCAGTTTAGGCACTGCGGCAAAAAGCATCGGCAGCACAACACCTCCCAGATTGGCTAATAAGGTGTACCATCCATATTCATCCGGACTGAATAATTTATGGATGAGTTCGCTGTCCCATTTTTCCGAGCCATACCAGCTCGTGAAATATTCAGAGAACGTGAAATAACCATATCCCGCACCCAGCACCAGGATCATGTAGGCCATATAATCAAAGTGCTTTGGCGTGATGTACTTTTCCAGATGATAGACCTTGCGGGTATACCACATGATAATGATCAGTAGACCGACACCGGAATACAACGCGCCAAGTACAAAGTATGGTCCGAAGATCGTACTGTGCCATCCCGGCCGCAAGGTCATCCCGAAGATCCATGAGAGAATAGAGGCCACCATGATGGATACCGGAATCAGGATGATCGCCAGCAGGTTCTGGGAGGTCACCAGTTTTTGTTTCTGATAATCCGTACCATTGTAACCAAGCGCAAGCCACGCATAGAGTTTATGTTTCCATTTGGGAATATCCAGTGACGAATCCCTGTAGACTGCAAAATCGCGGATCATGCCTAAATAGAGAAACAATACACTTCCCACCAGGAAGGTCATCACCGCCAACACGTCCCAGGTCAATGGGGACTGCAGTCGGGGATAGATAAACAAATGATGCAGCCGGTCAAATCGTCCTACGCACAAAAGAATAAACAGCGGACCCACGATCACAGAAGCCAGGGTCATGATCTGCGCCAGGCGTATGATCGGTTTACCCCACTCCGCTTTGTAGAGATGCAGAAAACCCGCGATAATGGCGCCTGCATAACTAAGGCCGATCAGGAAAATAAAGTTGACGATAAATACGCCCCATACCACGTGATCACGCATCCCGGTGACCCCGTGTCCATTGGCGATCTGCAGATACAAAGCATATGTGCCAATCGCCATGGCAATGATGAGGATGCCAAACCAGATTTTTTCCCGGGTACTGGTATGTTCGATCTGAGGGGAAAACACCCTCAGGATTTCAGAACCGGTTCTCGATATTTTCATTTTTATGTTGTCTAATGGTGATTAAAATCCTCGTCGGGGTTCAACAATTTGAACCCTGAACTAGAATGGATTATCCTTCAAGTATACCCTTAAACCTGTCTTTCACATTATCCGGCAAGTCTTCCATCCCACGTTCCACAGGGAATATCCGGTCTCTTGGTGGCAGATACCATACACGCGGCTCGGTACCGAGTTCTTCTGCAAACCGGTATCCTCCGCGTTCCTTAATGATGTCTGAAAACTTGACTGTCTCATCCCCATTGGTCACCACATCCTCATTCTGATCGCCAAAATAGAAGACCCCGTTAGGACATGCGGTGACGCAATCGGGCAACTGGCCCATCCGCGCCATATCCGGACAGAAGTCACATTTCTCTACCGTGCCCACCCGTGATGGAACGCTCGTTTCAGGAGAATAATCAAGGCAACTGATTTCTTCGGGCAGATCAGGTTCTGACCAATTGAACACGCGAGTGGAGTAAGGACAGGCGGCCATGCAGAATTTGCATCCAATGCATCTGTCTGCATCAATCAGCACCAATCCATCATCACGCTTAAATGTGGCGTCCACCGGACACACCTTTACACATGGAGGGTTGTCACAGTGGAAACAGGTTTTGGGAAACCAATACGGAGCAGCCTCAGGGCTGTCCTTCATCAGTTTGACCTGCAACCATTCCTTCTCTTCCGGGAGATGGTGCATCTTTTGGCAGGACGTCACGCAGTTGCGCGCGTTTTTACATTTGGCCAGGTCGATGACCATGACAAATTTTCTACCCGGGATGCCATGACGCGCTTCCTCTACCGAAACACCTACTGTTTTATGTACATGTTTCAATTGGGCGGAATCGACCATGACGAGTTCGCCATCCGGAGATAATAAGGCGACTTTCTCACCTTCCTTTTTTCCTCCGCATGAGCATGCAGCACTTCCACATGCCGCAGCTGTGATCCCCAATGCAGCCGTACGCAGAAAATCACGGCGCATGTTATTGGATTCGTTGTGTTCCTCTTTCATGGCTATGATTTTTTAGCGGTTTGACTCCAGTCCAGGATATCCTTGTTGTTCGCCTTCTGACGATCTGAGGATTGTTCAAGGACTCGTTTACTGACCTCGACCAATTTGCCATCCGGTGTCAGCATCTGGACTTTTTCCTGATCATCTTCCATGTCAGGGATCATGGCTTCTGCCTTTGAGGTCAGCAGCCCTGCCCCTCCCAGAAGTCCCAACGAGAGGAAACTCCTCCGGGAAGGTTTAGTGGTTGACTTTTTCTTCATGATAAGTTATCGAATAGTAGTGATTGGTTGGGGCTCAACATCTTGAGCCCATCGTTAGGATTAATAGCTCCATAATCTCGTCATATTAAACCCGATCAGCCACTCCGGATCCCAGAGCGAAAACTGATCATTGCCAAAGCCCCAATTGGTATTGTAGAAGTTATTGCGCTGAGGAGTGATGCTTTGGAAATTTCCTACGAAAATCTGGAAAGCATGAGCGCTGGTGGTAAACTCTATACCCAGGGAGAGATTGGGCTTTGGATCGCTGCCTTCATCTTCAGGATCGAGTGGATCCCGCAGCGTCATTGGTTGATCAAAATTGAACAGGATGCTTGTGACACCTGATACTTTATACCGCGCGGAAAGAGCCAAAGCGATATGATCATTATCAATATCCTGATACGTATCTGTCTCCGGATCTAATTGTGGATACACGGCATTGAAGTGCGACAGGCTGGCTCCCAATTGCATGGAGAACTTACTGCTGAACTTGCGCGCGATAAGCAGTTGATGGAAGTAGGACCAACGCTCTGTGCTTTGGAAGGCCTCAGGATTTGGAAAGAGTTCCTTGTCTCTGGTGTCCACTGCCGCATTACCGAAATAAGTCAAACTCACCGGGCTGCCGCCATTGGTCATTTGCTTGAGGATGGCGTATTTGGCATTGAAATCCCAGGTCAGGTTTTGTTTGGTAAAACCAAATCCCACCATCAGGTTGTTTACCGGTACATAACCGAATCCAAGACGGATATTGGATGGAGCAAAAAGGCCCCAGAAATCTTCATAGCCGTTGGCTACAATACCAAAACGGTGCTGGATATCAAATTCAAATGTATTCTTGAAGGGCACCATCACCGTTTGATTGTCGATGATGTAGATGCTTTCAAATGTATTCTTCACGGGTTTCTTTTCCTCCACTACTGCCTCTGCATCCTGAGCCCACAAGGTGAACACCTGAAAGACCATCAGGAAAAACACACCGTATATTTTATATGCTGGTTTCATCGCTTTCTGGTTTTAGGTTGATCAATTGTTTTCTGCGCCTTGAGTGATCCATTGCAGCACGACAGCGTTGTCTGTTGGGTTAGTAGCCAATGGAGGCATAGGGCCTTTGACATTGGTCATCCATAGATAGAGATCGCTTTGATCAGGTGTTTCCAACATAATATATCCGCCTGTCCATAATGCGTCATACGCATTGGCTGGCCGCAAATCAGGTGGTGGACCAGATCCATTGTGACACCCTGCGCCATTGCAACTTCTGTCAAAAATGGGCAGGATATCCTGACTGAAACTGATTTCCTCTCCGGGATCCAGATCCGGAGGTAGCACCTCATCGTAGGTACAGGCTATAAAAGAAGCGAACCCAATACCTGCGAGCAGTAGAATTCTGATGATGAGTTTAGTTTTCATATCGTATAGCCGGTTTTGTTTTTAAATGCTGTCGTCGCCGACACACTGCTAATACAGATTAAAAGTACCGCCCTTCAGCCCCTGAAGATAATGAGAACTATCAGTAAAACATATGATTATGATCATTATGCCTCAACAAATGCCCAGATCGGAGATATGTAGGGGCAAGTTGAGACCTGCCCCTACTTTATGGTTTGGCATAGATTATATCTGTGTAGGAGTGGGCATGATTCAAAAAAAAGGAGCCCCGAATTGCTCCGGAGCCCCTAAACCACACCAAAAAGCTTTAGGAAGTCAGGCTCGAGATTCGTATAAATTTGTCCGAACCGGTCATGAAGATACCGCATCTCTTGGGTGCGGTATTCTCATAGGTGTTTCCGCAGGTGGGACAGATGTAGTAGACTGACGGAAGCTGATCAGACGTTTTGGCTTCCAAAGCAGCCAGTGCGTTTTGATAGAGCGGCTTGTGCTTTTGCTCAACTTTATAGGCATAGTTGAGACTGGCCAGCGAAAACTGATCTCCGAGCCCATTGGCGATGCGTATAAACTGAGGATACATTGTGGTGATCTCATAGGATTCACCCTCAATGGCGCTTTTCAGATTTTCGCGGGTGCTGAGGACCGTAAATTGGGGCGTAACCATCGGAACGGTCTGTCCTGCAGCCTCAAGTACAGCTTTGTGATTGCTGGCATGTACCTTTTCAGAGGCCGAAACAGCTTTAAATAGCATAGCAATAGCGTGCTGGCCTTCTTCCTCAGCTTTTTTGCTGAAGGCGGCATATTTGGCGCTTGCTGTGGTCTCTCCCGTATAGGCTTCGCGCAGATTATTAAAATTGGTAGATAATGCGCTTCCCTGGATCTTCTGCTTGCTTTCATCATCACCTGATTCGTTTTCTTCCTCATCATTTCCATCGACCTCACTTGCCGCATTAGCTTCTGTTGCGTTATTAGCCTGCTGCTCTGCAGGTGGTGCAGGCTGCTTCATTTCATTTTGTGGCGGGACATTATTAGTGCATGACCCAAGTGTCATCAGCATCAGGAAGATTGCTCCCCCGAATACAACCATGGACGTTTTCATTCTTTAAGTTTTTAAAATTGTATACAAATGATCAACAGGTCAAAGTTGGCGTGGTACACCTTTGATATGACTTTACTTAAACTTAAAATCGGCTTAAACGGGGTGATTGCGATCAACCAGGAAAGGTCAGCATGATGGTGGTTCCTGTATCCTCTTTGCTTTCCACTGAGATGGAGATATGCTGCAGATCTGCCAGTTTTTTCACGATAGAGAGACCGATGCCAATTCCTTTGATCGAGGAGCTTCGCGAGGCGTCGACACGGTAGAAGCGGTCAAAAATGTGGGGCAGATGCTCTGCCGGAATCCCATAGCCATCATCCCGGATATGAAGCGATCGATTTGACGCTATCCATTCGATATAGACATGACCATTTGGCCGGCCGTATTTGATAGCGTTTCCTACGAGATTGTCCAGGATGATTTCCATAATCATCTTGTCTGCGTGAATGATCGTATTGACATCTACCGAGACTATGATAGAGATTTGACTTCCCCTGGCAGCAGTTTCCCATTTATCCCTCAGCGTCGTAATGAGTGTAGCAAGTTGAAAACGTTCTGGATGCACGGCTGTAGTGCCTGATTCCATTCGGGCGAGCTGGAGCAGTTGATCCAACAACTTATCCAGTCGGTCTACCTGGTGGATGACATACTTGATTTTTTCCTGGTATACTTCCGGCTCCCTGGTTTTCCGTCCAAGTACCTCAAGCGTACCCCGTATGGCTGCGAGCGGTGTTCTGATCTCATGAGATGCATCGCTGGTAAACTGCTTTTGTCTGGTGAGACTTTTTTCAATACGTGAAAGTAAGGCGTTGATGGTCTCCGTAAGTTTATAAAGTTCATCGCGCCTGGGAGGAAGATCAAGGCGCGTGCCTATCGTGGCATCACTGATGCCTGAAGCGGTGCGAATGAGCTGATGCACCGGTGCTATGGCTCGCTCGGCTGCTATCGATGCGGCAAAATAGAGGACCAAAAGAACAACCGGAAATGCGATGATCAATACCCAAACCAGGTTGTGCAGCATGATATAGGATTCCTGACGGGAAATCGCAATGGTAAGTTGTCCGATGACCTTATTGTCTTCATTGAAAATCGGAAACTGTCCCAGTCTGATTTTCTGGTCACTGAGTTCATCATCATAAAAAAACTCCTCTTCGATGCCCGGGCGATAAGGAAACCGATCGGTCAGCAGATTCCTGGAATGAAAGACAAGGCGACCATTGAGATCAACGATCTGAAGGAAAGTAGGATTCACCTCGACCTTGTTGTGTTCGGCTTCATCCCATTCCGGCATTTTGTTGATGATGATGGAGTCACGATGCCAATCGAGGTTGTTAATGACCTCATCTCTTTCTGTCAGAATGTCTTTGTCGAGATGGTCATATCCGGTTTTGTGGACTACGGCATAGATGATGGCAAAGACCAGTAAAGTCACCAGGGCTGTGGCCAGGGTATTGAAATAGGCTATCCGGTTTTTAAATCGAAGCCTCATGGATGTTCTTCGATTTTATACCCTACACCTCTCACCGTAGTGATCAGTGACGGCTGTTCGGGTGTATCCAGCTTTCTGCGCAGGGCATTGATATAGACATCAATGACAGAGTTATCATGGTCATAATGGATATCCCATACCTTTTCGATGATGCGGGTCCTGCGTGTTACTTTGCCCTTGTTGCGTAGCAGTAATTCCAGCAGAGCGAACTCCTTTTGGGTGAGTTCTACCAACTCTTCATTTCTGGTCACTGTATGCTTTTCCACATCAAGTGTGATGCCACCGGCTTTGAATACAGACGCTTCCTGGTGTTTTGGACGCATTAATACTCTTATGCGTGCCAATAACTCTTCAAACGAAAAGGGTTTTCGGATATAATCATTCGCGCCGGATTCAAGGCCGAAAACCGCATCATCTACCGTATCGCGGGCGGTCAGAAAGATGATGGGTATGTTTTGATCTTCCTTTCGGATAGCTCTGCAGATATCGATACCACTCATTCCCGGGAGCATCCAATCGAGCAGGATGACATCGTACTCGTTGAGATTATCAAGGGCAAGTTGAAGACCCTTACGACCGTTTTCGGCCAAATCCACAGCGAAACCCTCCTCTTTCAATCCTTCCTGGATGAACCTGGCTATAGAGATTTCGTCTTCAACGATCAGAATGCGCATGAACTAAAATGCTGTTTTGGCCTAGACAAAGATAATGGGGCATCAGTCATCCTCTTCAGATTCGGTGCCACCATTACCGGCATTGAAGTCCGGCATGACTAATTCAACACCTGCTCCATGTTTGTAAACGAGTTGGCCACCGAGATAACCCGTATAAGCTACCGAACCAATCAGCGCAGTAAAGCCGACAATACTGACTACCCTGGTCCAGCCTTGATCCAGTTTGAAATACTGAACCGCCAGGCGAAAAGAGGCGAGTGCGATGGAAAGCCACAGGGTGACCAAGGCAGCATCTTCATGGAGATCCATCGGACCTTCCAGGGGTCCCTCTTCTATGCCTTCCCCGGCACTATCCCCACTAAGGTAAGCCGCAATGGCACCTGCAGTCCCGAGGAGCAGGAGATAAAAGGCCGCTTGTTTGAAAAATTCCCTTTTGGTCAACAGGGCGATAAGTTCAGACAGAAATCCCGCGAAAATGAGGGCGATCGGAAAGTGCACGATCATGGCGTGCATGTGTGTTGCAGATAACATAGTCAGAAATGTTTTAGGACACAAAGATGTTGTGCGCGGTATTAAGTCCTGCTGAAGTGATTCTTAAGAATGACTTAAGAATTGATTGTATCTTTTCTCCGCTGGGATTGCATATTCCAATTCCGCGCTAGCGGGAAGAGGTTGGGACAGGTCGCGACCTGTCTCTACCTTCCAACCTGTCCACTTCTTTCATCCACAATCGTATCTTTACCCCTCATACACAAGAAGTTTCAAAAACAACACATGGCAAATATCCGCGCAGGCATCACCATCGGCGACATCAATGGCATCGGCCTCGAAGTCATCATCAAGACCCTGGCCCATCCCTCCGTCACCCAGCTCTGCACCCCAGTCATCTATGGATCCAGTAAAGTGGTGAGCTATCACAAGAACATTGTCAACCCTGGAGACTTCCAGTTTCATACCACCGCAGGCGCCGACAAACTCTACGCTCAGAAGATCAACGTGGTCAATGTCTGGCAGGACAATATCAACATCACCCTGGGCAAGGAATCCGAAGAAAGCGGCAAAATCGCCCATATCGCCCTCGACCGCGCGGTCCGCGACCTGAAGGAAGGCCACCTGGATCTGCTCGTGACCGCCCCGATCAATAAAAACGCCATGCAACTGGCAGGCTTCCAGTACCCCGGGCATACCGAATATCTCGCACATGAGTTTGGCGTCAAGGAAGGCCTGATGATGATGGTATCCGATCGTTTCAGGATCGCCGTAGCGACCGGACATATTCCCCTGCAGCAGGTCTCCAAATCCATCACCCGCGAAAATATCCGTGCTAAACTCGACCTGTTGATTAACTCTCTGCAGGTTGATTTTGGGATCGAACGACCTGTCATCGCGGTGCTCGGCCTGAATCCTCACGCCGGTGAAAATGGTTTTCTGGGCAAAGAAGAAGATGAAGTCATCCGCCCGGCTATTATTGAGGCGAAAAAAGCAGGCGACCTGATTATGGGTCCGTTCCCCGCCGATGGTTTCTTTGGTGCGATGAACCACCGAAAATTTGATGGCGTGCTGGCCATGTATCACGACCAGGGATTGATCCCTTTTAAAATGATGCACTTCCAGGACGGAGTCAACTACACGGCCGGATTGCCATTCGTCCGCACTTCCCCTGACCATGGCACCGCCTACGAAATCGCCGGAAAGAATGAAGCCGATCCGACATCCTTCCGCAACGCCTTGTTTACCGCTGTAGATATCTTCAGAGCCAGGGAGCGTCACCGCAAGGATCTCGCCAACGCAGTAAGAAAAACGCCAAAGCCTTCCGAAATCCCGGAAGAATTGTAAAAGGCATTACGTGAGGTTGGTCTCCGGAATCGAGGCGGCTTTGGCTACTGACAAATGAACATCTTCAGTTTCCTGGGTACTTGGTTTATGGCTGACCGTTTGCGGCGTTTTTCTGCGCGGCCAGAGTGGATGGATGAACATAGATGACGGTATAGTAATCGAGTTCATCAAGTTTGTACAGTTTGATCGTCCGGATCAGCTTCTCCGCATATTCAGGATCAGACGCATATCCGCACAACTCCAGCCCCTTTGCCCACAATTCATAGTCTGTTTTGTCGTAAGCAAACAATGGCTGGTAATGAGGCGTATTCATGAGAAAGGTGCTGTGGTCCGCGTAGGAGTCCACGACACTGTCATATTTGCGAAAACAGGATGGGATCAGGTTGCCCTTGGCATCACGGTCATCATCCGGATAGTAATGTGCATTTCCGGTCCAGTAACTTTTGCATTTGATACCGAAGTGATTGTTTGAAGTCCGCGCGAGGGAAGACACACCCGCATTGGACTCGACTATGGCTTGTGCCATCGTGATACTGGCGGGGATGCCGGAACGAAGCATCTCGTCAATGGCTACATACTTATACTTTTCGATGTAATCGACCACATGGGGTTTCATATTATCCTTTGGACCGGCGAAAGCCAGGAGGATCATCAGGCAGGCATTTTTAATAAAAAGCATAACCGGGGAGTCGTTGTACTGTTTTGTCTTCGCATGCGATAGCCAAATTCTGTGCCAATTCTGCACCCATGGGCTGTGTGGGGCAATTCGCTACATTTGGGCATGTATCAGGAAGTCCCCATACCCGCCATTCATCTTTTCCCCCAGTTGGATCAGCAGCTGATGGACCTCCTCCGTTCATTGGCGGCAGCAGATTGGGAAAAGCAAACCGTGGCTCCGGCCTGGAAGGTGAAGGACATCGCGGCACATTTACTGGACGGAAACATCCGATCGTTATCCTCATCAAGAGATGGTTTTTTTGGAAAAAATCACCCTGCAGATAGTTCCTACTCATCCTTAGTCACGTTCCTCAACCAGCTCAACAACGAATGGGTCTCGGCCATGCAAAGAGTAAGCCCTCAAATGCTGACGGAATTGCTTGACATCACCAATCGCATGTACCGTGAACATCTCGCCCAGTTACCGCCCTTTGATCGATCATTATATCCCGTATCCTGGGCGGGTGAAGCCGAGTCACAAAACTGGTTTCATATCGCAAGAGAATACACCGAAAAATGGCATCATCAGCAACAAATCCGTGAAGCGATCGGCGGACCTTCTCCCCTTTTTGATGCTGAACTCTTCAAGCCCTATCTCGAAACATCTTTAAGGGCTGTTCCATATCATATACGAAATGTAGCCGGCGAAGACAAAGACACCTTCTCCCTGTTTGTCAGTGGAGAAGGCGATTTAAGCTGGCAGTGGATGTATTTAAATGGAGAATGGAAATCGCAAGACGAGAAATTAAACTATTCAGTCACCAAGATTCACATCGATGACCGTGTCATCTGGCGATTGCTTTCCGGTCAGATCAGCGATGGTGAATTGAGAAGCAGGATACATATCACCGGAAAGCCTGCTCCAGCCGAAGCCTTTCTACAGATGCGCGCCGTGATGGTCTGAAGGATATTGAAAAAATCATGAAGTCAATCAACAACAATTTTTCCAAAGCATGAGTACTCCTGAGTCAAAGGAAAATAAATTGCACCAGAAGGACAATCGAAAGGTCCTGCTGCGCGAATACGATTATCTCGAAGGACCCAAGTCAAGAAGCAGTGAGTTTGCCTTTACGATGCGCGTAGCGTGGCAATTTATCAAAGGCTTTCGCAAACTTCACTTTGTTGGTCCATGCGTAACTGTGTTTGGTTCGGCCCGGTTTAAATCCGGACATCGCTATTATACCATGGCAGAAAAAGTTGGAGCTGCTGTCGTTCATACTGGATTTACAGTGATGACCGGCGGCGGACCTGGCATTATGGAAGCGGCCAATAAAGGAGCATATGAAGCCGGAGGTACCAGTGTCGGGTGCAACATCAAATTGCCAATGGAACAGGCACCTAATCCATATATGCATCAATGGGTAACCCTGGATTATTTCTTTGTACGTAAGTTTCTACTCCTTAAATACTCTTATGCCTTTATCGTGTTGCCCGGAGGATGGGGTACGATGGATGAAATGTTTGAGACCCTTACGCTGGTGCAGACGGGTATGATCCATCATTTTCCGGTGGTGCTGATGGGAACAGACTACTATACCCCGCTGATGGATTATCTGGACCTGATGTTGAGGGAGGGAACCATCTCGAAGGAAGATCTGCACTATGTGACCCTGACCGATGATCCTGATGAAGCCATCAGGCATATTGAGAAATACGTACGCAGCCACTTCAAAGTACGTCGCAGAAAGGCCTTCTGGATCCTTGGGGAAAAAATCAGGAAAACCATACGCGGAGGCAGCAAATAACCCTTCGTGGTATCTTTAACGACATAGCCCCCACTTTTTCCAGCGTTTCGAAACATATCCATGGTATGAAAAAGCAACTACTCCTCCTGATTACAGGACTCTTTACCTTGCTCTTATCACAAGGACTCAGGGCACAATGCAATGCTCAATTTACCTGGGAACAACTCCCCGGGACCCTTCAAATCCATTTCCACAGCACCTCTACCAGCGAACATGATATCGTATCCTTTCACTGGTTTTTCGGAGACAGTCAGCAAGGGGATGGCTCCAATCCGTATCACACCTATGCCGAAGCAGGCACCTATAATGTATGCCTCGTCATTGAAGACAACCAGGGGTGTGTAGATGAGGTTTGTCATATGGTGACCGTGGCGCCCATTCAGGGAGATTGCAATGCGTCATTTAACTGGGAGCAATTACCCGGTGGCCTTCAGATTCATTTTAACAGCACCTCTACCAGCGAGCATGATATCGTGTCCTATCACTGGAACTTTGGTGACGGACATGAAGGTGATGGCGCCAGTCCGTATCATACCTATGATTCTGCCGGCGTATACCTCGTATGCCTGATCATCGAAGATGAAACAGGATGTGTCAGTGATTATTGTGATGAAGTTGTCGTGGAGGGTATTCCCTCTGAATGTAATGCCGAATTCGAATGGGAGCAATTTGCCGGCACGCTCGAAGTTGATTTTATCAATCAATCTACCAGTGACCATCCCATTGTCTCATATCATTGGAATTTCGGAGATGGGCATAGCGGCGATGGCGCCAGTCCAAGTCATACGTATGAAGAACCCGGCGTTTACCTGGTATGTCTTATTATCGAGAATGAAGCAGGTTGCGTCAGTGACGTATGCCATGAGGTAGTGGTGGAGGGTATTCAGCCCGGAGAGTGTAACGCTGAATTCGAATGGGAACAAATACCCGGTACCCAGCAGATACATTTCTTCAGCACGTCGACCAGCGAACATGACATCGTTTCTTTTATCTGGCATTTTGGCGACGGTCATGAAGGTGATGGAAACGATCCTTATCATACCTATGAAGAACCTGGTGTATACGTCGTTTGCCTGATTATTGAAGATGAAAGCGGATGTGTTTCAGATGTATGCCATGAAGTAGTGGTAGAAGGCATTCAGCCGGGCGAGTGTAATGCTGAATTTGTTTGGGAACAACTTC